>CAXTCN010000163.1:0-10050 GCA_964242575.1 uncultured Acetobacteraceae bacterium | reverse complement strand
TCCGCACCAAGCCGAACCTACGCACGTTTGCGTCAATGCAAAGGGCGTCTGGTATCACACCCACTCCGGGCGTAAACAGCGCCAGAGGTGACCAGCATGCTGGTGGCAACAGCTCCAGCAAGGACCGCGGCAGTCAGCTTGTCGCGCACCATGGGGCATTTCCTTCGTGTTCGCAGGACGAAGCGGGACGCCTCATCATTGGAAGGAAGAGTGCCAGGGTGTTCGTCGCTGGAGGTTGTCCTGGCGTATACAATTTCGTAATGCCGGTGTTGGGCTTCACATGGACCACAAAATGGATGCCAATCATCGCAGGCCACCGGCTTTTGAAAAGCAAGCGATCACCCGTAACCCCGGCGCGGCATCCTCAATGCGCAACTCCGCGCCGTGCAGCTCGGCAACGGCTGCGACCAGGTTGAGGCCCAGCCCATTGCCCGGTGTCGTGCGGCTGCGCTCGCCACGGTAGAAGCGCCGCAGGATGCGCGTGCGGTCCTCCTCCGGCACGCCTGGACCGTCATCCTCGACCACAAGCTGCGTGCTGGTGGCAACCGGGGTGAGCCGCACCCTGATCCGGGTTCCCGGCGGCGTATGGTGCAGCGCGTTCTCCACCAGGTTGGCCAGCATTTGGGTCAGCAGCTCCTGATCGCCCCGCACCACCATCCCCTTCACGATCTCACCTGCAAGCGTTCGGCCGCCATCCTCCGCGTCGGGCAAAAAGGCGTCCACGACGGCTTCGGCGATGCCGCTCAGGTCCACGTCGCGGAACCCGGCCCGCGGCGAGCCGCCTTCCACCTGCGCGATGCGCAGCAGCGCGGAGAACGTTTCCAGCAATCCCTCCGCCTCGCCGATGGCGCCCTCGACCGCCGCCTTATACTCGCCCACGGTGCCTGCATGGGCGAGCGCTCCCTCCAGCCGTTGGCGGAGGCGCGACAACGGCGTGCGCAGGTCGTGCGCTACGTCGCTGGACACCTGGCGCAAGCTGTCCATCAAGGCGCCGATACGGTCCAGCATACGGTTGAGCGTGTCGGCCAGGCGATCCAGGTCGTCGCCAGTGCCGCGCACCGGCACCCGGCGGTGTAGGTCGCCCTCGATGATCGCCTCGGCGGTGCGGGCGATGGCGTCGACGCGCGCCAGGAAGGCGCGGCTGAGCAGGACGCCGCCGCCCACGCCCAGCAGGGTGGCGAGCCCAACCGCGCCGGCGAAGGCGGTGAGGATGGCCTCGTGGATCTCGGCGGCGCGGCCGAGGTCGTCGCCCACCGCCAGCAGCAGCCCGCCGTCCAGTTCGGTCACGAGCGCGCGCACGCTCTCCGGCCGGCCGCCGTCCTCGTGCGCCTCCTCGATCTCGACGCGGGTCCAGCCCGGTCGCAGGGCGGCATCGGCGGACATCTCGCCCGCGAGGTGCGCGCCGCCGGGTCCCTGCACGAGGTAGTCGAGCGCGCTGGCGCCGCGGCCGCGCGAACGCACCAGCACCAGGAGGCGCTCCAGGCCGGCGGCGCGGAACTCGTCGCGCAGGAAGGCCGTCTCGGTCTCGATCCGCGCCGTCGTCTGCTGCTCCAGCGCGCTGCTGACGGTCAGGAACACGGCCGCGCCCAGCACGGCGGCCGAGGCCAGGAACAGGCCGACGTAGAGCGCGGCGAGCCGGAAGCTCGCCGTGCGCAGCAGCCGGGGCAAGCGGGCCAGCCTACGCGGGCGAGGCACGCAGCACGTAGCCGGACCCGCGGACGGTGTGGATCAGCTCGGGGTCGCGCCCGCCGCGGCTGAGCTTGGCGCGCAGGCGGCTGATGTGGGTCTCGACGATGTTGGTCTTGGGGTCGAAGTGGAAGTCCCACACGCCCTCCAGCAGCATGGTGCGCGTCACCACCCGGTCGGCGTGGCGCATCAGGAACTCCAGCAGCCGGAACTCGCGCGGCTGCACGTCCACGGTCTCGCCGCCGCGCGTCACCGTGCGCTTGAGCAGGTCCATCTCCAGGTCGGCGACGCGCAGTGCCGTCGGCACGTCGGACAGCGGCGGACGACGGGCGAGCGCGTTGAGCCGGGCCAGCAGCTCCGCGAACGCGAACGGCTTCACCATGTAGTCGTCGCCGCCCGCCTCCAGCCCCGCGACCCGGTCGCCGACGCCGCGCACCGCGGTCAGGAACAGCACCGGCGCGTTGACGCCGGCGCCGCGCAGCGTGCGGACCAGGCCCAGCCCGTCGAGCCCAGGCAGCATGCGGTCCACCACCAGCACGTCATACCCGCCGCCACCGGCCATGAACAACCCGTCGCGCCCATCCGGCGCATGGTCCGCCACGTGCCCGTGCTCGGTCAGGCCGCGCACGATGTAGCTGGCCGTCTCCGCATCGTCCTCGATGACCAACACCCTCATGCAGCGCTTCCCCAGCCCCGCCGACGGCGCAGCAACAGGCTGGCGAGCAGCAGCGCCGGCACGCCGAGCGCCACCGGCAGCACGCGGCTCAACATCACCACCGGCTTCTGGCGGACGGCCAGGTTCACGAACGGGCTGGGCGACAGCGCGCCGTCCCCTGCGGCGGCGCTGACCACCACGCGGTAGTGCCCGGAGGCGATCAGCCGCACCGGCCACTCGGTCGAGATAGCCTGGCCGGGTTCGAGCCGTGACACGGTGATGGCCTTGTGCGCGCTCCAGTCCTCAAGATCCACCGGCTGTTCCTGGCCAGGGTCCACCTGGACGAGGCTGACCCAGGCGACGACCCCCTGCATCGGCGCTGCACCCGCGTTGCGGATCTTGCTCCGGTACAGCACGTGGTCGCCCATTTGGGGGGACGCGGGGTTGCCGGGATCAGGCGCGAGCTCGACCTGCAACGACGGCGTTGCGGCACCGGTGGCCGGCACCGGCTGTGCGAGGGCCGGCCACGATGCCACGGCCAGCAACAAGGCGGCCTTGAGAGGTAGAGTGTGCATGGCGCTTTCTCTTCTAATGCCGGAGCTGCCAGACGCCTACGGCAGCGAAGGCGGCGGTGCCCCCAAGCCACAACAAAGCGACCAGTCCATGCCAGGCCTGCGCCACCGCGCCCTGCCCGTCGATGACCACGGCGTCGTAGGCGTTCAGCGCCGCCGAGAACGGGTTGACCGCGTCGAACGCCAAGCCCACCGCGGACTGCCGCAGGCTGGGTCCGAGCAGCAAGGGGCTCGCGGACAGCAGCAGCGCCACCAGGCATAGCATCAAGGCGCCCCGCGCGGAGCCGAGCCGCGCGCCGAGGCCGAGCGCCAGGAACCCGAAGCCGAGCACCACGGGCGTCCCTAGCAGCAGCAGCGCGACGCTGCCGCCCAGCAGGTTCTGCCCGGTGCTGCCGACCGCCCAGAGATAGGGCAGCGCGACCGCCAGCATGACGATCCATGCCGCCGCCTGGCCGCCGATCTTGCCCAGCAGCAGCCCGGTCCGCGACACCGGAGCCAACAGCACCGGCAGCAGGCTGCCCCGCTCTCGCTCGCCTGCGATGGCGTCCGTGCCGGCGGCGACCGCCAGCAACGCGCCGAGCGCCGTGACGATGCCGAGCATGTCATAGACCACCTGCGCGTTGTCGAGCAGGCTCAGCTCCTTGCTGCCGATCAGCAACAGGGCGAACCCGGACAATGCCGCAGCAACCGCCAGCAGCCAGCCGAGGCCGCGCGGCGACAGCAGCAGCTCGCTCGCCTCCTTGCGGGCCAGGAGGGTTACGGCACTCATGCCACCCTCTCTGGCATGAGGGGGTCAGCCGGTGTACCGCCGGGTTGCACCACGTCCAGATAAAGCTGTTCCAACCCGCCGCCCTCGTGGGTGATCGCCGTGATGGGCCAGCCCAGGAACAGCAGCTCGCGCCATGCGGTGTCGGGCTGCACCGCTGGGTCCACGTCCACGACCGCCCAGCCCCGATCCTGGGCGAGGACCCGGATGTGCGCCGGCGCAGGTGTCGCGGCAGACACCTGACCCGACAACTCCAGCCGAAACCGGTTGCGCTGGACATGGCCACCCAGGAGATCGGCGATGCGGCCCTCGACCACGGTGCGCCCACCGGCGATGAAACATGCGCGCTGGCACAGCCGCTCCACGTCGTCCAGCAGGTGCGTGCACAGCAGGATGCCGGTGCCCTGCTGGGCCAAGGTCGCCAGGAGGTCGTGCATGTCCCGCCGCCCGCGCGGGTCGAGTCCGTTGGTCGGCTCGTCCAGCACCAGCAGCTCCGGGTCCGCCACCAGGGCGCGGGCGAGGCCCAAGCGCTGGCGCATGCCGCGCGAGAAGGTGCCGATGGCCTGCCCGGGCCGGGCAGCAAGGCCGACTGCCTGCAGCCGCCGGGTGATCGAAGCATCGTCCAGCGCTGCCCCATACAGCCGGGCGAAAAAGGCGAGGTAGTCCGGCGCCGTCATCCAGTCATGGAAGCCGTTCGGGTCCGGCAACACGCCGATGCGGCGGCGCAGCTCCGGCCCATCCCGCCACGGGTCACGGCCGAAAATTCGCACCTCACCGGAAAGCGGCCGCAGCAGGCCGACGGCCGCCAGCATGGTCGTGGTCTTACCCGCGCCGTTCGGCCCGAGCAGGCCAACGATCTCACCTGGGCTGACGCTGAGCGACACGTCGTACAGCACCGTCGCCTTACCAAACACAAGGCGAAGGTTCTGGATGGCGAGAAGCGACATACGGGCCTCCTGTGGGGAGAGGCGCGGCCATGATGGCCGCGCCCTGTTGCTGGTTGGGTCTAGTCGTTGTCTTTGTCGTCCTGGTCGTCCTGGCCGCTGTCACGGGTCGCGGTGACTTGGCCGGACTGGGCATCCACCATGACGGCCTTGACGCCCTGCGGCCCCGCAACCTTGACCTCGATCAGCATGGCGCCGCGCTCCCGCTCGATATCGGCGCTGACCGCACGGCCGCCTGCCTGCTGCTCCGCCGTGGCGATCGCCTGCTGCAGCGTGACCGTGGTCGCGGCCAGCGACGCCTCGTTACGGCCCGACTGGCCCCGGTCCTGGGCGAAGGCGAAGCCGCCGGCAGCGCCGGTGGCCACAAGTGCCGCAAGGGCGACTGGAAGAATGCGCTTCTTGTACATGAGGTAATCTCCTTGTCCTGGTGAGCGGTGGCACGACGCCGGCCGCTGAGGATGAAACTAGGCGCGGGAGGGTTGGGCGGCCTGTGACGGAGCTATACGGCTTCCCAACCCCGTGCCGCCGCAGGTGAAGCTCAGACCTTGCTGCTGGAGGCGTCCATGGCCACGAGCAGGTCGGCCAGGGATTGCTTGCAGGAGGCAGCGTCGGGCTTGTCGACGCGCAACGCCGTCAGGACACGATCAATGGCCTTGTCGATGGTGCGCCACTCCGCCGACGAGCGCGGCTTCAGCGAAGGTTCCGCCTCGTCCCAGGACAGCTCGAGATCCTTGACCCGGGTCTTGGCACCGGCAAGGTCACCCTTGTCGACCATGGCGGCAGTGTCGGCCACAATGGCCCGGTAGGACGAGAGGTCGCCCATCCTCCCGGTGCTGGCTGCCTCAGCCGTCGCGACGATGCCGGTTGAAGGCAAGAGAACCCCGGCGCCCAACGACGCGAGTCCGAACACGGGCAGCAAGCACAGGGTCCGGGTGAGCTTGAGCTTATTCATGACGTGTCTCCATTCTTGGTTGGTCCGCAGCGACGTGGATCGAGTTGGGACGCCGGGTGCGATCTGCCGGCCGGGCCGGCTCACGCTTCCCCTGTCGTCTTCGGCAGTCCGTTCGGGCGGAAGCTCACGAGCGTGACCAGGACCACGATGACGGTCAGGAAGACGATGCTCGTGTTGATGGTGCCCAGCCCCAATCCGCCATTGGGCTGGGACTGGGACAGCAGGTCGCCGAGCGAGGCTCCCAGCGGTCGTGTCAAGATGTAGGCCAGCCAGAAGGTGAGGACCGCGTTGGCGCCAAGGTAGTAAGCCCCGGCAATGGCCGCGATCAGTGCGCCGAACACCCAGACGCCGACGGTGAAGCCGAGGCTCAACGCCTCCGTCGCCAAGTCGCCGGCGGCGGTGCCCAAGGCGAAGGTGAACAGGATGACCGCCCAGTAGTAGAGTTCGCGCCGTGTGGTGGTGATCGTGTGGATCGAGAGGGTCCGCTCGCTCGCATACCAGGCCACGAAGGTCGCAGCCAGCAGCAAGGCGAAGACGGTCGTGCTCACGTAGAGGCTGACATCCAGCCGGTCCGTGAGGGCGTCGGTGAGCTGGGTTCCCACCACGCTCACGAGAACGACAGTCAACCAGTAGATCCACGGCACATACTGCCGCGAGCGCAGCTGCACGAGCAGCACGCCGATCAGCAGGGCGACCATGATCCCGCCCGTGACGGCCGTGCCGAGGCCCACGTGCACGGCCAGGTAGTCGGCCCCGGTCTCGCCCACGGTCGTTGCCATGATCTTGATGATCCAGAAGATCAGCGTGACCTCGGGGACCTTGTTCAGCATGTCGCGGGCTTGGCTGCCTGCCAGGACGCTCATGGCTGCCCCCGTGCCGTCATCCGTGGAACTGCCGCCCAAGCGGACGCGGATCCACGGTCTATTTCGGCAAGTTCCGTGGAAGTGTGAGAAGGGACGATGTGGGGCATGGCGGCACGCTCCGGTTGCCGTTGCAAGAGCGGCGAACCTGCTCTGGGCCGGGTTGGGCCACCTTGGCTCCCGGGTTGAGAAATCCCAATGTTGCCGGGCGCGCTACGGCAGGGTGCTACCCGCCTCGGCTCCCAACTGGGCTTCCGCACGACGCACCAGTATCACCGCAGTCACCGTGCCTGCGAGGCCGATCGCCAACATTGCAAGGCCCAGCGGCCTCAGCAAGCGGTGCGCCTGCGTTCCAAGCGGGTAGGTCGCACCCCCGAACAGGGTCACCCACACAATGGCGCCGGCGACGTTGAACAGGACGAAGCGCGGCTAGGGCATGCCGCTCGCGCCCGCCAACGAAGCAGCCAGAACACGCAGAAAGGCCACGAAGCGGCCGAAGAACACCACCTTGCCGCCGTGCCGGAGGAACAGCATGCGGCCGATTTTCAGCCTGTCCTGCGTCAGGCCGACCCGGCGGCCATGGCGCAACAGGAACGGCCAGCCCAGGACGCGGCCAATCAGGTAGCCCGCGCTATTACCCACTACTGCGCCGACCAGCGCTGCAGCCAGCACGCCCGTGATGGACAGGTCGCCCGTGGTGCCGGCGTAGATCGCGGCGGCAATCAGCGCCGTCTCACCAGGCAATGGTGTAGGCCAAGGCTCTCCAGCTTGACCATGACGCCGACTGCCCAGGCGCCGTGAGCGGAGATCATTGCCTGCAGCCAGGCTGACAGCGGGACACTCATGCCGGAACGCTCCAGCCTCGGGCAGGCAGTCTGTAGAAGCAGCAAAGGCGGTGGATGTGCATGGGGCTTACCTCTGGCAGTACGTGGCACGAGATGGTGCGGCCAACATTGGCGGTTGGTTGAGCCAGCCATACGGATCGGTAAGGGTCGCGGTTGGGCGGTGACGGGCGCGGCGGACCAGAGTACGGGGAGCGCCGGATCGCACGTTCCCATCGTGCGGCGGAGGCCCGACCCGATGCTATGGAACACCGACCTTTTCCTGCTCCTGAACGCACCGGCGTCTCCCGGTGGTGCCATGCTGCTCGCTGCCGAGGCCCTGGCGGCCAGCCCTGCCCTGCTCGCGCCGGTGTTGCTCGCATGCCTGTGGGTGTGGGGCCATGCGAACCGGCGCCCGGCCCTGCTCGCGGTCGCAGCGGGCTTGTTCGCCGGGCAGGCAGCGAACATGCTGCTCGGGACGATCTGGTACGAGCCCCGGCCGTTCATGGCAGGCGTCGGGCACACCTGGATAGCGCACGTCGCCGACAACTCATTTCCGAGCGACCATGCCACCCTTGCCTGGAGCCTGGGGCTCGGCCTGGTTCTCACTGGCGCCTCCCGCCGCTTGGGCATCATGACTTGCCTGCTCGGCATCGCCACTGGTTGGGCTCGGGTATACTTGGGCGTGCATTTCCCGGTGGACGTGCTCATGTCGGCACCGACAGGCCTGCTTGCGGCAGCCGTCGCGCACCTGATCGTGCCAGCAATGCGGGTCTGGGCTGCGCCACCGATCGAGCGACTCTACGAGGCTGTTCTCAGCCGATTGCCGGACCGCCTGGCAGTTCCGCGCCGGGCACACCCGTGAGGCGACCGGACCTGTCAGCCGTCTCGGGCGATCGGACTTGTCGCTTTCGAGGCTCAACGCACGCAATGCCGAGCCGCAGCCGCTTGCAGCACCTCACCAATCGCAAGCTCGGTGCGCCATCCACCACCCTGTGTTTTACTGAAGGATCCTGACCCGTGTTCGAATGGATCGTCGATATCGTCTCGCGATCGGGCTACCTCGGCGTGGCCTTCCTCATGTTCCTGGAGAACGTGTTTCCGCCGATCCCCTCGGAGCTCATCATGCCGATGGCGGGGTTCGCGGCTGCCCGGGGAAGCCTCAACCTCGTTCTGGTGATCGTCGCCGGGGTCGTTGGCTCGATGCTGGGCGCGCTGCCCTGGTATTATGCTGGCAAGCTCCTCGGGGCCGAGCGCCTGCAGCGCTGGGCCGATCACCACGGCAGATGGCTCACAGTGTCGGCAAGAGACGTAGACGCGGCGTCGAGCTGGTTCGGGCGGCACGGCGGCACGGCCGTGTTTCTTGGCCGCCTCGTCCCGGGTGTCCGCACGCTCATCTCCGTGCCGGCCGGCATCGCCCGGATGGCTCTGCTGCCCTTCCTTGCGTTTTCGGCGCTGGGGACACTGTTGTGGACCGGCCTGCTTGCAGGAGCGGGCTACCTGCTCGAAGGACAGTACGCCACCGTTGCCGACTATGTGGACCCCGTCTCGAAGGTCATCGTGGCTGGAACCGTCGCGGCATATCTCTACCGTCTCGTGCGCCATCGCCCGCCTGCACCTCCCCGGCCATGAGGAAGCCAGCGTTGCGAGGCAGCTTCAAGCAACCGGCCATGGTGAGGTCTCAGAGTCGGAGTAAAGGCATCAAGTTGGTCGAAGGCGTCAGGTGGGGCACATGAGGATTTTGGCACAGCGACTGCTTCCAGGCCGTGCTCGCGCCTGGTTCATGCGGCAGGAGTTGGGCGTGCTCGTTGCAATGCTGGCGGTCGCCGCCGGCTTGCTCGCCTTCGTCACGCTCGCAGCCGAGGTGGGCGAGGGCGAAACACGGGCGTTCGATACCTTTCTCCTGCTGAGCCTGCGCAGTGCCGTCGATCCAGCTGACCCCATAGGTCCGCGCTGGTTCGAAGAGATGATGCGCGACTTTACCGCGCTCGGCGGCACGGGCGTCCTGGTCACTGTGACCGTCGCTGCCATCGGCTACTTGGTCCTGACGCGCAAGCGCCACGCTGCGATCACGGTCGCGGTGGCGATCGTCACCGCTCTCCTGCTCAGCCACGCGCTGAAATGGGGTTTTGCGCGGCCGCGCCCCGAGCTCGTGCCGCATGGCCAGGTCGTCTACAGCCAGAGCTTCCCCTCCGGCCACGCCATGTTGTCGGCCGTGGTCTACCTGACCCTCGGCGCGTTGCTCGCCCGCACGCAGGCCGACAGCCGGGTCAGGGTCTACTTCCTGGCCGTCGCCGGACTGCTCACTGCGATCATCGGCGTGAGCCGCGTGTACCTCGGCGTGCACTGGCCGACCGATGTGCTGGCGGGTTGGGTCGGTGGTGCCGGCTGGGCTCTTCTGTGCTGGCTCGTGATGCTGTGGCTGCAAAGGCGGGGAACGGTCGAAGCTGAAAGCGCATCCTCAAAAGAAGAGGCGTTTTAGATGCGAGGGCCTCTGGTCGGCCGAAGCCGCCCTGTGTCCACTGACCGACAGCAATGTGGATTTGTTACAACCACACACGATGCGGAAGAGGAATTTCCAGGAGGTCAGGTCACGCCCGCTAACGTGGCGAGGGGACAGGGAGACCTATGACGCTGATTGAAGCAATGAAGGCCGCACTGTTGGGCCTTCTGGAAGGCGGCACGGAGTTCCTCCCGGTTTCATCGACCGGGCACCTTCTTCTCGCGCAGCACTTCTTCGGCAGGGCTGTTCAACGCTGCTGGATCGGCCGTGTTGAGTCTGCTCCGCCACACC
>CAXTCN010000162.1:0-10068 GCA_964242575.1 uncultured Acetobacteraceae bacterium | reverse complement strand
CGATCAGCCCAGGCACGCAAAAACGCTCAAAAACTCACTCCGACAGGCTGCTAGATGGCGATCAGGCAACTCATCCTCCCTTTTGCCAGCGATAGAGGATGTCCGGTTCACGCTCGTCGTTGCCGCTCCCGTCGGTTTCCTGGACGGCAACGAAACCCTGTCTCTCGTAGAAGCGTCGAGCGGGCATGTTCCGCTGGAACGTCCAAAGCTGCAGGCTCGTTGAGGCCGCCTTCGCGGTTTGCAGCAGAGCTTGACCCCATCCACGCCCTTGCCATTGCGGCAGGACATAGAGCTGATCGACCCATCCCTTACGGAACGCGATGAAGCCAGCCAGTTCCCGGTTGATCGCACCCCAGACTTCGCACTCCGTGAACACGCGACTTTGAAAGAAGGCGCGGTCCTCGGCAGGCGTGTGAAGCCCGGCTAACCATGGAAGGCGGTCATCGAACGCTTTCCGGTGGACGATGGCGGCTTGGTCCATTTCATCCCGGCCAAGGCGCCTCAAAACGCAGTCCATGCAGACTTCCTTCTGCTATACCGAGCATAAGCCGGGCTCGACCAGGCGCGCCTCACCTTTCGATGCGTCGCCAGTTCGAGAGGAGCCGGCGGCTTTCCTTGTGGAACGAGTAGGCGTTGCCGCCCCGCCGCCTGGTTGGTCATCGTCATGGCTGATCGCGGAACGGTTATTCTCGCCCAAGCCCTTGATGATGATGGGGCTGAGCCGGAACCTTGCGGCCAGCAGCTCGGCCACATCCACCGCTTTCCGTTCAGCGCTGCTGAAGATGGATCGCACCCCGGCCAACCACGGCTGCTCCGCCGCCAGCCGCATGCGCTGCGCCCCAACAGGCGACAATGGCGCGCCGCTGCCTCCCGTGCCAACGTCCTGTCATGCGCATCGCCGTTCTTGCCGACGCCCACGGCAACCTCCTGGCTCTGCAAGCCGTGACCGCCGACCTGCGCGCGGCCTCGCCCGACCTCGTCGTCAACCTCGGCGACCTCGCCACCGGCCCGTTCGACCCGGCCGGCAGCGCGGACGCGCAAATGGCGCTCGGCTGCCCGACCGTCGCCGGCAACCACGAACGCAACCTCCTGGAAGGCGACGACACGAGTCCCTCCGTGGCCTTCGCGCGGCCGTTCCTTTCGGCGGCTCACCTCCAGTGGATCGGAAGCCTGCCGAAGACGCTTCGGCTTGCCGACGGCGACGTGTTCGCCTGTCATGGCAGTCCGGCCGGTGGCGACCTCGACTACCTGCTGGAGGACGTGTCCTCGGGCCGTCCGGTGCTGGCATCCGAGGATGCCATCCGTTCGCGGCTCCAAGGCATCGGCGCTGCCACTCTCGTCCTGTGCGGCCATACGCACGTGCCGCGGATGGTGCAGCTCGGCCCCGTGCTGGTGGTCAACCCGGGCAGCGTCGGCATGCCGGCCTATACCGACGACGGCGCGGTCCCGCACGCGATCGAGACCGGCGCGCCGCACGCCCGCTACGCCGTGATCACGCGCAGGCCGGGTGGCGCGTGGTCAGCCGAGCTGCGCGCCGTCGTCTATGACTGGGACCGGGCGGCCCGGCAGGCCTCCATCCATGGCCGGCTCATGGTCGCGCGCTGGACCGCAACGGGCCGGACATGACAACCGGGATTGCCCTGCTGCGGCATGGCGAAACCGAGTGGGGCGCCGCAGGGCTTTTCCAAAAGCAGCGCGATTCGTCGCTGACGACAAGATCGGCCTCTCGTCGGCCAGGGTGCGCCCGCTTGCCGAAGGGATGAGGAGCGACGGATGCTGACCCTGTTCTTCGCGCCGGGCGCAAGCTCGATGGCCGTCCACATCATGCTGCATGAGATCGGCGCTGCGTTTGAGGCACGCCCGCTGTCCTTCCGCCGCCGCGAGAATCGCAGCCCGGCCTACCTGGCGCTCAACCCGGCCGGCAAGGTTCCCACCCTTCTGATCGATGGCCGGCCACTGACGGAGGTGGCCGCGATCCTGTTCTACCTCGCCCGGCGTTTCCCGGATGCCGGGCTGCTGCCCGGGGACGCGGAGGCGGAAGCGCACGCGCTGTCGTGGCTGTCCTTCGCCGCATCGACGCTGCACTCGGCCCGGCGGCAAGGCCTGGACCATGCAATGTCCGTTTGGGCCATTGCCGAAGCCAGGATGGCCGGGCCAGGTTGGGTGCTTGGCCGCTACTGTGTCGCCGACATCCACTTGTTCCGGCTGTTCTGGCGCTTCAACGCCTCGCTGCAGCCGGGACTCGATGCATTCCCGAACCTTGCCGCCCACCACGACCGGATGCTGGCCCGCCCAGCCGTTCGGCAAACGATCGGAACGGAGGCCGCGCTTGGCTATGAGCTGCCCGCCTGACCAGCCGAGGGCGGAAAAGGTCCGGAACCGCTGGCGTGGCAACGAGTGGCCCTTCAGCGCTCCTGGGGCAATCAGGGCGCCAAGGGCAGCACAACAGCGTTTGCGTATCGTGCCTCGATGTTGCCTGCGGATGGCCTCGTACCTTGGTCCATCCTGGGGTGAAGCGTCGATTGCACGATACGGTGCTGGCTTGCTGCTGCACTCGGGCCGGCAACCGCTTAGCCTCGGACAGCGTCAGCCCCAGGTTGGCGATGCCGCGCAGGTCGCCGGTCCGGCCGATTTCCAAGACGTCGATCCCCCCTCCCCAAGCGTCTCGACCAGCCGCAGCACCAACCCCATCCACGCTCTTCCAGCCGGCCTCACGCGGCCGGTCACACCGCTCCCGTCTCCATCCACAACATCTGGACAGCCCCCGTTCGTCGCGCTCTGTATGACCAAAGGCCGGCCCTGACGGGAGCTGTCCTCCGTCCCATGGCAAACTCCCTAAGAATCGAAGCAGCTCCTATGAACAACCTGATCTCACGCTGTATCCGGCTTCCGCCGGCGCACTGGCAGGAGTGGTATGCAATTCCCCTGCGCTCCTCTCATGGGCGACAGCTCTTGTGGAACTGTTGGGCGGCCTGGCTGTCTTCGTTGGCGCATTCATACCGCTTGCGAGCATACCCATGATCGTTGTGCTGCTCGTGGTGATTCTCACCGTCCATCTTCCGAACGGCTCCAGCTCGATCAAGCTGATGTCGGTGGACGCATCCGGCGCCCATTTTGGACAACCCGGCTACGAGACGGACCTGCTATACCTGGCCGCGCTTGTTGCGCTCGTGCTTGGAGGGTCCGGTCCCCTGGCCCTGGATCGCGTTATTGCCAAAGCCCTAAGACGTGAGCCGGCATGATGACCGTGATTGACGACGCGCAACTGACCGAAGCCGCCCTTGTCGCTGCCGCAATCCGCCCGGGCGGTGCAGTCACCCCCGTGTCGCACCTTCTCAAGGTCTGAGGTGGGCATACTCATGTCTTGGCAACACGCAACGGAGGACTGGACGATGGGGAAATGGATCTGGCTTGCCGGCGCCGGGTGCGGCGCTGTCGCGTTGGTGTGCACCGCAGGCTTGCTGGCGCCGAGAGCACAGGCGGCCACGCCGGTGGACGGCGTTATGCGCTGGATCGGCACGGGGTCGCAGGTTTACGCGTGCAAGCGCGACGGGGAACGGTTCGCCTGGACGCTGCAGCGTCCGGACGCCTTGCTGACCGATGTGGACGGCACAGTCCAGGGCGAACATGGAGCAGGCCCGAGCTGGACGGCCACGGACGGCAGCAAGGTGTTTGGCACGGTGGTCACCTCGGTTCCGGCCCCGGCGCGGGGCGCCATCCCCTGGCTCGTACTCCGCGCGTCCCAGCACATTGGCAGCGGGTTGCTGAGCGGCGTCGGCTATGTGCTGCGCACCGATACCCAAGGTGGCGCCATCCCGTCCACCGGATGCGACGCCGCGCATGAGGGAAGCGAGGAGCGAAGGCCCTACCAAGCGACCTACACCTTTCTCGTGGAGCCTGGCCTGCCGTAGCCCGCAAGCGGTGTTGCCAGGTTGGTGGCTGACGTATGTTGTAGGATGCGCAGGCGGGCGTCCGGGAGGGAGTGGAGGTCGAGCCAGTGCGGCCGGTAGCGGGACACGGCACCGGGGTTGGGCAAGTCGTCGTCGAACAGCGCCATCGACGCCCAGGAGGAACTCAATTGCGTCGGCCTCATGTTCGACCGCGAGGAGCAGGCCCAGAACCTTCGGCTACCCCCGGGCGAACATGTCCCGGCCGAGCTGCGGCTGGGCGTCCAGCCAGGTGGCCAGTGCCTGGACCGCGCGCGCCTCGACGCAGCGGCGCAACCGGCGTGCCATGATGTGGCATCCTGCAACGGTCAGGGTGAGCTTCAGGAAGTTGAACCCGGCCAGGGCCAGCACACCGGCCTGCGCCCGCGCGAGCGTCAACACCGACACCAGGGCCGACGCCGTGCAGGCATGGCGTCCAGCGGCTTCCACACAGGGGGAGGCCAAGGCGGCATCCGTCAGCACCGCATCCGCACGGGCCACGACCGCCTGGGGGAATGCGAGAGGCGCGGCCGGACCGGCTGGGCTGTCACCACTATGCCCGTCCGGCAGCGAAGTGGCTAGGTCGCCCAGCAACGCCATCGCCTCGTCACGCTTGCGCCCAGCGTGCAGGGTAAAGGCCGCGAATAGCCGGGGTTGCGGGAATGGTAGAAGCCAACCCCTTCCCAGAAGTCATCGCGCAGCGCGACAAAGGCTTGCGGGACCGAGGTGCGCCAGTGCCGGGCCAGGTCGGGCAGCCAGGTCTCGTTGACCTGCATGGGGCCGATGTCCATGGGCACGCGGTGCGCCGTTGCGGCGGCGAGGATGCAGCGCTCGATCACACGCCCGGCCGTGCCCGGCTCGCTCACGGCAATGCCGGCCAGCCCCCGCCGCACAGCCACGCCGAAGAACTGGCCGTGCGTGCCGGCGTCCAGCAGTGCTGGCGCAGGAAGGCGCCGAGTGGCGGACCCGCGTAGCCGGTTGCGCGCCGTCATCCCGGCGCTGCTGGTTCGAGGGCGACCGCTTCCCATGCGTCCCAAACCATCGCAGCCCGCCGGCGGTGACCGGCGAGTGTGTCCTTAAGGCCACTCCGTCGCGTAATGCGAAGTGCAGGTAAGAAAGCGTTAAGAGTTGCGGCGCTATGCTGAGGAATGCGCAACCAGCCGCCTTGTAAAACGCTGTATTTGTGGAGGAGCGATGGCATTTAAGGGCAAGGCGCCGGGCAGTGGCTCTGGGGAGATGTCCCGGCGCACCAAGTTGCTGCGCCCGCTTATTGGGCTTACAGAGAAGCAGATCGCCCAGGCCCGGCAACTCCGCCGCGGCGGAGCGGAACCGGACGCCATAGCAGAGGCTCTGCAGCTACCGCTGGAAGCGGTGGAGAAGGCGCTGGTGCAAATGCGTTCGGCCCGCCCGGAAACCACTCGCGGCACCTTGAACGTGACGCTCGCGGCGCACGCCCTAATTATGCGGGAACGGGTGGGGAGCGAGCCGATTTGGCAGACGATGGACCGTATGCTGGACGAACTGCTGCGCCTGCGCGCCGCCGCCACGCGCCGCAAGGCCGTGCCTGTGCCTCAGCCGGACCTTTTGCTGCCGCTCGGTAAGCCACCTCCTGGGACCACCGAACCAACCTAGCTGCACCTGCCATATTGTGAGATCAAATCCGACATGCTCTACGCCCTGCACGATGCCGCTGCCGCTGCGATGGTGCCTGCCCGAATGTGGGCGCAAGCCGCCAGTTCGATGCTTCGCGGCGCCCCCGGCCCGGATGCTCTCACATGGCCCAGCCGCGCGGCGGTGGCATGGGCCGATGTTGCGCACGACCTGCTGCGGACCCGTGGCAAGCCCGCTTGGGACATCCGGCAGAGGCGTGGCGCGGACGAGCCGCTGCATGAGCAGGTCGAGCTCGACCAGCCTTTCGTCCGCTTGATGCGGTTCCAGCCACCGTCTCCCAGCGGGTTCCGCATCCTGCTGGTGGCACCAATGAGCGGTCATCACGCGACCTTGCTGCGCGGCACCGTGCAGGACATGCTGGACGCCGGCCACGAGGTGTTCGTGACCGACTGGCGGGACGCCAGCACCGTGCCGCTGCTGCATGGCGACTTCGACCTGGACAGCTACATCGAGACGGTGATCGGCTTCCTGCAGCATCTCGGTCCCGACACGCACGTGGTGGCGGTATGCCAGCCAGCGCCGGCGGTGGTTGCGGCGGTCTCGCTCATGGCGACCCGCGGCGACCCGGCGCAGCCGCGCAGCATGACGCTGATGGGCGGCCCAGTGGATACCCGCGCCGCGCCGACGGCGGTCACCAAGCTGGCGCAGCAGCATCCAATCGAGTGGTTCGAGCGGCATGTCACCGCGACGGTGCCGCCATGGCACGCGGGCGCGTTCCGCCGGGTGTATCCGGGGTTCCTGCAGTTGGCGGCGTTCATGTCGATGAACCCGGATCGGCATATCGAGGCGCACCGCCGTATGTTCGATCACCTGGTGCGCGGCGACGAGGACAGCGCGGCGTCGCATCGCCGGTTCTATGACGAATACCTCGCGGTCATGGACGTGCCCGCCAGCTATTACCTGCAAACGGTCGAGCGTTTTTTCCAAAAGCACGACCTGCCGGATGGGCGTATGCGGGTGCGGGGTGAACGCGTCGACACCAGTGCCATCCAGCGCACCGCCCTGATGACGGTCGAAGGGGCGCTGGACGACATCTCCGCGCCCGGCCAAACAATCGCGGCGCAGGTCATGTGCTCAGGCATCCCGGCTGACCGGCGCGCGCAGTACCTGCAACCCAACGTCGGCCATTACGGCATATTCAACGGGCGGCGTTGGCGGAGCGATATCCTGCCCCGCATTTCAACCTTCATCGCCGCGAGCTAAGCCAATGCCGCCGTGACTGGCAGCGCGCCGGCGTTGCCAGTCACGCGGCAAGGTTGGCCTCGCGGCGGGCGGCTTACTCTTCCGGCTCAGTGGTGAACAGCAGCGGGTAGCCCTTGCTCCGGCCCGCATCGGTCGCGTTGGTTGCCTTGGCTTCCGCAACGTCCTTGGTATAGACGGAGACGACGCAGACGCCGCGCTGGTGCGCCGTCATCATCACCCGGTGCGCCTGCTCCTCGCTGACGCGGAACTCCGCCTTCAGGACCCTGACCACGAACTCGCGGGGCGTGAAGTCGTCGTTGACCAGGATAACCTTGTGAAGCTTCGGCCGTTCGACCTTCAGCTCGATCTTGGCAGTCGGGGTGGTGACGGTGTCATCCATCGGAGGCAATCCTTCAGATGACGGCGTGGCCCTGCAACGAAGGGCCTGCCGCGTTGGCATACCGCGATGTAGATGTTGGACCAACCAGCCGCAACAGTTAGGGGCCAAGTATAAACTCCATCGGCCTATACGCCCGCGGCGTCCAGTATGCGTTTCCGCAAACCGGCGTCCGGCAGTTGCCCTGACCCGGCACGAACGTTGCCCGCCATATGCTCCGGCGCACGGGTTCCGGGAATGACGCAAGTCACCGCGGGGTTGGCGATGATGTACTTGAGCGCAAGCTCTGCCCAACTCGCGCAGCCCAGCTCCGGCGCGAAGGCTGGCAAGGGAAGCCGGCTCAGGCGCTGCACGAGCGCGCCCATGCCGAAGGGCCGGTTGACGAGAACGGCAATGCCGCGGTCGGCGGCCAGCGGCAGCAGGCTTTTCCCGGCCGCACGGTTGTTCAGGGCGTAGTTGACCTGCACGAAATCGATTGGCTCGGACCGCATGACTGCTTCAAGGTCCGCGTGGGCGCTGGTTTTGTAATGCGTGATGCCGATGTAGCGGACCCGGCCTGCCGCTTTCCAATCGCGCAGCGTCGCCAGGTGGGTCCGCCAGTCCACCAGGTTGTGGACCTGCATCAGGTCGAGCGATGAGGCCCGCAGCAACTCGAACGACCGGGTCATCTGGGCAATCCCCGCGTCCCGGCCCTCCGTCCAGACCTTCGTGGCGATGAAGGCGCGGGCCTTCGCGTCCAGCTCCTCGACCAGCTCGCCGACCACCGCTTCGGACCGGCCGTACATGGGCGAGCTGTCGATCACCGCGCCGCCGCCGTCGAACAGGGCCTGGAGTACGGCGCGGCGCGGAGCGCGTTGGCCAGGCGACATCCTGACGTCGAACGCCCGCCAGGTGCCGCACCCGACCACGGGCAGCATCTCGTTGGTGGAGGGAATGGCGCGCTTCAACATGGCCCAACCGTCTCGCGCGCTTGGCAAAAGCAACCCATTGTTGTTACGGCCTTCCGTGAGTGGCAGGGTGTCGATGGCAGCGCAGGAGCCTCGCACGAAACAGCGTTGGCCGCTCCAGGGCACGGCCGGACAGGGACAGCGGAAGGCAGGGCGATGCGCAACACCGAGCAAATCTGGCAAATGGTGGACGAGAAGCGCGAGGGCTACATCGCGCTCGCCGATCGGGTTTGGGACACGCCGGAGCTGGCGTACGGCGAGCACCGCTCGGCGGCCGAGCACCTGGCTATGCTGGAGCATGAGGGGTTCCGCATCACCCGCGACCTGGCCGGCATTCCTACCGCCATGATGGCCGAAGCCGGCGAGGACGGCCCGGTGATCGCCATCCTCGGCGAGTATGACGCGCTGCCGGGGCTGAGCCAGGAGGCGGGCCTCGATGAGCCGCGCCCAGTCGAGGGGCAGGGCGGCGTCGGCCATGGGTGCGGCCACAACCTGCTGGGCTCCGCCGCGATGCTCGCCGCTGCCGCTGTCAAGGACTGGCTGGCGAAGTCCGGCGCGCCGGGCCGCGTGCGCTATTACGGCTGCCCGGCCGAGGAAGGGGGCGCCGCGAAGGGCTTCATGGTCCGGGCCGGGGCGTTCGCGGACGTCGACATCGCCATCTCGTGGCATCCGGCGTCGTTCTCGGGCGTGAACGAGGCCAAGAGCCTCGCCAACACCCGGATCGACTTCACGTTCACCGGCCGGGCCAGCCACGCCGCCGCCGCCCCGCATCTGGGCCGCAGCGCGCTCGATGCGGTGGAGCTGATGAACGTCGGTGTGAACTACTTGCGCGAGCACATGCCCGATGACGCGCGGGTCCATTACGCCTACCTCGACGCCGGCGGGATCGCGCCGAACGTCGTGCAGGCCCGGGCCAAGGTCCGCTACTTGATCCGCGCTGCGGACCTTGTTCAGCTAAACAGCCTGATTGCGCGCGTGCGCAAGGTCGCGGACGGCGCGGCGCTGATGACGGAGACGACGGTTGCCACCAAGGTCGTGAGCGCGGTCAGCAACCTCATGGCCAACACGCCGCTCGAACAGGCGATGCACGACAACTTCCAGCGCCTCGGCCCGCCGGAGTTCGACGCGGCGGACCGTGCCTATGCCGAGCGCATCCGCGCCACGCTGGGCGGTGACGACATCGCGGCGGTGTTCAACCGGACCGGCGTCCCGATGCGGCCGGACCTCGCGATGTGCGACTTCATCGTCCCGCTCGGCACGCGCGGCAAAGGCGGCAACGGCAGCACGGACGTTGGCGACGTGTCGTGGGTGGTGCGCACGGTCCAGGCTCGTGGCGCGACCTGCGCGGTGGGCACCCCGTTCCACTCATGGCAACTGACGGCGCAGGGCAAAAGCCCGGCCGCGCACAAGGGCCTGGTCCACGCGGCCAAGGTGATGGCGGGCACCGCGCTCGATGCCCTGCAGGACCCAGCCCTGATCGAGCGCGCCAAGGCCGACCTGGCCGAACGCACCCGCGCGACCCCTTACGTGTGTCCGCTGCCCGACGATGTGCAGCCGCCAATCGAGGCCATGAGCCGCGGGGTGTAGCCCGTCTGAACTTTTCCGCTGTCGCAGGGCTGACCCTCCGACGATACGGAGGACTGTGATGAAGACGCGCGAGCTGGGCGTTTAAGGGCTGGAGGCGTCCGCCATCGGCCTGGGCTGCGTGGGCATGTCGGAGTTTTCTATGCCGGGACGACGCGGAGTCGATCGCTGCCATCGTCTGCGACAAGGGGTGTACGCCGGCGCAGTTGGCGTTGACTTGTATGCTGATGCAGGGCGATGATGTGCGCTTAGTGCGACAATGCGGTGCAGCAATTTGGGCTCAGGAAATCTCCCGTTGATCCTATAAGGACCACCCCTTTCAGGGTGTTTGCGTGCGCTCCAGCTTTAGTGGATGAGCACG
>CAXTCN010000161.1:0-10102 GCA_964242575.1 uncultured Acetobacteraceae bacterium | reverse complement strand
TTGGCGGGCTCGATTGAAGCGTGGCAGCGTGGCGGGCATGACGACGTGCCCCAATTCCTACCGCGGCTTCCGCTTCCCGGCCGAGGTGATCGAGCACGCGGCATGGCTGTATCACTGCTTCAGCCTTAGCCTACGTGACGTCGAGACAATCCTCGCTGCCCGTGGCGTGGTGGTCAGCTACGAAACCATCCGTGACTGGAACCTGCGCTTCGGCCGGCTGTTCGCCAACATGCTGAAGCGGCGCAGACCAAAGCCGGGCGACAAATGGCATCTCGCGAGGTTTTCCTACGTATCCGGGGCAAGGTGCATTACCTTCGGCGAACGGTGGACCAGCATGGAAATGTGCTCGACATCTTGGTGCAGAGCCGGCGCAACGCCAAAGCGGCCAAGCGGTTCTTCCGCAAGCTGCTGAAGGGCTTGCGATACGTCCCGCGGGTGATCGTGACCGACAAGCTGCGCAGCTACGCGGCCGCGAAGCGCGAGGTTCTGCCTGGTGTCGAGCACCGGCAAAGCCGTTACCTGAACAACCGGGCCGAGGTGTCGCACCAGCCGACACGGCGACGAGAACGGCAGAT
Source organism: uncultured Acetobacteraceae bacterium (assembly GCA_964242575.1). Classification (GTDB taxonomy): domain Bacteria; phylum Pseudomonadota; class Alphaproteobacteria; order Acetobacterales; family Acetobacteraceae; genus JANPPS01. Next base: position 9,527 of record CAXTCN010000161.1, on the reverse strand, counting down.
GCAGCGGTTCAAGTCAGCATGCCACGCACAATGCTTCCTTTCGGCCCACAGCCGCATCCACAGCCATTTCCAGCTCCGCCGTCACCGCCTGACCGCCAACCAGCACCGTGCCGCCCGCGACTACGCCTTTCGCACCTGGCGCGAGGTGGCCGGCGTTGCAGCCGCCGTGTGAGAGCTGATCAGCCGCAAGCCCTCAACGTCGCGTTAACCAACAACCTGACAACGCGCGGGAAGGTGCTCGGCAAATGTAAGCCGAGTGCACGCCGCATTGCGGCAGTAGAAGCGTCGTACGCGCAGGCCACCGCGGACAGTGCGGCCCAATGAGGGAAGACGCGCTGGGTGGCGCTTGTAGCGGCTGTGGACTGCTCGGCTTGGACGTCCGCAGCCGGGGCAACGTGCCGTTGGGTTCGTGCCGTGGGCGGTGATGTAATGTGTTCCGTGCTGGGCGTCATAGCTTCGACGCGGCAGCCCGGCATAGGACAGAGCATATTCATGTCCTGTTCAGTGAGGAGCACCTCGCCTCGGAACAAACACCGATGTTATATCGTCACGAACCACGAAAAGTGCGGGAGGGCCACCGCCAAGGGGCGCACTCCAGATGAGGCGATTGGTCCCGGCGATCACGGCGGAGCACGGCCGGGAACCAGGAAGTCGAAGTCGCAGCCCTCGTCGGCCTGCAGAACGCTGCGCAGGTAAAGGTTCAGGTACCCACGGTCACTTCCAGGATGTGGCAATGGCGGTGTCCATTCGCGTCGGCGTCTCGCCAGCTCGGCCTCGCTAACCTCGACTCGGATCTCACGCGCTTCGACGTCGAGTGTGATGTGGTCGCCATTGTAAACGAGAGCCAGCGGTCCGCCCGCTTGGGCTTCGGGAACGATGTGGAGTACGATGGTCCCAAAGGCGGTTCCACTCATCCGGGCATCGCTGATGCGTACCATGTCCTTCACCCCAGCTCGCGCCAGCTTGCGCGGGATCGGCAGGTAACCGGCCTCTGGCATGCCCGGAGCGCCCTTCGGCCCGGCGTTGCGCAGCACCAGCACGTCATCCGCTGACACGTCCAGCGCCGGATCGTCGATCCGCTGCGTCATCTCCTCGACGCTATCGAACACCACGGCACGGCCGGTGTGTTGCAATAGCGCGGGCGTTGCGGCGGCGTGCTTGATCACGGCGCCGCCCGGCGCCAGGTTGCCGTGCAGCACCGCCATGCCGCCCACGGGGTTAGACCGGGTCAGAGCGGCCGCGGATCACCGTCTGGTTCGGCACGTGCTCCGCCGCCTCAAGCGCTTGGCCGATCGAGGTGCCGCTGACCGTCATTGCCGAGGTATCGAGCAGATCGCGTAGTTCCCACATCAACCGTGGCAGAGCGCCGGCCCAGTGGAAGTGCTCCATGTAATGATCACCGCTGGGCTTCAGGTCGATCAGCACGGGTACTTTGCGCCCGATCTGGTCGAAAGTCGCTCCGTCGATCCGCTGGCCAACTCGCGCGGCAATGGCGGCGAGGTGGATCAGGCCGTTGGTGGACCCACCAATGGCCTGTAATACGACTTGTGCGTTGTGGAACGCCGCGGGTGTCAGGATGTCAGCGGGCCGACGCCCAGTCGCCGCCGCAGCCTCGACGGCGATGCGCCCTGAGTCCTCTGCACAACGCAACCGGTCCGCGTGCGTCGCCGGAATCGTGGCGCTGCCGGGCAAGGCGAGGCCGAGCGCTTCGGACAGGCAGGCCATCGTACTTGCGGTGCCCATGACCATGCAGGTTCCGGCGGTGGGTGCGAGGCGGCCATTCAGCACGTCCATCTCGGCCTCGGTTATCTCGCCAGCGCGGAACTTACCCCAATAGCGGCGGCAGTCCGTGCAGGCCCCCAGCACCTCGCCCTTGTAGTGGCCAACGAGCATCGGGCCAGTAACCAGGCTGACTGCGGGCACGTTAACGCTGGCCGCCGCCATCAACTGCGCCGGCACCGTCTTGTCGCAGCCGCCGATCATGACCACTGCGTCCATCGGCTGGGCACGGATCATCTCCTCCGTGTCCATCGCCTGCAGGTTACGCAAGAACATGCTGGTCGGCTGGCTGAACGTCTCGTGCACCGACACGGTCGGGAATGGCATCGGCAACCCGCCGGCCAGCATCACACCCCGCTTCACCGCCTCCACCAACGTCGGCACGCTGGCGTGGCAAGCATTGTAGGCGCTCGATGTGTCCACAATGCCGATCACGGGGCGGGACAGTGCGTTGTCGCTGTAACCCAGCGACTTGACGAAGGCGCGCCGCAGGAACAGTGAGAAGTCAGGGTCGCCGTAATTAGTCAGGCCCTTCCGCATGCCGGTGGTCATGCTGCGTTCCCCTTGTTTTTCGTCATGTGTCAGGCTGGCCGGCGCGATGGGCCGCCAACGCCATAAGCCGGCGATCCCGCCAAGCCTGCCGTCCCGCGATGTCCGCCAGCGGTAGCGCCGAACGCCGGGCAGCCTCGATTTTCGCGACCAGTGCCGCATCCCAGTTTCGGGGCGCCATCTGCTGTTGCAACTCCTCGTAAAGCCTGCCGTACCGGGCGCAGAAGTCGCCGATGCCGCCAGGCGCGTTGAGGTCCACGGTTTCCAGCGGCCCCATGAACGACCAGCGGAGGCCCAGCCCGTGCTTGACCACGATGTCCAGATGCTCCGGGCTCACGACCCCATCTGATACGAGCCGGAACGCCTCGGCCAGCAGCGCGCCCTGCAGGCGATTGAGGACAAAACCATCGATCTCCTGCTGCAGTACCGCGACCTCGCGCCCAGCACCCTGCATCAGGACCTGCGTCCGCTGCAGCACTGCGGCCGACGTCCATGGGGCCGGGCACAACTCGACCAGCGGAAGCAGGTAGGGCGGGTTCGCGGGATGTGCGATCAAACAGCGCACGCGGCCTGGCAGGTCCTCGGTGAAGCTGCTGGCAGGCATGCCGCTGGTCGAACTGGCAAGGACAGCGTCATACGGCACCAGTGCGTCCAGCTCGGCGAACAGACGGCGGCGCGTGTCGAGCTGCTCGGGCCCATTCTCCTGCACGTGGTCCGCGTTTCGGACGGCATCGGCCATGTCGCCCGTGATCCGGATGCGCGCCAATATGGTTTCGACGGGCTCGTGCAGCAGTCCGAACGCCTGCAATTCGGCGAGCTGCTGCCGGACGAACTCTTTCGCGTTGCCGGGTGTGGCGGGATCTGGATCCCACAGCGCGACGTCGTGGCCCGCCTGCGCGAAGACCAGCGCCCATGCCCGGCCGATCGCCCCGGCGCCGACCAGAGCCGTGCGTGTCATGCTTTCCGCCACCTCGTCATACCGAACGGATCAGCCCGCCATCCACGCGGATGAGGGAGCCGGTGATGTAGGAAGCCGGCATCCCGCAAAGGAAAGTGACGACGGCGGCGAACTCCTCGGGGCGGCCGTAGCGTCCAGCGGGAATGGTCGCGCGGGAACCCTGCTCGACCTGTTCGGCCGTAATACCTTGCCGAGCAGCGGCGGACTGGTCCAACTGTCGCACGCGATCAGTATGGATGCGACCGGGCAGCACCATGTTGACGGTGATGCCCTGACCCGCAACCTCCCCTGCCAGCGTCTTCGACCAGCCAAGTACGGCAGCGCGGATACTGTTGGAGATCGCGAGCCGCGGGATCGGCTGTTCCACTCCGGACGAGCCAATTGTGACGATTCTGCCCCAACCACGCTCTGCCATCGCCGGCAGCAACCGCCCGGTAAGGTGGAAGAGGCTGGCCGCCATCGCTGTGAACTGCGACGTCCAGTCCTCATGCCGGCTTTCCCGCGCCTCGCTGGGTGGCGGTCCGCCCGAGTTGTTGACCAGGATGTCCACACCTTCTGGCAACAGCCGATCGCATAGTGCGTCAACGGAGGCGCGGTCACCGAGGTACAGCGGTATCCAGTCCAGGCCCGCCATGTCCGCGGGTTGGGTGCGGGAGGCGCCGGTCACCTGCACCCCCTCCGCCATGAGCGCTGCGGCGATGGCGTGCCCAAGCCCGCCGCTCGCGCCCAGCACGAGTGCGCGCTTGTTTGTCAGTCCTAGATCCACGAGTTGGTTCCTTAGTCCAGTTGCCGATGCGCTGTTTCGCGCATCAGGTAGACGGCAGTCCCAGACAGTGCCGCGGCAAACATGATGAAGAATGCGATTGAGATGGGCTTGCCCGTAGTCGCGATCAGCCAAGCGGCGATGAACGGGGCAAAGCCGCCGAACAGCATTGATTGCAGGTTGTAGGCCGTGGTGAGCCCTGTCATGCGCCGGGCTGTGGGGAACATCTCAACCAGGGTGGAAGCCAAGGCGCCCAAGAACAGGCCATTGATCACTGCAAACGCGGCGTGCAGCAGCATGATCGTGCCCAGCGAGGCACCGTTCAGCATCAACGAGATCAATGGGTAGGCCAGCACGAGGCTGAGCCCGCAGGCCGCCAGCAAGCAGGTCCGCCGCCCTATCGTATCGGACAGGAAGCCCGAGAGCAGTGAGGTGGCACCCATGATGGCCGTCGCCATGACAGTGGACCACAGCGCGGCACTGGCGGTGAGGCCGAGGTAGCGCTGCCCAAAGGTGGGGAAGTAGCTGAGGAACAGGTACGTCATTACGGATTGCAGCGCGGGGAAGGCAAAGGCCAGCATCATTGCCCGTGGCATGGAGAACGCGAGTGTGGAGGCCTGCGCCGCCGTGTCGCGCACGCGCTGGAAGGCTGGCGTCTCGTGCACGCGCTGGCGGACAAGGAAGCCGATTGGCGCGACGAGGGCACCGAGCAAGAACGGCACGCGCCATCCCCAATCAGTCATCGCCTCCGGCCCCAACAGCGTACTCAGTCCGGCGGTGACGCCCGCGCCGAGCAGTTGGCCGATGCAGATGGCGCAGGGGTGCATGGCGCCGAACAGGCCGCGTCGGTTGGGCGGCGCCCATTCCACCAGGAACGATGCGGCTCCGCCCCACTCACCTCCTGCCGAGATGCCCTGAAGCAACCGGGCGGCAACCAGCAGCACCGGGGCAGCAATGCCGATTGAGGCGTAGGTTGGCAGCAGGCCGATAAGACCGGTTGAAACCGCGATGAGTGCGAAGGTGAGCAGCAACGCGGGTTTGCGGCCATATCGGTCGCCAAACAGCCCGATCAGCAATCCGCCAAGCGGGCGGGCAACGAAACCGACGCCGAATACGGCGAAGGTAGCCAGCACTGCCGCAGTCTCGTTTGTGGAGTCAAAGAAGTTCTTGCCCAGAATGCCTGCCAGATAGGCATAGACCGTGAAATCATACCATTCGAGGATGTTGCCGACGCCTGCACCCACGATGGCCGTCGTCCGGCCCTTGGGGGTGGATGCATGCCCGGCCTCTTCCTGCACGGAAGCGGCTTCTACATTTAACGACACGGTTGTTCCCCCACTGTTTATTACGTCCGTCCGGACATTCGTGCCCGTTACCGGTGCTCCGATCGCGTTGCCTCATATCGGACCATCGTTTCGGCATTTGGCGGATAGAGGCCCAGCAACGGCAGCCCACGCTCTACCTCGGCCATGATCCAAGCCTCCAGCCGCTCCTGCTCCACCCCGCTCTCGATGACTGCGCCCACCAGGGCCTGCGGGATCACCACTGCGCCGTCCTGGTCAGCCACGATCACATCGTCGGGGAACACAGCCACGCCGCCGCACGCCACCGGGTCACCCCAGCCCACGAAGGTCAGCCCGCAGACCGAGGGAGGCGCTGCCGTTCCCCGGCACCAGATCGGCAGTCCGACGGACGCCACGCCCGCGATGTCACGCACCACCCCGTCGGTCACCACGCCCGCTACGCCGCGGACCTTCATGCGCGCACACAGGATGTCGCCGAATACTCCGGCGTCGTCCGTGCCCATCGCGTCCACCACCACGACGCTGCCATCCGGCATCGCCTCGATGGCAGCCCGGGTGGACGTGCCGGAGGCGAGCGAAGCCGGAGTCGCCAGATCCTCCCGCGCTGGAAGGAAGCGCATGGTAAAGGCCCGCCCCACCAAGCGCGGCTGCCCCGGCATCAGCGGCTTTGTGCCGCGCAGCCAAATGTTCCGCAGCCCGTGCTTCAGCAGGACCATGGTGATGGTGGCCGTGCTGACGGAATGCAGGACTGACAAATCGTGATGCGGTGCGGTCAAGCGGACTTCTCCCTGCTCGGGCAATGCCACCCTGGTTGACCGGACCATGGGTCTAAGGTTGTGCTGCGTCTAATCGAAAAGAGAATGGGAACGATGCCAAATTCGAATAGGTCGCAAGCATCGGGTCAGACGCGGACGGTGGCGCTGGCCGACCGCATGCGGCTGCGCCAGCTTAAATTGGTCATGGCGCTGGGGGAGGACGGGACGCTCGGGCGCGCAGCTGCAACGATCAACGTTACACAGCCGACAGCGACAAAGATGCTGGCAGAGTTCGAAGCCATACTCGGCGTAGCACTTTACGAGCGCCGTCCGCGCGGGCTGCACGCGACGGCGCCGGGACGCGAGGTGGTCAGCTTCGCAACGAAGGTGATGGCCGAGTTCAACCGCATGCTGGCCGCGCTCGACGGGCTTCGCAGCGGGGGCGGGGAACTGGTGGTGGGCGCCATCTTGGGCGCGACCCCGGATGTGATCGCCCGTGCGGTGATCGAGATGAAGCAGCACCGGCCACAACTGACTATCAAGCTGCGAGGTGAGTCCAGCGACCAGGTGCTTGCGATGCTGGAAGCGCGTACGGTGGACGTCGCGGTTGGCCGGTTCAGCAACACCACCCAGCACAACTTGTTCGGCTACGAGCCACTGGGCGACGAAGCGCTGTGCATCGTGGCGCGCACCGGCCACCCACTGGCAAAGGCGAGACGGCTGCGGCTGAAAGATCTGGCCAACGAGCGCTGGGTCATGCAGTCAATAGCGACGCCGGCCCGGCAAATTCTAGAGATCGAGTTTGGCCGTGCCGGCATTGCGACGCCTGCCGATATCATCGAGGCGAACTCCATCCTGACCATAATCCAGCTACTGGAACGCTGCGATGCAGTCGCCATGCTGTCCGAGCCTCTGGTGCGCGACCACGTGTCGTCTGGCCTGCTGTGCCGCCTACCGGTTGGGATCGGTGCCCGGCTGAGCGACTTCGGCCTGCTCACGCGCCGGGGCGAGGTGCTGACTGGCGCATCGGCCGAGTTCGCGGATCGCCTGCGCACGATATCGCGCACCCTGCCACGAGGCTAAGCAGTCGCAACTAGTCACGGAGCTTGCCCCGATCATGATGCATCCGTCCGAAGCCCCGTCTTGCCCAAGCCCGGTTTTGCAGCCAAGGCTGGCGCGCACGCTCGCCCCGCCCGGCGCCTGTGACTGTCATTTCCACATCTTTGGCCCCTACGACCATTTCCCGTTGTCGGCGACCCGCACCTACACCCCGCCCCAGGCCCTGGTTCCCGCATTCCGGCGCGTTCAGGCGGCGTTGCGGTTTGACCGGTCGGTCATCGTGCAGCCCAGCGTATACGGCACCGACAATGCCTGCCTGCTCGATGCGGTGCGGCAGCTCGGTGGCCCGGAGCAATGTCGCGCCGTCGTGGTGGTGGGGCCTGACATTGAGCCGAAGGTGCTAAGACAGTGGCACGAGGCCGGGGTGCGCGGCGTGCGCTTGAACGCTGTCAGCGGCGGCGGCCCTTCGCCGGGCGATCTGGCTGCGGTCGCGTCCCTGGTCGCGCCGCTCGGCTGGCATGTGCAGCTTTACCTGTCGCAGGATGGGTTAGCTGACGCGGCGCCGCTGCTCCAGACACTGCCTGTTGATGTCGTCATCGACCATTTTGGTGGGTTAGACCCGGGGCGGGGAGAGCAGGACCCGTCCTTCCGGACTTTGCTGCGGTTGGTCGAGGCCGGGCGGACGTGGGTTAAGCTGAGCGGTGGCTACCTGAGCTCCACAGAGACTGCGCCATGGGCCGACATCGCCCCCTTCGCCCGTGCGCTGGCTGCGGTGCGCCCGGACCGGGTGGTCTGGGGTTCCAACTGGCCGCACCCGATCCGCTTCCGTGAAATGCCGGACGACGGCGACCTGCTGGATGCCCTAGCGGAGTGGCTGCCGGATCCGTTGGTGCTGCAGCAAGTCTTGGTGGACAATCCGACTAGGCTCTACGATTTCAGTGCGCCGAGCCGGTGCTGACCCATCGGGGGACTGTCCAAACTATGGGGGACTACGCCGCTTCTGCCGATGCAGGGCTGAGCTGGGTGCCGTCTCGAACAGCCGGCCGAAGCCTGAGCCGAGCGCGCCATTGCAAAGTAAGCGTAAGCCGACTCTTCTGATTACCCACATCTCGCGATTGGCGGTTTGCTGACGACGATTGGGCCGTGGCCCATCCATGTGCATCATGCGTGTTGCAAGCGAGGTGTACCATGTCGCGTGGTGTGGGCGGCTCCGGCGGAGACGGTTCGTGCTGGATCGAGGGTGAGCTCTCATCCTGCAACCTTGGCGACCAGCGGCTGGTTGACCGGCTGCGGCCAGCATATTGCATGGAGGTGATCTGTAGCGCTGCAAGGTAGGCTGACGTAAGAAGCTTGCTTCTGACCTTGGACGCCCATCTTGCCTTTCAAGCTGAATTACGACCGCCGTCGCCACATCCCGCGGCAGAAGCACAGGGTCACCAACTCGGCCGCCTACGACGCGGCCCTGCGCCAGCGCGGGAGCCTCACGGTCTGGTTCACGGACGAAGCGATTGAAGGCTGGCGAGCGGCGCCCCGCACCACCCCAGGCGGACAGCTCTGCTACTCGCCGCTCGCCATCCTGACAGCCCTCACCTTGCGCGCGGTATTCCGCTTGGCGCTGCGTCAAACCGAGGGCCTGATCGGCTCCATCATCGGCCTGCTTGGGCTGGATCTAGCTGTGCCGGACCACTCCACCCTGAGCCGCCGGGCCAAGACGTTGGCAGTGCCACGCCCACAGCCGCGCCGGAACGGCGAGCCCCTGCACCTGCTGGTGGACAGCACGGGCCTGCGCTTGTGCGGCGCGGGCGAGTGGCTGCTTGAGAAGCACGGCACCAAGACGCGCCGGTCGTGGCGAAAGCTGCACATCGGCGTGGACGCCGGCACGGGCTGGATCGTCGCGGCTTCGCTCACGGCCAAGGAGGCCGACGACGGCGCCGAGGTCGGCTCGTTGCTGGATCAGATCCCCGGCGTGGTGGCCTCGTTCACCGCCGACGGCGGATACGAACAAGACCGCGTTTACGACAGCGTTGCCAAGCGCCATCCAGAAGCGGCGGTCTTTGTCCCGCCGCGCGCCACGGCGGTGCCGAGCGAGACGGCCGCGACCGTGCCCACGCAGCGCGACCGCCACCTGCGGCACATTGCCGAGCACGGCCGTATGGCGTGGCAAAAGGCGTCCGGCTACACGACACGGGCCAGAGCCGAGACCGCGATCGGCCGGTTCAAGCAGGTGATCGGTGATGGACTGCGCTCGTGCACGGGCGAGCGGCGCATGACCGAGGTGGACATCGTCGTCCACGCGCTCAACCGCATGATGGAACTCGGATGCCCGAACTACGTCCGCACTGCCTGACCCCAAACAGGGA
>CAXTCN010000160.1:0-10138 GCA_964242575.1 uncultured Acetobacteraceae bacterium | reverse complement strand
TCGAACGCGCACGACGACGCCCCGCACCAGGATGCTCGAAATGGAGGATCTCGCCCGTGGGTGCCTCGGTCATCAACATTCCCCTCTTTAACCGGGCATTGTTGTGCCAACGGCGTTCTGTCCACTTATATTGCCCTGTACCCCCAACCCGCCAAGGCCAGCCCGTGCATCTGAACGCTTGTTGTTTCACTTGATTAATAAATATCCATGGTTGCGTCGATGCGCATGATTGGCTTCGCCGGCTGGAGCGGCGCGGGCAAGACTACGCTGCTGCGGCGGCTGATCCCGCATCTGGTGGCGCTCGGCCACCGAACCTCGACCGTGAAGCACGCGCACCACGGCTTCGACGTGGACCAGCCCGGCAAGGACAGTTGGGAGCACCGCCAGGCCGGCGCAACTGAGGTTCTGGTGGCCTCCGCCGCGCGCTGGGCATTGATGCACGAGCACCGCGGCGCCGATGAGCCGGGCCTGCCGGAGCTGCTGGCCCGGCTCGGCCCGGCTGACCTCGTGCTGATTGAGGGGTTCAAGCGGGAGGCGCACCCCAAAATCGAGGTGTTCCGCGCCGCCAACGCCAAGCCGCTGCTGCACCCAGCCGACCCCACCATCGCCGCCATCGCGTCCGACGTGCCGCTGCCGGACGCGCCGGTGCCGGTGCTGGACCTCAACGACATCGCGGCAGTCGCGGCAGCGGTGCTGGCGCACGCCGTGCCGGTGGGGCGCTGATGGCGCAGTTGTCGGATGACTGCTTCGCGTTCGGCGGCGCACTGCTCACGGTGGACGCGGCGCTCGCGTTGATTGCGGCGCAGGTCGGGCCGGTTGATGGGATGGAGCGCCTGCCGTTGCTGGCGGCGGACGGCCGAGTGCTGGCGCAGGGCTTGGTGGCGCCGGTGGACCTGCCGCCCTTCGCCAACTCGGCCGTGGACGGCTACGCGGTGCGGCTCGCGGACGTGGCCGGCGGCTTACCGGTGCAGGGCCGCCTGGCCGCGGGCATGGCGGCAAGCCCGCTCGTGCCCGGCACGGTGCAGCGCATCTTCACCGGCGCCGCGCTGCCGCCCGGCGCGGACACGGTGTTCATGCAGGAGGACGTGCGGCTGGACGGCGCCGTGGTCCACCTGCCGGAGGGCTTGCGTCCTGGCGCCAACACGCGCGCTCAGGGCGAGGACATCGCCGAGGGCGCGCTGGCGTTGCCGGCCGGACGGGTGCTGCGGCCGCAGGACCTCGCGTTGGCGGCGGCGCTCGGCGTCCAGGCGCTCATGGTGCGGCGCCGGGTACGGGTGGCGCTGTTCTCGACCGGGGACGAGCTGGTGGAGCCTGGCGCGGTACCCGGCCCAGCGCAGCGGTTCGACAGCAACCGCGTGCTGCTGGCGGCGCTGCTGGCGCGGACCGGGGCGGCGGTGACGGACCTCGGCATCCTGCGCGACCGCGGCGCGGACATCGCCGGCGCAATCCGGGACGCGGCGCGGGCGCATGACCTAATCCTGACTTCGGGCGGCGTGTCGGCGGGGGAAGAGGACCACGTGCGCGCCGCGGTCGAGGACGTGGGCCGGCTGGTGTTCTGGCGGCTGGCGATCAAGCCGGGGCGTCCGGTGGCGATGGGCGTCGTGGCGGGCGCGGCGTTCATGGGCCTGCCGGGCAACCCCGTGGCAGCGTTCGTGACGTTCGTGCGGGTGGCGCGCCCGCTGATCGGGGCGCTATCCGGCGCAGTCGCCACGCCGCCCGTGGCGCTCACCGCCCAGGCCGCGTTCAGCTACCGCAAAAAGGCTGGGCGGCGGGAGTACGTGCGGGTCAAGGTCGCGCCCAGTCCCGAAGGCGGGTTGGTGGCGCACAAGCATCCGGTCGAGGGCGCGGGCATCCTGACCTCACTGACCGAAACTGACGGCCTGGCGGAGCTGGCGGAGGACGTTGTTGCGGTGCGGCCGGGCGACGTGGTGGGCTATCTACCTTACAGCGCGAGTTGAGCGCGAGAGCGCCGGGTCCCCTGTGTGGTTGAATTCAGCCGCGATCCGGGCAACAAGCCGTTGGCAAACTCGAACTATCCATAAGGTCCCCGCATGAGCCGCATTTGCCTCGTCGGCGCTGGTTACATCTCGCGCGTCCACGCCGACGCGCTGGCCGGCATGCCGGGCCAGCAGGTCGTGTCCGTCGTGGACGTGAACCTCGGCGCAGCGCAACGCCTGGCTGGCCCGGCCAAGGCGTTCGCGTCGGTGCAGGAGGCGCTGGCGGACGACGCGGCCAACGGGGGCACGTTCGACCGCGCGCACGTGCTGGTGCCGCCGGACCTGCACGCCGCGACGGCGCTGCCGCTGCTGGCGGCGGGCAAGGCGGTGCTGCTGGAAAAGCCGCTAGCCGCGACGTTGGCCCAATGCGACGAGCTGGTGGCCGCAAGCCAAGCGTCTGGCGCGGCGCTCGGCATCAACCAGAACTTCGTGCACCACCCGGCCTTCGCGCGGATGCGGCAGATGCTGGACAAGGGCGCGTTGGGGCGGCCCACCTGGATCGGCTGCGTTTACAACGTGCCGCTGCGGCAACTGGCGGCGCGGCAGTTCGGCCACTGGATGTTCCGCGAGCCGGGCAACATCCTGCTGGAACAGGCGGTGCATCCGCTGTCGCTGCTGACCACGCTGGCCGGGCCGGTGCAGGGCGTCTCCGCGATGGCTGGCCCGGCCATCGAGATCGCGCCCGGCGTGCCGTTCATCCAGTCGTTGGATGTGTCGCTGCGCTGTGCCCGGCTGCCGGCGCAACTGCGGTTCGCGGTCGGGCAGAATTACCCGTTTTGGCAGGTGACGGCGGTGTGCGACGACGGCGTGGCGGTGGCGGACATCCTGGCCGACCGCGTGTTCACCTACGGCCGCACCCGCTGGCTGCCGGCGGTGGACGAGGCGGTGTCGGGCCTGCGCACCTCCGGCGCAGTCGCGGTGGACAGCGTAAAGGGGCTGGTGCGCTACGGCCTGTCCACTGCCAAGCTGCGCCCGCGCAGCGACGCGTTCTTCACCAGCATGGCCGGCAGCATCGGCGCGTTCCACCGCGCGCTGGACGCCGGGCGGCCGTTGGAGCTGGACGGGGCGTTCGGCGCGGACCTGGTGCGGGCCTGCGAGGCCATCCGGGACCAGGCGTTTCCCAAACCGACGCCGGCCTTGGCAGTGCCGGCCGTCGAGAACGCGGCGTGCGATGTGGCGGTGCTGGGCGGCACCGGCTTCATCGGCACGCACGTCGTGCGGCGCTTGCTGGACGCAGGCCAGCGCGTGCTGGTGATGGCGCGCACGGCGGCCAACCTGCCAGCGGTGTTCAGCGACCCGCGCGTCGTGGTGCAACGCGGCGACATCCGCGACGCGGCGGCGGTGTCACGCGCCATCAAGGGCGTGCCGGTCGTAGTGAACCTGGCGCACGGCGGCGGCGGCGCGGACTTCGCGGCCATCAAGGCAGCCATGGTCGGCGGCGCGGAGGTGGTGGCGCGGGCTTGCCTGGAACAGGGCACGCGCCGGCTGGTGCACGTTGGCTCAATCGCCTCCCTATATCTGGGGCCACAGCCCGGCAGCGTGACCGACGCGACGCCGCCTGACCCCGAGGAAACCAAGCGCGGCGACTACGCCCACGCCAAGGTGCTGGCCGACCGCATGTTGCTAGACCTGCACGCGCGGGAAAACCTTCCGGTGGTGATCCTGCGGCCCGGCGTCGTGGTCGGCGAGGGCAGCAGCCCGTTCCACAGCGGCGTCGGCCTGTTCAACAACGAGCAGCACTGCATCGGCTGGAACGACGGCCGCAACCCGCTGCCGTTCGTGCTGGTGGAGGACGTGGCCGACGCCGTGTTCCGCGCCACCCAGGCCGAGGGCATCGAGGGCCGCGCCTACAACATCGTGGGCGACGTGCGCCTGAGTGCCCGCGAGTACATCGCGGCGCTGGGCCAGGCATTGGGCCGGCCACTGCGCTTCCACCCGCAATCCGCGCGCTGGCTTTGGCTGGAGGACAGCGGCAAGTGGGTGGTGAAGCGGGCCACCGGACGCCAGGTCGCCGCGCCCTCGGTGCGGGATTTCCTGTCGCGCGGCATGACGGCGCAGTTCGACACCAGTAGCGCGCAACGGGACCTCGGCTGGACGCCGACCCATGACCCGGCCCGGTTCATTGACCGCGCCATTCAAGTGCACGCCAGCCAGGCGCACGCGGCCTGATCCCATGCCTGCGCCGCTGATCCTGCATGTGTTCTCAACCTTCGCCACCGGCGGCCCGCAGACGCGCTTCGCCGCCATCGCCAACCATTTCGGGCCACGCTGGCGCCATGCCGTGGTGGCGATGGACGGCGACTTGTCTTGCCGGGAGCGCCTGGACCCTGGGTTGCAGGTGGAGTTCCCCGAGGTCGAAGTCCAGAAAGGCAACACGTTCGGCAACGCGCGGCGGTTCCGCCGCGTGCTGCGGGACATGCGGCCGCACGCGATGCTGACCTATAATTGGGGCGCCATCGAGTGGGCCATCGCCAACGCGGTGCCCCTGGTGCGGCATGTGCAGGTCGAGGACGGCTTCGGGCCGGACGAGGCCGCGGGCCAAATCCGACGCCGGGTGCTGATGCGGCGCGTGCTGCTGCGGCGGCGTCAGGTCGTGGTGCCGTCGCAAACGCTGTGGGCCATCGCCACCGGTGTCTGGCGCCTCGACCCGAAATGGCTGCTGCATGTGCCGAACGGCATCGACCTCGACCGGTTCGCCCAGCGCGTGCCGAACGTGACGGACAACCCCGTGGTCGGCACCGTGGCGACGTTGCGGGCGGAAAAGAACTTGGTCCGGCTGTTGCGCGCCTTCAGGCTGGCGGTGGACGGAGCGCCCGGCCGGCTGGTCATCGTCGGCGACGGCCCAGAGCGGCCAGCGCTGGAAACGCTGACGCGGGACCTGGGCCTCGTGAACCGGGTACGGTTCGCCGGCCAGTCCATGCAACCCGCCAGCCTGTTCCGCGGGTTCGACGTGTTCGCCATGTCGTCGGACACTGAACAGATGCCGCTGTCGCTGCTGGAGGCCATGGCGAGCGGCCTGCCGGTGGCAGCGACCGACGTGGGCGACATCCGCGCCATGCTGCCCGAAGCGCAGCACCCGTTCGTGACCGCGCGGGACGACAAGGCGCTGGCAGCGGCGCTGCGCACGCTGTTGCTGCAACCGGCGCTGCAGCGGGAGCTTGGCAAAGCCAACCGTGCGCAGGCCGAGCAGAAGTTCGATCAGCGCGACATGTTTGCGGCTTGGGCGGCGGTCATGGACGGGCCAGCCGCTCCGCGTTAACCAAATCCTCGGGCGTGTTCACGTTGAAGAACGGGTCCACGTCCAGGATGGCCCACTCGACCACCGACGTGCGCGCCGGCTGGGTGAAGGCGTCGATCTTGCGCTGGCCCAGCGCCGTCACGGCGTGATGCAGTTCGTCCCGGACCGCGAGCGGCCACAGTCCCACCACCGGATGGGTCCGGCCGCCGGACGCCGCGCAGGCGAACGTGGCCGGGCCGCGTCCGGCGTGCAGCCGCGTCACCAAATCCTCTGGCACGAATGGCGCGTCGCCGGGCACGGTCACGATCCATTCGACGCTGGGCGCGTGCAGCGTCGCCCAGTCCAGCCCGGCCAGCACGCCCGCGAGCGGCCCGGGATGGTCCGGCAGGCTGTCCGGCGCGACTGGCAGGCCATACTCGGCGAACCGCGCCGGGTCCGCATTGGCGTTCAGCACCAGGCCGGACACCTGCGGCGTCATGCGTTCGATCAGCCGGGCCATGACGGTTTGGCCGCCGACGCTGCGCAACGCCTTGTCGCCGCCGCCCATGCGCCGGGCCAGGCCGCCGGCTAGAATGACGCCGAGTGTATCAGGCATGTGCGCCCTTGCGGGCATGGCGCGCGCCTTCGTCGGCCACGCTGCTCAGTTCCGCGTCGAACACGATGCGTTCGGCCCCTGACAACGCAAGGAACCGCCGCCCGCGCGCCCGGCCGATCAACGTGAGGCCAGCGTTCCGCGCCAGCTCCACGCCCCAGCCAGTGAAGCCGGAGCGGGACACCAAGATCGGGATGCCCATCCGCACGGTTTTGATGACCATCTCCGACGTGAGCCGCCCGGTGGTGTAGAAAATCTTGTCCGCCCCCGCGATGCCGTTGCGGTGCATGTGCCCGGCGATCTTGTCCACCGCGTTGTGCCGGCCGACGTCTTCCATGAACACCAGGGGGTCCGGACCCTGGCACAGCACCGCGCCATGGATCGCGCCCGCCTCCAGATATAAGGACGGGATTGTGTTGATCGCGTGCGTGAGGCGGTACAGCCACGACGTGCGCAACTCCGCTTGCGGCAGGCGCACGCCCTCGATCACGTCCATGAGGTCGCCGAACGCGGTGCCTTGGGCGCAGCCGCTGGTCTGGGTGCGCTTCTTCAGCTTCTGCTCGTAGTTGGTACGGCGCTCGGTCCGCACCACCACGACCGCCAGCTCCTCGTCATGGTCGATGCCGGTGATGACGTCGTCTGTCCTGAGCATGCCCTGGTTCAGCAGGTAGCCGACCGCCAGGTCCTCCGGGTAGTCGCCAATCGTCATGGCGGTGACGATTTCCTGGCCGTTCAGGAACAGCGTGAGCGAGCGCTCGACTGGCACGCGGGTGTCCACCGGCGCGCCGGTGTGGTCGGTGCCGGTGAGGCCGACCGTCAGCCGCGGGTCGTCGGGGTTGGGGCGGATCATCATGCCGGCCTATGTGGGGTCGAAGCCCTGGTCCCGCAGCGCCTCCTGTGCCGCGGGCGAGCGCAGCAGCGCCAGGAACCGCTGCACCGGCGCGCGGTCCAGCCGGGCGGTGGGCACGATGAGGTCGTACTGCTCGGCCTGCAGCGGCAGGAACCCCAGGCCATACTGCCGCGCCACGGTCTGGATCGCGACGCCCCAATCCGCCCGGCCCTGCGCGACAGCGACCGCCACCGCATTGTGCGACTTCGGCTGGTTCGAGTAGCCCGGCGGCTTGGTTCCGCCCAGCACCTGGTCAATCAGCACCCGGGTGCCGGACCCAGCGTTGCGGTTCACCATCAATGCTTCTGGCAACGCGTCCGGCCCGGCGGCGCGCACCACGTCGGCCGCTGTGGCGCAGCCCTGGAACCGCACATCGTCCGCCCGGAACACCACGCCCTGCAGCCGCCCATAGCCGGGAACCAGGGTCAAGCCATCAGTGAGGAAAGGCCGGTTATACGTGCCGCTGGCCGGGTCCAGCAGGTGCACGCCGGCGATGTCGCACTCGCCCCGCTTCGCCGCCGCAAGCCCGCCCAGGCTGCCGACCGCCAGCGACTTCACCGCAAGGCCGTCCGCCTCCAGCAAGCCAATCAGGGCATCAAGCCCGGTGCAGTGGCTGCCGATCATCACGAGGTCAGCGGTGCGCAACGGGCCAATCAACTGCACCTGCACCCGCGTGCCCGCCGCGACGCTGTCCACCAGCGCCGGCACCGCAAAGAACCCGTCCGCCTGCGCGAAGCTGGTGACCGCGCCGGACCCCTTGGCGGTCGGGTACGCCGCCAGCCCGTCCGCGCCCTGCATCAACGAGGCCATGACATACTCGGTCCGCCCGCGCTCCGAGCCGATGCGCAGCGGCAAGGTCGCGTCCACCAGCATGGCGCGCTCCGAAGGCAGGCCGGCCATGGCGCGGAGCACCGGGGCGATGAACTCGTGGAACGTGAAGATGGCCGAGGTCGGGAAGCCCGGCAGCACCGCGACCGGAACGCCGTCCTGCACCGCGAGGCACAGCGGCTTGCCGGGCTTGAGCGCCACGCCGTGCACCACCACGCCGGGGTTGTCCAACCGTCCCACGGCCTGGGACGCCAAGTCGCCCGCGCCCTTCGACGTGCCGCCGGACAGCAGAACCAGGTCCGCCTCCGCCAATGCCCGGTCGAGTGCCGCTTGGAGCGCAGCCGGGTCGTCCGCCACGATGCCGAGCCGCAGCGGCAGCCCACCCAGCTCCTCGACCGAGGCGGCCAGGATGGCGGCGTTGCTGTCATACACCTGGCCCGGCTGGATCGGACCCCCGGGCGGCACCAGCTCGTCACCCGTGGACAGGATCGCCACGCGCGGCCGACGCCACACCGGGACCGTGCCCAGGCCCACCGCCGCCAGCATGCCGATTTCCCGCGCGCCCAGCACGCGGCCGCGGCGCAGCACCGTCTCGCCGCGCGCGATGTCCGACCCGGCGCCCGCGATGAACTGCCCGGCCGCGGCGGGGCGCTGCACCTCGATGCCCTGGCCGGCGGTCTCGGTGTGCTCCACCATCACCACCGCGTCGGCGCCGCGGGGCAGCATCCCGCCAGTCGCGACCACGGTGCCGGTGCCGGGCAGCAGCGCGATGCCGGGCTGCACGCCGGGGGTCAGCAGCTCCGCGTTGAGCCGCAGCGCCGCTGGCTGCGTGTCGCTGGCGCCGCCGGTGTCAACGGCCCGCACCGCGAAGCCGTCCACGCTGGCGCGGTCAAAGCCCGGCACGTCCACTGGCGCCGCCACGTCCGCCGCCAGCACCCGGCCGCGCGCCTCGGCCAGCGGCACCGCCTCGTTGCCCAGCGGCGTCATGCGCAGGTGGCGGCGGAACCGCGCCTCGGCCTCGTCGCGGGACACCACATCGAGGAACTGGCTTTGCCGCGCGGCTTCGCGCCACGCGTTCATGGGTAGGGGTGCACCGTTACGATGCGGCCGGCGTCAAAGCCCTCGCTGCCGTCCGGCATCACTACAAATCCGTCCGCCTGCACTGCGCCAATCAGGCCGCCGCCCTCCGGTCCGGCCAGCGGCGCGGCCTCATTGTCCCGCACCCGCACGCGCACCAGCTCGGTGAAGCCTACGGCCGAGCTGATGCGCCGAGTGAGTGGCACCTCCCGCACCGCGGGCGCTGTCCGTCCGCTGAGCCGCCGCAGCGCCGGAGCCGCCAGCATGGCATAGGCCGACAGGCACGCGAGCGGCATGCCAGGCAGCAGCACGACCGGCACCTCGCCTAGCCGCCCCAGCCCGGCGGTCTCACCGGGCCGGAGTGCCACGCCGTGCAGATCGAGCGTGCCTCCGGCATGACGCAACGCGTCCGGCGCGTCGTCGCCCAACCCTTCTCCGGAGCGCCCGGCCAGCATCACCAAATCAAACCGGCCAGCGCGCGCCCAATCCGCGCCATACTCGCCGGGCAGCGCCTCCGCCACGCCGCCATCACCGGCCACGAGCGCCCGCAGCAATGGCGTCAGCGCGTCCGGTCCGGCATGCCCGAACACGACCAGCCCGACCCGGGGCCGCCGCACCACCGCAACCCGCCCCACCCCGAGCAAAGCCAGCAGCGCCAGCTCCTGCGCTCGCAGCACGGCACCGGCCGGGATGGCCTCGTGCCTCGCCCGGACTTCGCTGCCCCGGCGCGCCACGTTGGCGCCCACGGCCACGGCGGCGCTGACATGCAGGGTGTCCACCACCGCCTCTGCCGCCGCCAGCGGCAACACGGCGTCCATGTTCGATGGCAGCGCCACTCCCGGCGCAATCGGGGCCGCATCGAGCGGAATGGGGCTGTACTCGCCCGCTCCCTCGGTGTCCGAGGCCCGCACCGCATACCCCTCGATTGCCGCGCAGTCGGCCACAGGCCAGTCCACCGGGCTGATAACCGCTTCAGCCAGCACCCGCCCGAGACTGGTGGCGGTGTCCAGCGTCTCGGCGTCAAGCACCGTCGTATGCGCCTCGACCCACGCCAGCGCCTCCGGCAGCGGCGCAAGCGCGGATGCCCGGACGACAGGGGCGGCCGAGGTCAGGGACGCGGTGGTCATGGTCGAAGTATGGCGCAGCCGGCCCGCTGTTCAAGGCTGGAACACTCACGGGGACGGCAGGTAGCCTGGTCCACGATCTTACCCCTAGCTACATTTCACGACGGAAGTCCCATAGACGTTCTACACCCCAAATATACATAATCTCTTAACTATTTCAGGCTACCTTCGGGTCAGTGAATTTGATTAGCGCCCCGAGGAAGTCATGGCACGTCGTTGCGAACACCAGGAAGTTGCCCCGGAACGTGGAGTTTCCATCAGCTAACATATTGCATAGATGCGAGTTGCCGGCGTGGCCACTACAGCATGTAGAAGTTTTGACTTCGTCCCCGAAGCTCGATCGTAGCTGCTCAACCCGGTTGAGAGACGAGCTGCCCGCGTAAGGTTTGTTGG
>CAXTCN010000159.1:0-10165 GCA_964242575.1 uncultured Acetobacteraceae bacterium | reverse complement strand
TCTTTAAACCAGAACGCGGCACCTGAGGCCGGTTCAAAGACCTTGAAAGGGGTGCATCTTACGGCCAAAGCAGGCCGGTTCGCATGGAAGCGATTGTTGCAGCTCGCGTGCCGCTTGGTTTGCGACCACGAACATACATGTCGTTTGCAGCGGGGTCTGAACGATGAAGCCGGGCCGGTCGCAGCAAGGCAGGGCACTTGGTTCTCCAGCGCCAGGTAAACCGGTCCGCCAAGCCAAGGCTGGCGGTGTCCCAAGCGGTGGCTCGCAGTGCTCGGTCATGGGTGCAATCAGGCCTGAAATCCGGAACGGTTTGGTCGCATTACTTGCCCGCTGCGATCCGATGCAGGAAAGCCGCTGGCCGTAGGCCATTCGCTGACAAAAAATCCATGTACTTGGATGCGCCAGCGCTGCGATGCAGGTCGTAAGCCCCAGGATCAAACTGGATAAGCTTTTTTAAGCTCACTCGGGTTATCGGGGCTGTGAGCTGCGTCGCATCGACGTGAGGAACGCCCGTATTCTCGCACAACTCCCGAGTGCGGGAGTCAACGGTAACAGTGATGCCCATTTGTTCAGCCTGGAGCGCCAGTGCGACGCCATGGTACCTGGCGCCAACAGTCAGATCGTAACGACGAAGAGAATCCATCCAGGCTGGCACATTATAGAACGATCGCACATAGTTGCGACACCAAACCTTAAACTCCTCCAGGCTGTAGTGAGGAACCGTATGATTGTGGATTTGTGTTAATGCGTTTGCATCTATGTTGTCGAAGATACCGCGGGAAATCTTAACCATCTCTGCCATAGACTGGACAACGTATTGCCCTGGCGCAATTGGATCCATCATCAAGCTGATAAGTTGGTGCTCAATCTCACGCGTCTTCGTCCATGCCTGGTGACCTGCGGCCACGCATAGAGAGCGCGGCAACGCTATTTGTGACCACTTCGCGTGAATCCGCTGCCCTAGCCCAGGCGCCTGATTAATGAAGTGAGAGGGACAGCCGCCAGCTATGCTTCCGGTTAACCCGATTTTGTCAAGTTGACTGGAAGTGTAAGCACCACGCGTGTACATGTTTGAGGATGACGACCTGTTGGAGCTCGCGATGACTCTTGCCCACCGAAGCGTGCCATCGGTTAACTCGATGTCCCGGTCGTAATTGTCGCTTTGCGCGCCAAGGCCGATGGCTACTATGGGCAAACCTGATTTCTCTAAGCTATCAGCCATCGCGCCATAGTCAGTATGGCGTCCGAGTTGGTTTGCGCAAGGAATTACAACAATGTCGGCATTCTCTTTTAATGTTTGCGACTGTGTACTCCAACCGAAGTACTTTACTGGGTTCGTTATGTGACTACCTACTGCGTAGGCAAAGGCTAAGTTGCCATTATTATGGCCAATTCCATTATACAAGTAATCGAACTCAGCATGGGAGTACAAACCGAGATCCGGATACTTCCAAAGGATTGCTACGCGAAGTGGCTCGGCGGAGCGTGACGATGACGATGCAGGACTGGGTTCAAGCCCAGTGTTTGATGCTGCAGCAGAATTATCAAGCATGCCGTATTCCAATCCCTCTGAATGGGAAAATGATACCTATAGGTAGTAAACACGTACGTCTCCGTCAACCTAATGGAATTGAGCCTGGGTTTGGAACGGAAGGCCAATCCTGGCGAGGCGCCCGGGGAACCTCACCTCCACTCGCTCATAGTGTCTGTCCACGATCATGTTGAATTGCGGCAGTTGGTTGTGACTCTATGTCGGGCGAGATCAGTTGTGTGAAGGCCGCTTGATGTGGACGGTTGCCAACCGCGCCCGCTACGACCGAAGCAAGCTGCGCTACCCGAGCGACCTGACCGACCAGGGATGGGCGTTGGTCAAGCCCTCGATCCCGCGCGCCAAACGGGGCGGCAACAAGCAGACGGTGGACGTGCGCGAGGTGGTGAACGGGCTGATGTATGTGCTGGGCACGGGCTGCCAGTGGCGTGCGATCCCGAAGGACCTGCCACCGCGCAGCACGGTCAACCATTACTTCTGCCGTTGGCAGCACGACGGCACGCTCGACCGCCTGCACCACGCGCTTTACGCCCTGTGCCGCGAACAGGCCGGGCGCGATGCCAGCCCAACAGTGGCCATCGTCGAACCAAGGGGTTCGCCGGACATTGACAGCCAAAGCGTCAAGCGCACCGAAAGAGGGGGCGCTCGATTGACTGGTCCGGCTTTGACGCGGGCAAAAGGATCAAAGGCAAGAAGCGCCACGTCCTCGTAGACACCCGGGGCTTGCTAACGGCGGCGGTCGCCCACGCCGCCGGCATCCAGGACCCCTCGGGCGACAGCGAAGCGGCTCCGCTTCGCGAAAGCCGGGACGGCGGCGTGCTGCTGATGGCAAGCTTGTTCGGGCTGTGTCCGTTCCTGCTCAAGCTTTACGCCGATGCGGGCTACCAAGGGCCGAAGTTCCAGAAGGGCATGAAGCAGGCTTGCCGGGCGGTGAACGTCGAGATCGTCGGGCGATGCAACGCGGGCAAGTTCGTGGTGCTGCCCAAGCGCTGGATTGTGGAACGGACCACGGCGTGGCTGAACCGGTGCAGGCGGCCTGGTTCAAAGCTGGGTCACAGCTGGAGCCGATTTGGGGTTGCCGGGTCGGGTGACGGCAGCCTGAGTTTTTCAGGTGTGGTGCGAGATGGATTGACGTGTTGGCGCAGCGGCGGGGCTGCCCGGGAGTGGCCGCAAGGACCTGGCCATTCAGGCGCTGGCGCGATCGGAGACGGTCAGCGATTTGGCGGTGCGGCACGGGGCGGGCCGCAAGTTCATCCACCAGCAGGCGCACAAAGCTGTCGCGGCGTTGGATGATGCTTTCTCGCCTGCGGTTTCAGACGGCGAGGTGCTGTTCGAGGTGGCGGTCATCAAGGCCTGGCCGCGCCAGGTGATCGTTGGGCTGACGCTGATCTGCCGCAGCTCGCATCGCGGCGTCGTGGAGGTTCTGCGCGACCTGCTGGGCGCGTCGATCAGCGTGGGCTGCGTCCACGACGTGCTCCAGGCAGCCACGCGAGAGGCGAGCGCGATCAACCACGACCAGGACCTATCGAGCATTCGGGTGGGCTTGCACGATGAGATCTTCCAGGGCGCCACGCCCGTGCTGGCCGGCGTCGACGCCACGTCGACGCACTGCTGCCTGCTGGCGGCAGAGCGGCGCCGTGGCACCGACACCTGGGGCGTGCACCTGCTCGACGTCGCCCAGTAGGGGCTCGATCCTGACCATACGATCGCCGACGCGGGGCAAGGCTTGCGCGCCGGGCAAAGGGCCGCCTGGGGCGACACGCCGTGCCACGGCAACGTGTTCCACATCCAGCGCCCGTGCGAGGGCCTGGCCAACACGCTATTGCGCCTTGGCAAGGGCGCTGTGTCGCGACGCAAGGCGCTGCAGACCAGGATGGGCCGCACCAGCCAGGGTGCTCCAGACCACGAGCTTGCCGCCCAACTGGCGCTGGCCCGGCAGAGCGAGGGCCAGGCGAACGGGCTGGCCCGCGACATCCGAACGCTCGTGCACTGGCTGCGTCACGACGCCTTCACCCTAGCCGGCCCGGCCCTGGCAACGCGGCGAGAGCTGTTCGACTTCATCGTCGAGGAGCTTGCCACCCGCGAGCCCGAGGACCCACGACACCTCCGCCCGGTGCGCGTCGCGCTGCAGAACCAGCGCGATGACCTGCTCGCCTTCGCCGGCGCGCTTGACGACAAGCTGGCCGCGATCGCGCACGCTCACGCCGTCCCGGAGTCCCTCGTGCGGGACGCCTGCGTGCTGCACCGCCTGCCCTCCACCTCGCCCGCATTTTGGCAGGGATGGAACCGGCTGCGCGCGCGGATGGGCAGCAAGGTCCACGCCCTGTTCGACGCCGTGAGCCGGGGAGGCGAACCGCCTCCCGCACCGGACACTGTTCGAACCGAAACCCGACCCTCACAGGCCGGCCGTTTCCGCGCGTCTTGTGTAAACCCGAAACGAGCAGGTTCTGAACCACGCCCATCAGTTCGAACATTTGTTTCCGGATGAGCCCTTAGCTTGGCTTTGGCTATTTTCGGCCACGCCTGCGTGGCATGGAGCTTCGCTTGTAGGCGACGTGGTCCATGATGCCGCTATCGAGGGTGGCACGGTGGATGGCGGTGGCGAGGCGCGGGTCATCGCGAAGCCGTCGGGTTCGCAGGCGCGCCCGGCAAACGCCATGTTCTCCGGGCACTCGCTTCCAGCTTCTCGTCAACCAGCCCCTGTTCTGTTTCACGCAGCCTGTCGGCGACGACCAGCCCGGCCGTCTCGTGCCGGCGTTCGACGCGCCAGATCGAGAAGCGGGCATGGCGCATGGCGTCGAGCGCGCGCGCCTCGTCGGAGCCGGGCGGCGGCGTCGCCCGCGCGTAGCGGTCCAGCGCCCGCGAGCGGGCCTGCTTGGCGGCATGAAGGGCCAAGTCGAAGGCGAGCGTCATCTCCTCCTCGCTTCCGGCCACCAGCATCTGCCCCTCCGCCAGCCCGAGGCGCTTGGCGGCCTCCAGGATCACTGGGCGGGACACGAAGCCGATGGCCGCGCTGTTGTGGCGCATGGCACTGGCGCCGCAGGGGGTGGTAGCAGGCCAGCCACGGAAAGCCATGGCGCCGCATGGGCCTGATCCCTCGAAGCCTCGAGGCGGCCGTCCTGATCCCATGCTCGCCTGCTGCCCTTCATGCGGCGCAGCAGGCAGCGCCGATCAGGGCGTCGATGGTGGCGCGGGGCAATTTGACGAGGTCTGGCGTGGCGGGGGGCGTGTGGAAATCATGGTGTGTCCACAGCGCGCGGCGCACCCGGGCCAACGCGTCGCTGAACGTGGGCAGCGGTTTTGAGCGCCAGCTCGCAGCCCGAGGCGCCGACGCCGCCCTGGCACACAGGTCATGCGCCCACAGGGTGACCAGGGAGAACAGCCCGAGCAGCGCGGGCGTGGTCCTGCGCTTCGGCCAAGGCGGCCTCGATCGGCCAGCGCCGGACGAACCAGCGCAGGATGTCGACCGGGTCCGCGTCAAGCCCGGCGCACAGGGACGCTTGGGGGCGAAGCTCGCCTTTGACATCGCGGACCAGCACGTGGCGGATCGGCACAAGGCGGCCAGGGTGGCCTGCCGCTTGCCGATCACGCCCGCCCGATGGCGCCAGGCCGGCGGCGCGCAGGCGGGTTGAACAACCGCGCGTCAAGGCGCAGGCGCGTGATCATGCCCATGCGCCGCCGCACGATGTCCAGCAGGCCGCTCGCGGCGAAGCTGCTGTCGGCCACGGCGATGATCTTGCGATCCGGCAACCACCGTGACGCCTGCGGCAGAGCCTGCCTGCCCCCAGCCGGCCAGCTTTTGTGCCGCTTCCGGCGCTGGCTGGCGTAACGCCCGGAGGGCGCGAGCGCGGCCAGGAACGGCAAGCCCCAGGCCCGCCCAGCCCCAAACCCGCCCAGCCCAAGACACGTTGGGCACAGCATGGCCGAGAGCCAGCGCAGGCCGCTCGCCCTGACGAAATGGCCCTGCGAAGGGCGGACCGGATCGCGGTGGATGCCCCGTGCCGCGATCTGCGCGCCCCACCAGCGCCCCAGCGTGTCGTCGAGGCCGATCACGACGGGGCCGTCAGTGGCGAAGGCGCTGACCAGCAAACGGCACAGGCGGCGCGCGAGCCGCAAGCTGGGCCAGCGATCGCGGTTGAGAACCCGGTGGCGGTTGGTGAAGCGTGGACCCTGGTCGAGGCCGGTGACGCGCAAAGCAGCAGCGACGGTGCGTCGCCCGGGGCTCAGGATGGCGCCGGCGACCAGCGCCAGCACACGCGGCCACGTGGGCGCGGTGAAGGCTGCGCTGAACGGCTCCATCCAGGAACCCAGCCTTGCCTGCGCCGTGTCGCCCGTCCGTTCTGCCAGCATCTGCTCGCCCCTCATTCAGCGTCGAGGAGAGATTTGCAACACCACCTCAGCCAAAAGCCCCAGGCTCGATCACACGCAACTCAGGTCCGACAGCACGAAAATGGCCAAAGTCCAGATCAGACTTTAGGCCGCTCCAAAATCCCTGAGCCGTTAAAGCGATTACCCTAGGTTTCTGGCCCGGCGCATGCATAGTGTGAAAAAATTGACAGCGGCGGCACGCTCATCACGGAAACGGATCGGCAGCCGGCGTAGTAACGTTGGAGACATGTGCACTCTCGGATGACTGACAGCAAAGACCGGTCTTTGTCGACTGCGCTCCCGTTGTCCGCCTTCGACGTCCGGACTCTTCCGTAGGACGTCCGGCTGGCTTGCTGGGCCGATCGTCTAAACGAATTCTACTATGCGCTGGATGTTGAAAACGCGGGTGCCGACTTCGTGATCGGATCCCTATTGAGCGTCGATATAGGCGGCGTGCGGCTGGGCAGCGTGACACCCGATCCGGTGCTCATTCATCGCCGCCGCACCCATCTCAGCACCGCCGCAAGCGATTATTACCTTATACCGATGACGCTCGATCTGCCGCTGCGGCCGCATTAGCGCGGGCGGGAGGCGCTGGTGGGGCCTTGTCGGCTTGGCGGCCTCGGCTGCTCCGTGGCAGCTTGGCTGGCATGGCGACGTCCCTCAATCCTTGCCGCGGCTTCCGTTTCCCGGCTGAGGTGATTGAGCACGCGGTCTGGCTGTATCACTGCTTCAGCCTCAGCTTTCGACGTGGAGACGATCCTGGCTGCCCGTGGCGTGGTGGTGTCCCACGAGAACATCCAGGAGTGGGGCCTGCGCTTCGGCCGGCTGTTTGCCAATACCCTGAAGCGGCGTCGCCCGAAACCGGGCGATAAGTGGCATTTGGATGAGGTGTTCCTCCGCATCCGCGGCAAAGTGCACTGCCTTTGGCGAGCGGTGGGCCAGCATGGAAACGTGCTCGACATCCTGGTGCAGAGCCGACGCGATGCCAAAGCCGCAAAGCGCTTCCTCCGCAAGCGGCTCAAGGGCCTGCAACACGCGCCGCGGGTCATCGTGACAGGCAAGCTCAGGAGCTACGCGGCCGCGAAGCCCGAGATCCTGCCGCACGTCGAGCATCGGCAAAGCAAGTGCCTGAACAACCGGGCCGAGGTGTCGCATCAGCCGACGCGACGACGTGAGCGGCACATGCAGCGGTTCAAGTCGGCACGGCACATGCAGCGCTTTCTCTCAACCCACAGCCGCACCCACAACCACTTCCAGCTCCGTCGCCATCGCCTGACCGCCGACCAGCACCGTGCCGCTCGCGACGCCGCCTTCCGCACCTGGCGCGAGGTGGTCGGCCTCGCGCCCGCCGCGTGAGATCTTGATCAGCCGCCAGCCCTCGGCAGGGCCTCAACCATCAACCTGACAATGCCATATGGGGGATTTCCTTCGCCGGGTGACGCCTAGCGTTGCGCCTGGATAAAGCTTTCGGGCGTGCCGGCCTCCGGATCAACGAAGATCACGTCCTTGGGGTCACGCCGCGGCGCATCCACCGACAGGAACACGACGG
The DNA here is from genome assembly GCA_964242575.1 of uncultured Acetobacteraceae bacterium. Classification (GTDB taxonomy): domain Bacteria; phylum Pseudomonadota; class Alphaproteobacteria; order Acetobacterales; family Acetobacteraceae; genus JANPPS01. The sequence continues at coordinate 2,696 of CAXTCN010000159.1, read as the reverse complement.
GTTCTTGCACCAGGTCCGGCAAGGCGTGGACCACGCCGCGCTCAAAGAACAGGAGGTCGCCGGGTGCGAACTCGGCCTTGTCGCCCGGGTTCCCCATCCAGAACGTGCCGCGGCCGGACAGCACGTAAAGGTACTCGTCGCTGTTGGCGTGGTAGTGGGGCGGCGTGTCGCGATAAACGCGGAACACGCGCGCGCTGGCCGCCTCGAGGTCGGTCAGGTAACGGTCCACGAGCAGCGTGCTCGCCGTTTCCGGCAGGCCGGCTGCGATGGCGCTGAGGTCGAAGCGGGCGAAGCTTGGCCCGGCGGCTGTGCCCTTGTCCATGGTGGCGTCTCCCTTCTCAATCGCTGGAGTGCCTTGCTCCCCAGCGGCGCACGCGGCAAACTCCCGTTTCCCGTCTTGCAAGTTACCCGATTTCAGCCAAGGAGGCACCCGTGCCAGTCTTGTCGCTCGTCGCCCAAATTAAGGCCAAGCCTGGCAAGGAGGCCGAGCTGCGGGAGTTGCTGACCGGCCTCGTGCAGCCGACCCGTGCGGAGGAGGGTTGTCTCAACTACGACCTGCACGTCGCCAACGACGATGCCGGGTTCTTCACGCTGTACGAGAACTGGCAAACCGTGCCGCTTTGGGAACGGCGTATGGAAGCGCCGCACCTGGAAGCGTTCAAGGGCCGCACCGACGAGCTGGCGGCGGAGTGGACGCTTCACCACCTGACAAAGATCGCCTGAACGCAGGGACGCTGCCGGCAAGGTCATTCAGCTTACGGAGCGCCACCCCCTCCCGGCGAGCCGCGCCGTGCCGATGCTTGGCAGACCATCCTGCCGCTGGGATTCTGGTCAAATCGACGTGACGCCGAGCTGCCGCAGCATCCCGAGGTTGTCGAACAAGGCCCAATGCTCCGAAAGCTTGCCGTCGCGCAAGTGGAACAGGTCCAGCACGCCGACCTCGATGGGCCGGCCCATGGGCGCGATGCCTGCCAAGTCGCCCCGGTGCGTGCCGCGGATCACGAGCCGCACCGCCACCTTGCCGTCCTCGGCCATCACATCCTCAAGGTCGAGCTGCATGTCGGAGATCGCGGGCAGCAGGAAGTCGGCGAGGCGCTCGACCCCTTCCGGCCCGACCACCTCGAAGGGCAAGCCAGGGTCATGGCGCCGGAAGCCTGGCTCGATGTGTTCCTTAAACCAGGCCAGGTCCTTTGCCAGGAACGCCTTAAGTAGTCACGCACGGTCTGCTTGTCTGCTTCGAGCGACACCTTTTGTCTCCTGCTTGCGGCGGGTCCGCTGTGTCACGCGGGCTGGACGTCGAAGCCCGCCCGCGGGAAGTGGATGTGGACGGCGCCGACCCGGTCGTTGCGGTGCAGGACGACGATCTCCTGCGCGTCCGCCGCCACCAGGGTGCCGCGGACCGGGTCCCGCCCGCGATCGTCTGCCCGCACGACCACGTCCTGCCCGGCGCGCAGGCCGGACGGGTCTCCATCCGCGGGAAGGCCAGTGTCCCGCGGCTCCGACGCCCGCGCAATGTCCAAGGCCTCGTTTGCCGGCATGTCCCGGCGCACGCCATGGCCGAGTGCCGCGACGCGGCCCATCCATCCCAGTACGGGGCCGAGGGGCAGCGCCGCCTCGGCCTCCGGGCCGCCGTTCTTCCGGGCGAACCAGATCGTGTGATAGGCGGACAGGTCGGCGGCCGACGGCGCCTGACCCAGCAGGAAGTCGCGGCCATCGCGCAGCATCAGCGCCAGCCAGGTCATGTGCGCATGGAGGCGCTGCACGTTCAGCGGCCGGTCCCGCAACGAGGCTTCCTTGCTGAAATCATGGTTCATAAAGGCCTTGCGCTCCTCGATGAACTCAGCCGGAAGCCTATCGCCGATGACGCTTGTGGCCAGCGACGCGGCCGGCACGAAGGTGGTCCGCTCGGCCCACCAGCTCAGCGCGTGGGCGAGGCCCTCCTGGCCGTCCGGATACAGGCTCGGCTCCGGCCGCAGCCGCTCGATCTCGCGCAAAATCAGCAGGGTGTCGCAGTACACGTCGGCGCCCACCTGCATCACCGGGGCGCGGCGGTAGCCGCCCGTCAGCGGCATCAGGTCTGGCTTGGGCATGGCGACGGGCACGTCCACCGCGCCCCATTCCATTCCCTTCAAGCCGAAAGCCAGGCGGACCTTCTCGCTGAACGGCGAAAAGTCATAATGGTGCAGGATCGGCTGCGGCATGGCGGCGTCCCAATCAGGCCAGGCAATTGTCGAAGATGCGCTCGGCCTGCGCTACTGTCATCTTGCGGGCAGCGGAGCTGGCGATCACGGTGTGCTCGCCGACCGCGGCCGGGCCGCTCGCAACCTCCTCTGAGAACCCGGCATACAGCCCGGGCACGGCGCGCTCCGCCATCTCGCGCACGCGCTGCCGGGGAAGCTGGTCGGGCGTGAGGCGGTCGGCGAAGCCGATGTCGGCATACAGCGCGCGTATGGCGGCGGCGCAGGCGGCCACGGTTTCCCCGCGGGACAGACCGGCGGCGTCCACTTCCAGCGCCTCGGCCAGCGGGCGCACCTTGTCTGGCAGGACCGCGAGGTTGAACGCGGTTACGCCCGGCAGCAGCACGCCGACGCCCGTGGGGTGCGGCAAGTCGAGGTGTCCCTCAAGCGGCAACGACAGCGCGTGGGCGTGGCCGAGCCGGGCGTTGCCGCAGGCCACGTTGGCCATGCAGGAGGCGA
>CAXTCN010000158.1:0-10258 GCA_964242575.1 uncultured Acetobacteraceae bacterium | reverse complement strand
AGGAGGCGCTGGAACACACCCCGGCCGTGGCGCGGGTGCTGGTGGGCTGCCACCTTGATGCGGTGTTCGCCGCCAAGGGCGCGGTGAACGGGCGCGTGCTGTTCCCTCTGGACGAAGCGGTGCTGCTCGGCCGTGACCCGTCGCTCAAGATCGCCCGCGATCAAGGGCGCAAGTCCAAGATCACCTTGCAACTGTTCTACCAGTCGGAAGGGCAGATCGAGGAGGTGTGGGGCCAAGGCGGCAAGAAGGCGTGGTTCGATGGCCTGTCCTGGCGCACCTATGCCGGCATCCAGAACCTGGACAGCGCACGCGAGCTGGCCGCCATGCTCGGCACCTACGGCGCCAAGGCTGTCTCGTCAGGCAGCAACAAGGGCAAGTCCGGCCACCCGATGGAGATGGTGCAGAGCGGGTCGCGCGGCACCAACACCAACGAGCACGAGATCAGCCGGGAGCTGGCCAAGCCGGACGAGCTGCTGGCCGACATGCGCGACGATGAACGGATCACCCTCGTCCGCAACCAGCGCCCGATGCGGCACGGCGCCGCCATCGGCTTCCGGCGGCCGGAGATCGCCGTCGTATTGGGTCAAACAAGCTACCGGCGGCAGGCGCTGCCGGCAGCCGCTGAATAGGGAGGAGGGGCAGCATGTGGGGAAGCGACAACAGCATTGAGCCGGTGCGCGGCACAGCAGCGGAACCGCCGGTCCAGGCAGCAACGCCCGCTGATCTAGCCTCCGCCGCACGCCGGGCACGCAGCGAGGCCACCCCTGAACCGAACCCGGTTCAGGCTGTCCCGGCAGCGCGTGGCGGCTTCTTCCGCCGCCGCCCGGCCGAACCGGACAAGCCGGACCCTGTGGCGCAGCAGCATGGGCTGTACACGGCGGACAAGTTCGGCGCTCGGCGCTACTACGCCGATTACCAGCAGAAGCAGGAGGTGATGCGGGCGAACCCCACGCGCATCTCCACCAAGCTGGATGACAAGCAGACCGTCAGCGCCATGCTGGACCTGGCGCAGTTGCGCGGCTGGGACACGGTGCGCCTCAAGGGCACCACGGACTTCCAGCGCGAAGCGTGGGTGCAAGCGCAAGTGCGCGGCATGAAGGCGGAAGGCTACAAGCCCACCGCAACCGACCAACAGGAAGCGGCACGCCGGACAGCCGCTGTCGCTCCGGTCCAGGCGCCCCCGGCCAAGGCGGCAGAGTCCACGGCGTCGGTCGGCATCGCCGCGCCGAAGGAAGCCACCAAGGTCACGAACACGGTCACGGCGTCGGCGTCGGCCGAAAAGGCAGAAGCCGCGCCCGCAAAGGCCGCTGTCGCCCCACAACCAAGGCGGGCCGCCGCCGTCAGGCGCACGGCAGCTCCGGCGCCGGCAGCCGCCGCCACGGCGGCACCTGCTGCCGTCCAAGCAGCCACACCCGCCGCCACTGGCGCTGCCGCCGCACCAGACAAGGCCAAGGTGATCCCTGTCGAGCGTAGCAAGGCGGTGTGGGGTGCCGTCGAAGCTACGGGGCAACAAGCACGGGCGGCTGATGCCGCCACGGCTAAAGCAACGGCAGGCGAGCGGCCCACGGCTGCGTCCACGGCGTGACCGGCCCCGGCTGGGTCTACGTCCTGACGCATCCGGCGTGGGACAAGCTCGGCATGGTCAAGGTGGGCAGGACGGGACGCGACCCGCGCACCCGGGCGGCGGAGATCACCTCGGTTTCCGGCCTGCTTGCCCCCTGCGCCATCGCCTGCTGCTCCCCCGTGTCCGACATGGCTGCCGCGGAACAGGCGGTGCATCGGATGCTGGGCAGCCATCGCGTGCGCAAGCGCCGTGAGCTGTTCCGGGTGGATTCTGCCACGGCGCGGGCGGTCATTGAGGCTGTAGCCGGCTCCCTTCCCGCATCCGGGCCTCCGCCGTTGCCATTGGCGCGCTCTGGGTCGGCGCGGCCCGTGACTGGGTGGTGGCACCGCCCACGCCCATCTCGGTCCAGCTCCTGGCGCTATGGCCAGCGGCGCGTCCCGGTGCCGGTCCGCATCGCGGCCGGCCTTGCGGCACTCATCTCCTGGTTCACGCTGGTCCAACCGCACCTGCTGCCGTGATGTGGAGGGCCATTCTCAAGGTAAGACAATGGACGAAGTGAAAAAGGCGCGGGCCAAGGTGCGCGAACGCGAGCGTGCCATCTGGACCCGCGTGGAAACGATTGGGCGTGAGGCACGCGTGGCCGATGGTGCCACGGTGGAAGCGTCCGCAGCGGCGACGGTCGGCACTGAACCCAATCGGGAAAAGCAGGCACAAACACTTGGCTCAAGCTTGTGACGAGCCTAGACGATTATGGGCCGGTGCTGACGAGAGGCGTAAAGGCGGCGGCTGATGCTGAATCAAATAAGAACGGAGAGCATAAACAAGTTGGCTCAGAACTTACGCATAAACGTGAATCAAAATTTAGACATAAGTGATGTACATCCCGCGCTTTTAAAATAAGACATCATGTGCTTTCACGTTGGATAGGCGCAGACGACAGTCATAAATCTTTAATTAGCACTGGCGTTAATGTAAGTAAGCTTGAGAATTGAATCTATATCTTGCGTGCAACCCGCCACCTGCACTAGTTACAACTTACATAACTGATCCGGGCCCCTCTGGCAGGCCGCTGGCGCCAAACGCCGGCCAACCTGCGATGTCGGATCACCGTAAGCGTACGCGGTGGTCAATGGCCCGGGGGGACCCGTGTCCACCGAAACAACGTACGTTTGCGGCCTTTGCACCCACCCTGCAAGGAGCCCACATATGACGTCGAACACCCAAGCCGATCTCGAAGCCACAAACCCCTTCCGCGCCATGGCGCGCGGCGTCGCCCGGTTCCAAGACGAGGTTTACCCGCGGGAGCAAGCGCTCTACCGCAAGCTGGTCCATGACGGCCAAAAGCCGAAGGCGCTGATGATCTCCTGCGCCGACAGCCGGGTCATCCCTGAGATGATCACCCAGTGCGGCCCCGGCGAGCTGTTCGTGTGTCGCAACGCCGGCAACATCGTGCCGCCCTTCATGCAGAGGAATGGCGGAGTGTCGTCGGTCATCGAATATGCCGTGCTGGCTCTGGGCGTGCGGGACATCATCGTCTGCGGCCATTCCGACTGCGGCGCGATGGGGGCGCTGCTGAATCCTGGAACGCTTGCGAGCATGCCGAACGTCGCAGCATGGCTCAGCCACAGCCAAGCCGCGCAGAGCATCGTCGAGCGAACCCTGAGCTGCGACGCCCCCCACGAGGAGCGCCACCGCGCGCTGGCAATGGAGAACGTGGCGGTGCAGATCAACCACCTGCGCACGCATCCGTCCGTTGCCGCAGGGCTTGCAGCGGGCAACCTGACCCTGCACGGCTGGCTGTTCCAACTGGAACATGGCGCCGTGCTTGCGCTCGATGGTGACACTGGCCTGTTCACGCCGATTCACGGCGACACGCCGCCCATCGCCGTCGCGCCACGTCCCAGCCCCGCGGGCACGGCAGCGCCCCTGGCCGCGGAGTAGCATCGTGCCCAGTTGGCTTGCACGCGACGTTTCGGCGTCCTTCGTTGTGTTCCTGGTGGCCATGCCCCTGTGCATGGGCATCGCCATCGCGTCCGGCGTGCCGCCCGAGCGGGGGCTGCTGACCGGCATCATCGGCGGCATCGCGGTCGGGCTGCTGTCCGGCTCGCCCTTGCAGGTGAGCGGCCCGGCAGCGGGCCTTGTGGTTATGGTCTTTGCCATCGTCGAGGACTACGGCATCGGCACACTCGGACCGATCCTGCTGCTGGCCGGCGCGTTGCAGTGCCTGGCCGGCGCTTTGCGTCTGGGGCGGTGGTTCAGGGCCATCTCCCCCGCCGTCGTGCACGGCATGCTGGCCGGCATCGGCGTGCTGATCGTTGTTGGGCAGCTGCAGGTCCTGGTCGACAACAAGCCCCAGGCAAGCGGCTTGGAAAACCTGCTGGCTGCGCCGGGCGCGATCCTTGGACTGCTGCCTTTGGACGGCGCTGGCGGCGAGGCGGCGCTCCTGGTCGGCCTGCTCACGATGGGTGTCATGATCGGCTGGGAAAAGCTGCGCCCAGCCTTCCTCCGCCTGATTCCAGGAGCGCTTCTGGGCGTGGGCGCGGGCACCGCAGCCGCAGCCGCGCTGGCGCTGCCAGTCTTGCACGTCACCGTGCCGGACCGGCTGTGGGACGCGGTCACCCTGCCGGACGCCAGTGCGTTCAGCCAGTTGCTGCAACCCGGCGTCATGCTGACGGCACTGGCGCTGGCTTTCGTCGCCAGTGCGGAAAGCCTGCTGTCCGCTTCTGCGGTGGACCGGATGCAGGACAAGGTGCGGACGAACTATGACCGGGAACTGTTCGCGCAGGGGGTCGGCAACGGGCTGAGCGGCCTGCTGGGCGGCATTCCCATGACCGGGGTCATCGTGCGCAGCTCGGCCAACGTGCAGGCAGGCGCCACGACGCGCCTGTCGACCATCCTGCACGGCGTCATCATCCTGGTCTTCGTGGCGCTGCTGCCGGGCGTCCTGCGCCTGGTGCCGACCGCAGCGCTGGCCGGGGTGCTGGTGGTGACGGGCTGGCGGCTGATCGGCGTGCATCACGTGCTGGAGCTGCTGCGCCAGCACGGGCGGATGCCGGTGGCGATCTGGGCGGCGACGTTCGTAGGCGTGGTCGCGACCGACCTGCTCACCGGCGTGCTGGCTGGCCTTGCCTTGTCGGTGGTGGAGTCCGTGCGGCACCTGCACCGGCCCGGGTTCCGCGTCCGCAAGGTCGATGCAAATGTGGCCACCGAGCTGCACCTGGCCGGCACCGCCACCTTCCTGCGGCTGCCGCAACTGCTGTCGGCGGTGGAAGCGGTGCCAGTCGGCCGCAACCTTCGCATCCGCACGCGCGGCCTGTGGCACATCGACCATACGTTCGCCAGCATGCTGCAACAGATGGCGGCGCGCGGCAGCAAAGATGGAGGGCGCATCCTGGTCGGTTGACTACAGCTTGCCCCTTGCGTGCAGAGGAACGCAACTGCGGAAGACTTTCCGGCTGGAGTAGATTGCAGTCAGGCCCAGGCACGAAATGACCGGAGCTGAGCTACAAGCGCCTTCTCGTATATAAAAGGCCAAACTGGTTTGCGTCCGGATTTGGATGCAAACCAGTCCTGCGGTCGCCGGACAAGTCGCTACGAAGGTTCGAGCCGTGGAATACACGCCCAAACATTCAACAGAGAAACGGCCCCTGCCCAACGTGTTCCTGACAAGAAGGTACATGAGAGTCTGGCGCTGATCGTCGCCGTGGCTTGAGGCACTCCGCTTCATGTTGTGAACACAAGGAGAATGCTTCATGGGATACAAAACTGCTACTGCCATCCTTGTTGGTATGATTGCTGCTGGCGCGCTAGGCACCTCTGGTAAAGTCTACGCTACTGGGAAATGTGGAAGTGCTGACGGTAAGACAACGGAACTTGTTGATTCCGGAATGACTATAGGGCAGGCGATCGACGTTGCTGAAAAGCACGTGGATGGCAAGGCAATAGGCACCGGAACTGATATTCTAAATGGTAAGCGCGTCTTTTACGTTGAAGTGATGAAGTACGGTCAGAAGCGTAAGGTGATCGTAGATTTGCAGTTGGGGCGTGTCGTGAACAACAGCATAGTCGGCCGACACGATATCTGACGCTGTTCATTTGTTTCTGGGGCCAAGCGGATGGAAGTATAAGCCGCCAGCGTTCTTTGAAACGGAAGCCCCTATAAACCCTGAACTGGCGCAGCGGGAACCGTCACGCGCTTAGCCCGGCTCCCTGCCGCTCGGTAGCCTGCGCCCTTGCTGCCATTCGTGCATCCTGCGCCGCCAGCTCCTGCAACCCTGCTGTCCGCAGCGCAGCCCGTGTTGCGGCCCGGCCGTGGCTGGCCTCGTAATCGTTCCAGTCCGTACCCTTTCCCTTCGCAACTTGATCGGAAGCCGGTTTAGGCAACAGCATCGTGCCGCCGACCACCGCGGCGGCGGCCTCCGCCTTCTCGCGCCCGGCGTTCGGCAGCGGCTTCGCCCGCAGCGGCAGGTGATGGTCGTTGTCGGCCGCCATGTAGATCGGCCGCGCCGAGTCCTGCTCGCGCAACGCAGTGGCCACCGCCATCAGGTTGCTCGTGTCCAGCGCCACCGCCACCGCTAGGTTCGTGGCTCGGTGGACGGTGGCACCCGTGGCGTAGCCCTCGGCGACGAGCACCGGCTCCCCGGGCCGCAGCTCGCCAAGCAGGTGGAACGTGCCCATCTTCTGCGCGCCGCCGAGGTAGAGCTTGGTCCCGTCCGCGGCGATGGTCTGCACGTTGCGGACCTCGCCATCCACGTCATGCAGCGGCACCAGCAAGCGGCCGGCGATGCTGACGTGCCTCGTCGCCCCCTTGGCGGTCTGCACGGGCACGGTCTGCCCTGGCACCGCAACCTGCAGCCCGTTTGCCTCGATCCCCTTGGCGCCAAAGTAGGGGTGCGACGCATCCGCCGGCTTGGCGCCGGCCAGGAGCTGCACCGCCAACCGCGCCCCTGCCTCCTCGCGCGCCCCGCGCTCGCGCTCGGCTGCTTGCGCCTCCGCCTTTGCGGCCAGCGCCGCCTGGTCCACGGCGGACACCGGCACCAGCTCGCCTTCCGCCTTCCAGGTGCCGACGAACCCGCCCTGCTTCCAGTTGTAGATCGCGCCCGCCGGACGGCCTTCGTCGTAGAACCCCCGATAGGCACCGGACTTCTCCCGCCCCTTGTTGCCCTCCACGGCGACATAACGGAGCTTGCCATCCAGCACCGGCAAGTCCTGGGGCTTGAGGCCGTGGCTGCGCATTGCGTCCGCGAACTGCTGCTGCGCGTCCCATTCCCTGATCTTGACCCGCTTCCTTTGCGCCAGCTTTGGCCTTGGCGGCTTCCCTTGTGGCGCTGGTACTCCCTGCCCTGCTGGCATTACTGGCGCGGCCTGCACTGCCGGCTTTGCCTGCTGCGCCACCTGCGCCGGCTTCTGTTGCGGCAGCTCCGGCGGTGGCCGGGGCGTGCCCGTGGCTGCAACCGCAGCAGCGCGGCGGGGTGCCTTCGGCGCCATCTCCTTGGGGCTGAGGGCGGCGATCCGCGCCATGACGGGCGCCCGCTGCCGGGCCGCCTCGTCCAGTTGCGCCACCACACGCGGCAGCACCCGCTTGGCCTTGCGCTCCCCAAAGGTGCGCCGCAGCGTGGTCGCCTGCTCCCCGGCCGCTGCACGGGCCTCCGACTTGCGCAGCCCCGCCTGCAACGCCCTGGCACTTCCCCTGCCCTCGGCCGCGGCGCCTTCCAGGAAGGCCAACGCGCTTTCCTTGACCGGCTGGCGTTCCAGGTTGCGGACCACGTTGGCCCATGCCTCCCGCCGCGCGTCGTCGGCCGTGGCCGGCGCCGGCAGCCCCATCGGCCGGCGTGTCAGCGCCTCGCGCATCTCCGCACCCATGCTGCCCACCATCCAGGACCGCACCCGGTGCCGGCTTTCCGCGACATAAGCCTTGAAGCCCTGCGCGGCCTTCGATCCAGCCGGCAGGGCGTTGATGTGCTCGTCTGACGTGATGCCCTGCGAGCTGTCTATGGTGCCGGCGTCGCCGTAGGTCAGCCGGATGCGCCCGGTGCCCTCGCGGTCGCGCAACGCCTCCCACGACACGAAGCCCACCTTGCCGCTCTCGCCCCGCAGCTCCAACCCTTCCGCGGGCAGAACCTTGACCACGCGCAGCACCGTCCCATTATCCCCGATGCTGGCGCTCTTGCGCCGGCCCTGCCCGTCGGTGAATACCCCACGGGTGCGTGCAAAAAGGCGCACGCTATCACCTTCAGCCAGGGGAAGGGCAAAAGCCCCTCCCCGTCCATCCGTCGCCCGCACGGTCACACGGTCCTGGCCCAGCTCGCCCATCGCCCGGCGCTCGTCGCGCACCGACCGGCTGATCTCGCGGGCATCGGCATTGGTCGGCGCGCTGATGGTCACGGTGTAGGCGGGATCATTGCGGTTCGCCTCGCGCCGTTCCCGATACAGCGCCGCCACGCGACGCACCGCCTCGCGGTAGCCACCCTCCACCAGCTCGGCCGAGCCGTTGGCCACCTTGAGCTGGATGGCCTTGCCCGCCTCGCCAGACCGGAACAGCCCGGCGATGTAGCGCTCCTCTTCCGTGTTCTGCCGCACGGTGCTGAGGATTTCCGGGATGCGCTCCGGCCCGAGCGCCTGGCGCAGCAGCTCCACCACCGGCCCGGCCTCGATGCTCTGGCATTGCCGGTCATCGCCGGTTGCCACCACTTTGAACCCGTGCCGCTCGCGCAGCCGCAGCAGGTGCAGTATCTGCCGCGTGCCCACCTGCCCCAGCTCGTCCAGCACCACCACGCTGCGCTTGTCCAGCTTCGTGGTGCCCGCCTCCACCCCGTCCAGGAAGGGTTGCAGGGCGCGGGTGTGCGAGGCCGCAATGCCCGCGTCCTGCAAGGCGTTCGCCTGCCGCCAGGCCAGCGCCGTGCCCCACACCTCGTAGCCCCGCGCCTGCCAGGCCGCCACCAAGGGCGGCAGCACGCGCGTGGTCTTGCCCGTGCCGGCGACGCCGATCACCACGCCCAGCGACCCGTCCTTTCCCAAGGTCTCGACGGCATGGAGCTGCGCGGCGCCGTGCGCGCCGTCGTAAGACAGGCCGCTCCGCTTCACGGCCCCGGCAATCTCGCCTGCATCCAGGGACAAGGTGCGGTCGGCCGCCGCACCGCGGGCCAAGCTGACAAGCTCGGCTTCCTGGTCGCGGTGCAGCTCCGTCGTGAGCTTGACCCGGTGCTTGTCCACCTGGCGCCACAACAGCTTGGTGCGCTGCCCATCCTGCTGCACGCCGTCGCGCGCCCATGCCTGCGTCAGCGCGCCGATGTCGTCGGTGCCCTCGATGCCGGCGGCGATGAAGCCGCGCGCCGCGGCCAGGCGGACGTCCCCGCCGCCGATCACGGCGCGTTTGGCCAGCGCATCGGCCAGCAACGGCGCCGCCACCTCGCCAGCGTGCGCCATGCGCTCCGCCCGGCTGCGCTCCGGCGCTGGCTGCCCTTGGGTCAGGACGCTCTTGTGCTCCCAGCCCAGCCGCGCCGCCTGCGCCCGCCATGCCGCCATGTCGGACAGGTCATCGCCCTTGCCCTGCCGCGTTGCGTGCGCGCCGCCTTTCAGGAAGTCCACCCGGCCCGCGGGTGACATGGCATCCCAATCCAGCCCCCGCCGCTCCGCCTCGGCGCGGGCCGCGCCCTCCGCGTCGCGGGTGCGCTTGCTGAACTCCTCGACCACCGCCTCCGGGATCGCCGGCAGCTTCGCCATCAGCGTGCGCTCGCACAGCTCCACCTCGGCGCCGATCGCGCGCAACTCCTTGGCCAGCAGCGCCTGGTACACCGCCCCGAACTCGTGGATGCGCCCGTCAAACAGGTCGCGGTTGATGGACACGGTGCGCCCGCTGTCCGTCACCATCAGGTTGGGCATGATGCAGTGGGTATGGAGCTGCGGGTCGCCGGCAACCTTCAAGCTGTGCAGCTCGGTGTCCACGATCCCCGTCACCGGGTCCGGCCGGGTCACTGCGACCGTGGGCCGGGACGTGAAGTGGTCGGCGGTGATCCAGGCCAGGTGCCCGCGCTCCTCGCCGCCCTGCCTGCCGTGGCCGAAGCCTGCCTTGCCGACCTCCCTCTCGATGTAGCGCAAGGTCGCGTCCCGCGCATCCCGGTGCGCCTGCAAGATGGAGTTGCGCTCGGCATCCGTCTCGGCGAACGCCCACGCGAGGCTGACCGACTTCGGCGCCGAAAAGGTCAGGTCCATGTAGGAGATGCGGGCGCGATCCTTCCCGCCATCCTCCCCCGCCTCGTAGCTCGTCACGCCGCGCTGGTGGCCCGGCAGCTCCGCGCCGTCCGCCCGGCGCCCGCCCAACAGGTTTGCAAGCTCCGCCTCGTTCAGCATTTGCCCCGGCTTGATGCCCAAGGCTTCGGCAACGGCCGGGTGCATGTCGGCCCGCGGCGTCGGCACGCATCCCATGCCCTGGGCCAGCGCCTCGTCCACGCCCTGGCCCTGGGCGTAGTACTCGGCAACCTTCATCTGCTCGGCTGGCAGCGTGTGTTCCAACAGGTGCTTCGCCATCGCCAGGGCGGCCGATGGCGCCCCCGCGGCCCCGGTCCGATAGGTCAGCACGGCGCTACGAGGCGCCCGCCTGGCCGTTGCCGGGCGGCTCGTCCAGCAGGTCTATCCCCTCACCCACCGCCATACGCACGCCGTCGATGGCGGCGGCCTCCACCTGGCCGGGCAGGC
>CAXTCN010000157.1:0-10276 GCA_964242575.1 uncultured Acetobacteraceae bacterium | reverse complement strand
CCGGAGCCGGCAACGTCAACCCGGCTCCAGCTGTAACCCGGCTTTGAACCACGCCTGGTCAACTACGCCGAGCGGCATCGCGCCGGCTTGCGGGTCGGCACCGCGATCACCGAAGGAACGGCCAACTTCCTGGTGAACCGCCGGATGAACAAGTCACAGCAGATGCGCTGGTCGCGACGTGGCGCCGACCTGCTGCTGCAGGTTCGTTGTGCCATCTACAACGGCACGCTCGGCTCCGGCTTCGGACAGCGCTTCCAAGCCGCCAACGATCCGGATCCGCCAGCGCGCATCGCGGCGTGACCCCCAATCATGCGACGGTCTCCCTGACAGCCTAGCACACCCTCCTATAATAACCTCAGCGCGCGGCCCACTGCATGCCGCGCCGCAGGATCGTCGCCATTTCCGGCACGGCGAACTCTGCCGCCTGATGGCCCAGGGAGCTGTAGAACACGCGCCCGGCCCCGTGCCGTCGTTTCCAGACCACCGGCATCACATGCCCATCGATCCAGTCGCAGTATCGACCGGTGAAGGTAGTCGTCGCCAGGATCTCGTTATTAGGGTCTACGTGCATGTAATACTGTTCGGACCGATAAGGAAACTCGCTGATGCCGGCCATGATCGGGTCATCTGGCTTCGAGACCTGGACCGTATAGTCGAAGACATTACCGGGATGCGCCACCCACTGGCCGCCAACTATGAACTGATACTTCACGTCCTGACGAAAGCTGTCGCCCATGCCACCGTGGAAGCCGGCAAGCCCAACGCCGGATTGCACGGCGGCGGCGAGGTTGTCGATCTCCTCCTTCTCGATCGTGGACATCGTCACAATCGGCACGATCAGGCTGAACTCACCCAGCTTGGGATCGGTGAACGCCTCGGTCGTGTTCTCGCTGATCACATCGAACCCGTCCTCGCGCAGCATGCCTTCGACGACTTCGGCGCATTCCCTAGGCTGGTGTCCAGCCCAGCCGCCCCAAACGATCAGCGCTTGTTTCATCGTGCTTCCCTCCGGTTCGCGTGACGCCTTAATCCAGCTCGCCCAGCGCCGACCTTGCCGGCAACGGCGTGGGACGCTCGCAATGGCTCGTGATCGCGACCGCCCGGCCCTCGTCGCTCGAGCGCTGGAACGCCTCCATCACCTCCAGCACATGATACGCGAGGCGGCCGTCGCAGCGGTGTGGACGGCCACCGCGGATGGCGTGCGCGAGATCGGCCAGGCCGAGAATCCGGAAGTTGCCATCCGCAAAGCCGTGCGACAGCGGCATGTCGGCCCAGGAGTCACGGCGCTTCGCGACCGACACCGTGCCGCCGAACCGGTTCGGATCCGGCACCGCCATGGACCCTTCCGTACCATACAGCTCCATGTTGCCGTGCCGGTGCTGCCAGACGTCGAAGCTAGTCACGATCGACACCACCGTCCCGCTGCCAAACGTCAGCAACCCGGTGACATGGGTCGCGACCGAGACCGGCATCACCTCGCCGCGCCGCCGCTCGCTGCTAATAGTGCGTTCGGCGTGACCTGCGGTAGCAACGCCGGTGACGCTGGCAACGGGGCCCAGCAGGTTCACGAGGTTCGTCAAATAATAGGGGCCCATGTCCAGCATCGGGCCACCGCCGGCCGTGTAGTAGAACGCCGGGTCAGGGTGCCAGTGCTCGTGGCCGTGGTTCATCATGAACGCGGCGCCCGACAGTGGCCGGCCGATCGCGCCGTCATCCAGCAGCTTGCGCGCGGTCTGGTGCGCGCCGCCGAGGAAGGTGTCGGGAGCGGAGCCGACACGCAGCCCGGCGCGCTCAGCGGCATCCAACAGCGTCAGCGCCTCGGTCGTGGACGTCGCCAGCGGCTTTTCGCCATGCACGTGCTTGCCATGGCGGATCGCATCCAGCCCGACCGGCACATGGGCGGCGGGAACGGTCAAATTCAGCACGACGGCGATCGCTGTGTCGGCCAGCAGCGCGTCGACCGTGATGGCCTGCAGCCCGAACTCCTCGGCACGGGCACGCGCCCGGCTCTCGTCCAGGTCGGCGACGGCGACGATGCGCAATTCCGGGAACAGCGGCGCTGCCCGTAGGTAGGCCGCGCTGATGGTACCGCAGCCGATCAGGCCGATGGTGACGGGGTCCATGGTCCCTCCCAAGTCAGGCCGCGTTGTTCCACGGCGCTTCGTAAATCTGGCGCAGCACGATAGTGGCGGCGCCGCGCGCCCACATCTCGTCGCCCCAGGGATGGAACACGATCTCGGTCGCGTCGCGCAGCGTGGGCACCACGTTCGCCTCGATGGCGGCCATCAATGGTACGCGCAGCAGGTCGCCGGCGCGCAGCCCCTCGCCCGAGATCACCAGGCGGGGCGGGTTCAGCAGGTTGATGACGTTGGCGATGGCCAGCCCTAGCATCTCGCCAGCTCGGCGGAACAGCCCGGCCAGCAGGTTGTCGCCGGCCTGGGCGCGCCGCGTCAGCTCGATGATTTGGCGCGGCCCGGCGCTGTCCTCGGCCGGCTTGGTCGCGTCGCAGGCCATGGCCTGCTGCAGAATGCCCCAGTCCGACGCGTAGGCGTCCAGGCAGCCGCGCTGGCCGCAGCGGCAGGGCAGGCCGGCCGGCACCGCCTTCACGTGACCGAACTCCGGCCCGATGCCGTGGCTGCCGCGATGGATGCGGCCGTCAATGACCAGGCCGAGGCCGATGCCGTCCTCGATCGTCACCACCGCGAAGGTGGACAGGTCCCGGCCCAAGCCGAACCAGTGCTCGGCCAACGCCACCAGGTTGGCGTCGTTCTCAATCAGCACGCGGGTGCCCAGGCGCCGGGCGATCTCCTGCCCGAACGGCACCGGCGCTGCGCCCAGGATCGGGCTCCAGTGCGACACGCCGGCCACTGCGTCGATGACGCCGGGCAGGCCGATGCCGACGCCCTCGATGTCGGAGACGGACAGCCCCGTGTCCGCCACGCACTGCCGCACGCTGTCTTCAACCAAGTCCGCGATTACGCCGGGCGCTTGCCGCGTCAAGCGGACCGGCGAGACGAGCGACCGCAGCGGCTCGCCGCAGGCATCTGTCACGGTAACGTCGATGCGGTGCGCCGAGAGCTTGACCCCTGCGACATGGCAGGCCTCGCCGCGCATCTCCAGCAGCACGCGAGGCCGGCCGCGGGCGCCGTTCTCCACCGGCTCGATCCGCACCACGCCGATCAGGCCACCCTCGACCAGCGCGCCGGTGATGGCGCTGACAGTGGCGCGGCTGAGTTCCGTGCGTTCGGCGATGTCGACGCGGGCGATCGGACCATTCCGCCGGATGACGTCGATCACGTGGTAGCGGTTGATCGCCCGCATCAGTTCGGGGTCGGCGGTTTTCATCCTGGCATACGATTCCTTCTGGGGCGCAAGCTTCGCTCGGCCGAGGCCAGCGTCAATGTTTAAATTTGGAGGGTGAACTATTTTGAGGGAGCTGGGCCATCTTGCTTGACACTGACCCGCTGCCGCTAGAGTGTTTTGTGGAGGGTCCAAATGAAAGCGTCCCGCAGCGGGCGCGACAGGGAGGTCACCATGCGCGCCTGGCATCTTGCTGCGGCGGTTTGCGCCGCTTTGATCACGACCCTCGCTCCGGCCTGGTCGCAGACCACGGTCAAGTGGTTCATCTCGGAAACCAATCCGAACCAGACGGCGTGGCAGCGCGAGGTCGCGCAGCGCTACGAGGCGCAGTCGCCTGGCACCAAGATCGACATCCAGGTCATGGCTGGCGAACCTTATAAAGCCAAGCTGACCACGATGCTGCAGTCGAGCGACCGGCCGCATCTGATTTACAGCTGGGGCGGCGGCGTACTGTTCGCGCAGGCGGATGCCGGGCTGCTGCAAGACATCGGTCCGCAGATGAAGGGCACCTGGGGCGACAGCTTCAGCCCGGCCGCGCTTGACGCCATGACCTACAAGGGGCGCGTCTATGGCGCGCCGATCCAGCTCACGCGGGTCGTGCTCTGGTACAACAGGGCGCTGCTGGCTAAAGGCGGCGTTGAGCCAACTGGGATCAAGACCTGGGACGACCTGCTGTCGGCCACGTCCAAGCTGAAGGCGGCGGGCATCCAGCCTTTTGCGGCAGGCGGGGCGGACAAATGGCCGCTCAACATGTTCTGGGCCAACCTGGCGCTGCGCATCGGCGGCAAGCCAGCCTTCAGCGAGGCGATGACCCGCACCGGCCCCGGTTTCGACGGCCCGGCCTACCTGCAGGCCAGCGAGCGGTTCAAGCAGCTCATCGACCTCGACCCGTTCCAGAAGGGCTTCCTGGGCGACTCCGCGCCGCAGGCCGGCGGCCAGTTCGGCGACGGCAGGGCGGCGATGCAGCTCATGGGCAACTGGGGATACTCCGTCCAGCGGTCGCAGAGCGCCAGCCAGAAGGGCCTGGCGGACGCCGAGCTGGGCTGGCTGCCGTTCCCGGCCGTGCCAGGCGGCAGGGGCGACCCCAGCGACGTCCTCGGCGGCATCAACGGGTTCCTGGTGACCAAGGGCGCCCCGCCCGAGGCCGTCGCGTTCCTACGTTACTACACCAGCGCCGAGGTGCAGCGCGACGCGGCGAAGCGCGGCTTCTTCATCCCGGCGACCAGGGGCGCGGGCGAGGACCTGCAGAACCCGTTCTTCCGCGAGATGGCGGCGGGGCTGGAACAGGCCAATTACGTCCAGAACTTCTACGACCAGATGCTGGGCCTCTCGACCGGGCGCGTGGTGAACGACACCGCGGCGGACTTGGCGGCGGGCCGGATGACGCCACGCCAGGTCGGGCTCGCCATCCAAGAGTCGTGGGACCTTGAGCGCTAGGCTGCAAGCAGCCAGTGGCGCGACCGAGGCTGTTGTCCCCGCCCGGGTCAAAGGGCGCGGGGACGCCGTAGAGCGCCACCTGATCGCCAGCGGCTTCCTGTTGCCGGCCGTTGTCCTGTTCACCGTGTTCGTCATGCTGCCGATGCTGGAGGCCGGGTGGTACAGCTTCTACCGCTGGAACGGCTACGGCACGCCCACGGACTGGGTTGGCTGGCGCAACTACGAGACGTTGTTCCGCAACCAGGTGTTTGCGTCGGCGGCCTGGAATACGGCGTTGATCGTCGCCGTCTCCTTGCTGGTGCAGTTGCCGCTGGCGTTGGGGCTGTCGCTGCTGGTTTGGGAGAAGTCGCGCAGCAGCCTGCTGTTCCGCACCGTCTTCTTCCTTCCTTACGTGCTGGGCGAGGTCGCGGCCGGGCTGATCTGGCGCTACATGTTCGACGGCAACGTCGGGTTGGTGGCCGCGGCGGCGCGGGGCCTGGGCTTCGACCCGCCATTCCTGTTGGCTGACCCGGACCTCGCCATCTACACCATCCTGGTTGTCGTCATCTGGAAGTATTTTGGCTTCCACATGATGATCTACGTCGCCGGGCTGCAGGACATCCCGCGTGAGCTGCGGGAGGCCGCGGCCATCGACGGTGCTACCCGCTGGCAGGCTACGCGCCGGGTCGTGCTGCCGCAGTTATGGCCGGCGCTGCGCATATCGATATTCTTTTCCGTGGTCGGCGCGCTGCAGCTGTTCGACGTGGTGATGCCGCTGACCGGAGGCGGGCCGTCCAACGCGACTCACACGCTGGTCAGCTTCGAGTACACCTTCGGCATCACCCGCGCCAACATCGGCTTCGGCAGCGCGGTCGGCGTCGTGCTGTTCCTGGCCTGCATCGGCTTCACGCTGGTCTACCGCCGCTTTGCGCTGCGGGACCCAGCATGACCCGCAGCACCTTCGGCATGGGGCGACTGTTGGTTCTGGCCGTGGTCGCCGCCGCGGTCCTGGTGCCGCTGCTCGCCGTCGCGGTCGGCGGGCTGAAGACCATGGGCGAGCTGCGCACCAGCCCGTTCGGGCTGCCCGCCACCTGGGCGTGGGAGACTTATGGCCGCATCCTGGCCGGCGAACGGTTCTGGCGGGCGCTCGGCAACTCGGTGCTGCTGTCGTTCTGCACGGTGCTGATCACCGTCACGCTCGCCACCATGGCCGCGTTCGCCTTCGCGCAAATCCGCTTCTTTGGCCGGCAGTTCCTGTTCGGCTACTTCCTGCTGGGGCTGCTGTTCCCGGCGGCCACCGCCATCCTGCCGCTGTTCGTCCGCATCCGCGATTTCGGGCTGCTGGACACGCCCTGGGGCGTCATCCTGCCGCAGGCCGCGTTCGGCTTGGGCATGGCGGTGCTGCTGCTGTGGGGCTTCTTCCGCCAACTTCCGCAAGACTTGTGGGGCGCCGCGACCATTGACGGGTGCGGCTACGGCCAGTTCCTCTGGCACGTCGTGCTGCCGCTGTCGCGCCCGATCCTCGCCACCGTCGCGGTGTTTGCGCTGGTGCACAGCTGGAACAGCTACCTGCTGCCGCTGACCATGCTGAACACGCCGCGCACGTACCCGTGGACGCTGACCATCATGGATTTCTTTGGCGAGTACTCGACTGACTGGCCGAGCGTGCTCGCCTTTATCACCCTGACGTTGCTGCCGGCCGTCTTGTTCTTCCTGGTGGCGCAGCGGCAGATCATCGCCGGGCTGACCGGCGGAGCCGTGAAAGGATAGCTGATGCTCACACCCGAACAGGCCGCGCAGTACCGCAATGAGGGCTGGTGCATCCTCCCCCGGGTGGTTCCTGATGACCTCCTTGCCTTGTTGCGCAGCGAGTGCCAGGCCTTCATCGACCTGAAAGACGCCGAGATGGACCGGCTTGGCGTCGACATGGTCGGCATCAGCCATCGCGGGAAGCGCTACTTCATCGCCAACTGCCAACTGGTCCGCCCGCAGCTGCGCGAGTTTCTGTTCGGGTCCCTGATGTCCGGCATCTGCCACGCGACACTCGGGTCAGAGGCCCAGCTGTTCTACAACCAGTACGTCGTGAAGGGCGCGGAGGGCGGGATGCGCTTCTCCTGGCACCAAGACAGCGGCTACGTGAACAAGGACGGAGACACTGGGCACGAGCCTTACCTGACCTGCTGGTGCCCGCTGGACGATGTGACGGAGGCGAACGGCACGATCTACGTGCTGCCATACTCCCGCGCCGGCACGCGGGACTGGGTGCCCCACGTGCATGACCCGGCGACCAACGACTGGGTCGGCTACTTCGGCGAGGATCGCGGCATCCCAATCGAAGTGCCGGCCGGCAGCATCGTGCTGTTCAGCAGCACCGTGTTCCACGCCAGCGGCGCGAACCAGACGGACCGGATGCGGCGGGTGTTCCTGGCCCAGTACTCGGCAGCACCCATCATGAAGGCGGACGGCAGCGGCCTTTGGGCACATGCCGAGCCTGTCCTGCGCGGCGGTCACGTCCCCTAACCTCAACCAGCGTGACGCGACCGTGTTGGCCCGTTCCTGACAAATCACCCGTGCACAGGAGCGTGCATCATCATAGGTAGATGATCGCGGTAGATACCGTGTTGCGTGTCAAGCGATGGATCTGACGTTCCTCGATCTGGCGGATGGTGCCGGCGTGCTCACTACGGTCAAGGACAAGGGGCGCTGTCGCGCCCGGGCCTTCGGCCCTCTTTGACCTTCGCTGCGCGCGCCGACCTGCGGAGTGTCAGATCGGGACGGCGGAATGACAGGTTCCCAACCGAACAACGGAATGAGGACGTCACCGGGGTTCAGGCCGGCATAGCAATAGCCGGGTCGAACCGCTTGCCTGCCTTCAGCACGCCAAAGCAGATGACCAAGAGCTTGCGCATGGCCGCCACAACGATCTGCTTGGGGCGGCTGTTCGCCAACTTGATGCAGTTCCATCGCGACATGTGTCGGTTCCTAAGTGTCTGTCCACGATCATGTTGAGTGGCTGCAGCAGGTTGTGATCCCATATCGGGTGGGATTGGCTGTGTGAAGGCTGCTTAATGTGGACTGTCGAGAACCGCGCTCGTTATGACCGGAGCAAGCTGCGCTACCCTTCCGACCTGACCGACGAGGAATGGATGTTGGTCAAGCCTTGGGTCCCGCGTGCCAAGCGGGGCGGCAACAAGCGCACGGTGGACGTGCGCGAGGTGGTGAACGGGCTGATGTATGTGCTGGGCACGGGCTGCCAGTGGCGGGCGATCCCGAAAGACCTGCCGCCGCTCAGCACGGTCAACCATTACTCCTGCCGTTGGCAGCACGACGGCACGCTCGACCGCCTGCACCACGCGCTTTACATCCTGTGCCGCGAGGGGGCGGGCCGTGACGCAAGCCCCACGGCGGCCATTGTTGACAGCCAAAGCGTCAAGGACGCGGAAAAAGGGGGCGGCGCATCGACCCGCCCGGCTTTAACGCGGGCAAAAGGATCAGGGGCAAGAAGCGCCACGTCCTTGTCGACACGCAAGGCTTGCTGATGCACGCCCTTGTGCATGGGGCCGACATCCAGGACCGTGATGCTGGCGTTCTGGTGATGGCGACGTTGTTCGGAGCCTACCCGTTCCTGCTCAAGCTGTATGCCGACGGCGGCTACGCAGGCCCGCAGTTCCAGGCCGGGTTGCACCAAGTCATGCGCCAAGTGAACGTCGAGATCGTCAAGCGTTCGGACGCAGCCAAGGGCTTCGCTGTCTAAGAAACTTCCGCGCTGGCAGAGGTGAGATCGGTTGCCTGCAACACGTAGCCGAGTGCCTTGGCCTTGCCCACGCGCCCGGACAGGCGGCGGTAGAAGGTGCCGAGCGCCGTCTCGGTGCGGCCCACTGCGACCGCGGCCAGCCGCAGCAGGGCGGCAGCTCGATTGTTCGAGCGCCGGGTCTTGGCCGAGAGCACCTTGCCGCCGGAGATCTTGTTGCTTGGTGCCAAACACAGCCACGAGGTGAAGTGCTTGGCACTGGGCCAGGCCGCAAGGCTGGTGCCGCACTTACCCACCAGCTTGAGCGCCAGATACGGCCCGAGGCCGTGGATCTGGGTCAGGTCCACGCCGAGGATGCGGTGCAAGGCCTCGCGTGCCGGGAAGGCGAGCGCATTGTGCGTCTGCGTTTAGTAGCGGGGTGCGGGCAGTGGCGCCGTCGGGGCAGGGCATCCGGCTTGCAACCGCTCCAGCGCCGCCTCGATGCGCGCATCGCACGCGGCCACCTTGGCCTGGCAGGTGTCGTAGAGTTCCAGGGCCTGCGCCAGCGCAAAGACGTGCTCCTCGCGGTCGTTGCCGACCAGCGCCTGGCGGACCGTCTCCTCAGAGGCTTTGCAGCGATAGTCGCGCAGGGCGGCGAGCACGGCCGGGTCACGTTCGCCGGCCACGATGGCGCGGATGACGCGCAAGCCGGTCGCGCCGGTGATGTCTGTGACCACGTGGCGCAGTTGCAGGTTCATCTGCGTCAGCGCTTTCTGCATGTGCTGGATGTGCGAGGCGGCGTAGTCCAGCAGACGCTCGCGCTGGCGCAGGTAGTCCCGCAGCGCCGCGATCTCGGCGTCCGGGCGGAAGCTGGCCCGCAGCAGCCCGTATTCATGCAGCCGTTGCAGCCATTGGGCGTCGCCGACGTCGGTCTTGCGCCCCGGCACGTGCTTGGCGTCGCGGGCGTTGACCAGCACCACCGCGAAACCGCGCTGCTCCAGCACCCCGTAGGCCGGGATCCAGCAGGCCCCGGCGCTCTCCATCGCCACGGTCCGCACGCCGCAGCGCTCGAACCAGTCGGCTATGCGGTGCAGGTCGGCGGTGAAGGCGCCGAAGCTGCGCACCGGCTCGGGGTCGCGGTCCGGACCGACGGCGGCCACGTTCAGCGTGGCGCCGATGTCGACGGCGGCGGCGTGGGCGTAGACGGACGACATCTCCTGCCCTCGACGGGACCGCTTGGTTTTGGCCATGGAAACCTCCTCTGCTGCGCAAGGGCGGAGGAGATGGGCCGCGCGACAGATCACTTTCCTGACCGGGATCGCCCCCAAGGGACGTCACCACTCGTAAGTGCGCAGCAGCCCACGGACCAGGTTCAGAAACGGGGGCTTGAACCACCAGAAAACGAACCGCCGCTCACCTCCGGGGCCGATCATACACCTGGCCGTTTCTCCCGCCACAGGAAGCGCGCCGAGCCACGCTGGTTCAGGAGACGACTTCAGTGGTGACCAGAAGACCTTGCAGTGTTCAGCCCTGGGCAGGGTGCGCTTCGAATGTCTGGGTCCATGGGGCCGGTGGAGCCGGACCGGCATTGCGCTCTGGCCGACTTGGCCGGCTGGTCTTCCCGGGGGCAGAACGGGCCGTGTGATGGCCGCTGCTTCGGCAACGGCTATGTCCACCCGTCAGCCGGCAACGCGGCGCCTGCTCCCTGTTGAACTCGGATCGGCGCGAACCCCTGCTCCTGCTGCAGGCCGACCTCGCCTTGCTTGGCGA
>CAXTCN010000156.1:0-10300 GCA_964242575.1 uncultured Acetobacteraceae bacterium | reverse complement strand
TGTCCGAGACGCCCGAGACCTACGGCGCCGAACACCTGCTGACCCGCCGCGCCGTATCACAGGAGGTCGGTGAGAAGCTGGTGGGCCTGATGCGCTGGTGGGAGGAGTACACCGAGCGAGAAGGGGCCGAGATGAACGCCAACCCCAGCCCTGGCAACAAGGCTGGCGGCCTCACCACTATCTTGGAGAAGTCGCTCGGCGCCATGGCCAAGGCCGGCAGCACCAACCTCGTGGACGTGGTGCGCTATGCCGAGCCGGTCACGGCGCGCGGCTTCGTGTTCATGGACACTCCCGGCTACGACCCGGTGGCCGCCACCGGCCAGGTCGCAGGCGGCGCAAACCTCGTGTGCTTCACCACCGGCCGCGGCAGCGTGTTCGGCTGCAAGCCGGCGCCGTCCATTAAGCTCGCGACCAACACGCCCATGTTCCAGCGCATGGAGGACGACATGGACGTGAACTGCGGCACGATCCTGGACGGTGCCGAAACGGTGCAGGAATGCGGGCAGCGCGTATTCGAGATGATGGCCCGCGTCGCCAGCGGCGAGCGGACCAAGAGCGAGGCGTTCGACTTTGGCGGCGCCGAGTTCGCCCCTTGGGTGCTCGGGGCGACGATGTAGCGGTTAGGCCGGTTCAAGCACCCGCGGGCGCGCCGACGGCTCCGGCCGCAGGTCCATCAGCTCTGGCCGTAGACAGTCCGGCAACATCGGCCGCACCCCGGATGGCGAGTCCAGCGGCAAGGGCGGGGGTGCCGGGTCCGGATCGCGCCGCCCGTCGCCATCGCCGTCACGATACCGCCGCAGCACAATCAACTCCCGCACTGCCAGCGCCAGCAGGACGCCGTGCGTGGAAATTCCGCTCAGGATAACCAACGTGGCAGAGTCCAAGGCACTCCTCCTTCATGCAGTTGTCTACGCCGCCACTACGCGCTGCGTCTGCTCACCCAACCCTTCGATGCCCAACCGCATCGTCTCGCCGCCCCGCAGGAACACCGGATCGGGCTTCTTGCCCATTCCAACTCCCGGCGGTGTCCCCGTGCTGATTATATCACCGGGGTGCAACGTCATGAAATGGCTTACATAGCTCACCAACTTAGGCACGTTGAAAATCATTGTCCGCGTAGAGCCATCCTGCATACGCGCGCCGTCAATATCCAGCCACATGTGCAGGTTATGCACATCCGCAACCTCGTCCGCAGTCACAAGCCAGGGTCCGGTCGGCCCAAACGTGTCGCAGCCCTTGCCCTTGTCCCATGTCCCGCCACGCTCGATTTGGTACTCGCGCTCGCTCACGTCGTTCACCACGCAGTAGCCTGCCACATGCGCCATGGCGTCATGCTCCGGCACATACGCTGAGCGGGTGCCAATCACGATCGCAAGCTCCACCTCCCAGTCCGTTTTCTTGGAGCCGCGTGGCAGGCGCACGTCGTCGTTGGGTCCCTGGAACGCGCTAAGCGATTTCAGGAACACGATTGGCTCCTTGGGGATCGACGCCCCAGTTTCGGCGGCGTGGTCCGCGTAGTTCAAGCCGATGCAGACGAAATTCACCGGCCGCGGCACGCACGGCCCAACGCGCCCATCTGCCGCCACCGGCAAGCTCATTGGGTCGAGCGCCGCCAGCCGCGCGAGGCCCGCCGGCCCCAGCACGTCGCCGGCAAGGTCCGGCACCGTGCCCGACAGGTCCCGTATGGTGCCATCCGCCGCCAGCATCGCCGGCTTCTCGGCGCCCAGGGCGCCCACTCGCAGCAGCTTCATCCAATATGCTCCTAAAGGGTCCAGCCGCCGTCGATCACGACAGCCTGGCCGGTGATGAACTGCGCCTCGTCCGAGCCGAGATAGACCGCGAGCACCGCGATCTCCTCCGGGGTGCCGAGCCTCCCCATCGCCTGCCGTGCGATGAACCCGGTCCGCGCCGCCTCAATCGACCCGGCCGCCGCCGCGTTGGCGGCAATCCGGTCGTCCAGGCTCGGCGTCTGCACGGTGCCGGGGCAGATGGCGTTGCAGCGCACGCCCTGCTTCACGTAGTCCGCCGCGACCGACTTGGTGAGGCCAATCACCGCCGCCTTGGTCGCGCCATAAATGCAGCGGTTTGGCGCGCCCTTGATGCTGCTGGCGGCGCTGGCCATGTTGATGATGGCCCCACCGCCTGCCAGCATCCCCGGCAGGAACGCGCGGATCATACGGAACTGGCTCCGCACATTGAGCGTGAATGCGAACTCCCACTCGTCCTCGGTGGCGTCGAGGATGGTGCCCTGGTGCACGAACCCGGCGCAGTTGAACAGGATGTCCACCGGACCGGCCAACGCCGCCACCCGCTCGATGTCCGCCGCGTCGGTCGCATCCAGCCGCTGCCTCGAGATGCCCGGCCCGCTCAGCTCCGCGAGTTTCGCCTCGTTCAGATCCGTCGCAATGACCCGGGCACCCTCCACCGCATACGCCAGCGCCGTCGCGCGGCCGATGCCCTGCGCGGCGGCGGTGATGAACGCGGTCTTGCCCGTCAGCCTGCCTGCCATGCCGCAGTCCTAGTGGTTATTGCGGGACTCGCCCCGCGTCGCAACGATGTCCAGGTAAAGCGTCGCTGGCTCCAGGCAGGCTCCGGTGGAGTGCTGCCCGACCATGCTGCGGTAAATCTCCTCCCATGGCGTCTTGTGCTCCAGCGCCGGCGGCGCCCACGCGGCGCGGCGTGCGGCAAGCTCCTCGTCGGGGATCAGCACGTCCACCTTGCGGGTGTTGAGGTCAATGCGGATCGTGTCGCCATTCCGCAGCAGGGCAAGGCCGCCGCCCACCACGGCCTCGGGCGAGATGTTCAGGATGGACGGGCTGCCGGACGTGCCGGACTGCCGGCCGTCGCCCATGGTCGGCAGCGCGTTCACGCCCGCCTTCAGCAGCGAGGCGGGCGGCTGCATGTTCACCACCTCCGCACCGCCGGGGTAGCCAACCGGCCCGCAGTTGCGGATTACCAGGATCGAGTGGTCGGTGACGCCGAGCGCCGGGTCCTCAATGCGGTCGTGGTAGTCTTCTGGACCTTCGAACACGACGGCTTTGCCCTCGAACACGTTGGGCGCGCCCGGCTCGGACAGGAACCGGCTGCGGAACTCCGGGTCGATCACGCTCAGTTTCATGACGGCCGCGTCAAACAGGTTGCCCGACAGCACGGCAAAGCCCGCGCGCTCCTTCAATGGAGTGGCGTAGGCGCGGATCACCTCGCGGTCCACCGCGGGCGGCTTCACTAGGTTCTCCGCCAGCGTCTTGCCGGTGCAGGTCATGACGTCCGGATGCAGCTTGCCCGCGTCCAGCAGCTCCCGCAGCACCGCCGGCACGCCGCCCGCGCGGAAAAAGCCCTCGCCCAGGAACCGCCCGGCCGGCTGCACGTCCGCGAGCAGCGGGATTTCATGGCCCTTGCGCTCCCAGTCCTCCAGCGTGTGCGGCACGCCCATGTGCCGGGCGATGGCGACCATGCTGATCGGGCAGTTGCTGCTGGCGCCCAGGGCGGCGGCGGCCACCACGGCGTTCTCGAACGCGGCGTGGGTCATGATGTCCGAAGGCCGCAGATTTTCCTGCACCATGCCAACGATCCGCTTGCCGGTATGGTACGCCATCCACCCGCGCTCCTTGTGCGGCCCCGGGATGGCGGCGCAGCCCGGCAGCGACATGCCCAGCGCCTCCGCCAGGCTGTTCATGCTGAGCGCGGTGCCCATGGTGTTGCAGTGCCCTACCGACGACGCCGACGCCGACACCATGTCGATGAAGCCCTCGTAGTCCAGCAGCCCCTCCGCCAGCAGCTTGCGCGCTTCCCAGACGATGGTGCCGGACCCGGCCAGTCGCCCGCCATACCACCCGTCCAGCATCGGACCGCCCGACAGCACGATGCTCGGGATGTTGACCGTCGCCGCGCCCATCAGGCAGGCCGGCGTCGTCTTGTCGCACCCGGTCGTCAGCACCACCCCGTCAATGGGGTAGCCGTGCAGCACCTCCACCAGGCTGAGGTATGCGAGGTTGCGGTCAAGTGCCGCGGTCGGCCGCTTGCCGGTTTCCTGGATCGGGTGGATCGGAAATTCGAGCGGGATGCCGCCCGCGTCGCGGATGCCGTCGCGGACCCGGCTGGCCAGGTCCACCAAATGACGGTTGCACGGCGACAGGTCGGACCCGGTCTGCGCGATGCCGATGATCGGCCGTCCGGACCGCAGCTCGCCAGGGGTCAGGCCGAAGTTCATGTAACGCTCGAGGTAGAGCGCGGTCATGGCCGGGTTGGTCGGGTCGTCGAACCAACGGCGGCTGCGCAGCCGGGGCGGGGAGCTGTGATCGGGCATGGTCGTTTCCTGGCAGGCTTATTTACGTCTCACCGTGGGCGGGCCGCCGCAGGGTGTCAACGCGCCACCATAACTAATGCCGCTTGCGGCATTAACAGCGGCGCATCAACCGGTCCTTAATACATTTCCGGCGTAATGACATTCTGCGGCTGGTTGCTGAACAGCGCCGCCCGCATGGTCTCGGCGGACTTGATGCGGATGTCCAAATGCGCCTCGGGCGTGAGGTAGGCGGAGTGCGGCGTGATGATGAGCCGGCCCAGCGTCCACGGCTCCCGCGCCCGGTACGCCTGCAACAATCCAGGCAGCGGCTCCACCGGCGGCTCGACTGGAAGCACGTCCAGCCCGGCGCCGGCGATCCGCCCGGAGCGCAACGCCGCCTCCAGCGCGTCCACGTCCAGGATTGGCCCCCGCGCCGTGTTCACCACCACGGCATTTTCGGGCAGCAGCGCCAACTGATCCACCCCGATCAACCCGGCCGTGTCCGGCGTCAGCGGCGTGTGGATCGACAGCACGTCCGCCCGCCGCAATAGGTCCGGCAACGACCGCTCCCGGCCGACGCCGATTGCCAGCTCGCTGCCGTTCGGCAGGTTGGGGTCGTAAAACCAGACCTGGAACCCCAGCGCCTTCGCCCGCAGCGCCACCGCCGTGCCGATCCGCCCCAGGCCCACGATGCCGAACCCCTGCGCCCCGGTGCGCCGCAACAACGGGCTGTCCACCCCGCGCCAAGGCGCCGGAGGCTCGGCCCGCTGCGCGTCGTGGTGCATCAGCAGCGCGCGGCGCAGGCACATCACCAGGGCAATCGCGTGGTCCGCCACCTCGGTCGTGCCGTAATCCGGCACGTTGCACACCAGCACGCCTCGCGCCGCCGCCGCTGCGCGGTCGATCCGGTCATAGCCGACGCCCATCCGCACCACCGCGCGGAGGCGCGGGAACCGGGCCAGGTCCGCCGCGGTCAGGAACTGGCGGAACAGCATGATCCCCTCGGCCGCGGCGCAATCCTCCTCGGTCAAGTCGGCCAGCACTTGGGTGTCCCGCATCAGGATGCGCGCGCCCGGGCCGAAGATGTCCCGCTCCCGCGTGTCGTCGGGGTACATGCGTTCCGGATACAGGATCGTGCTCATCGACGGTCGCCCTCAACTCACTTTGCGGGATGGGGTAGAACGCCCGCGCCAGGCCGGCAAGGCGTTGCCAACGGAGCGGCACGGCGGCAGGCTCCGGCGTCACCGTTGGAGAAATGCCGCATGAACGGCGCCGAAAGCCTGGTCCACACACTGCTGGCCTGCGGGGTGGACACCTGCTTCTCCAACCCGGGGACGTCGGAGATGCACTTCGTCGCGGCGCTCGACCGCATTCCCGGCATGCGCTGCGTGCTCGGGCTGTTCGAGGGCGTGGTGACCGGCGCTGCCGACGGTTACGCGCGCATGCAGGACCGTCCGGCCGCCACGCTGCTGCATTGCGGGCCGGGCCTCGCCAATGGCCTTGCCAACCTGCACAACGCCCGGCGCGCGCGCATCCCAATCGTGAACCTGGTGGGCGACCAGGCCACCTACCACCGCCCGCTCGACCCGCCGCTCACCGCGGACACCGAGGGCTTCGCGCGCGGCGTCTCGGCTTGGACCCGCACCGCCAGCCACGCGGCGATGGTCGGCGCCGATTGCGCCAGCGCCGTGCAGGCCGCCCGCAGCGCGCCGGGCGGGATCGCGACGTTGATCCTGCCGTCCGACACCTGCTGGGACGACGGCGGTGTGGTCGGCGTCCCGCTGCCCGTGCCGGCCACGCCGCAAGCCTCGCCCGACGCGGTCGCAGCCGCCGTGCGCGCCCTGCGATCCGGCGAGCCGGCCATGCTGATCCTGAGCGGCATGGCGCTGCGGGCCGAACCGCTCATGACCGCGCAGCGCATCCTGGACGCGACCGGCGCCCGCATGTTGGCGCAGACCAGCAACGCCCGGATCGAGCGTGGCGCTGGACGGGTGCCCATCAACCGAGTGCCCTACCCCGTGGACCAGGCAGTGGCCGCCCTGGCCGGCGTGCGCCATCTGATCCTCGTAGGCGCCGTGCCGCCGGTCGGCTTCTTCGCCTATCCCGGCAAGCCCGGCGTCATGTTCCCCGCCGACTGCACCGTCCACGTCTTGGCCCGGCCCGAACAGGACGGCCCGGACGCGCTGGCCCGCGTCGCCGAGGGGCTTGGCGCGCCCCCGGCGGCCTCTGTCCCGTCGCAGGCCCGTCCGCCACCAGCTCGTGGCGCAGTCACGTCCGAGGCCGTGGCGCAGACCTTATGCGCCCTGGTGCCCGAGGGTGCCGTGCTGATCGACGAGAGCATCACCGCCGGCCGGGCGTTCTATCCAGATACCCACAACGCCGCGCCACATGACTGGCTGCAGCTCACTGGCGGCGCCATCGGCGGCGGCATCCCGCTCGCCACCGGCGCGGCAATCGGCGCCCCGGGCCGCCGGGTGATTGGCCTGCAGGCGGACGGCTCGGCCATGTACACCCTGCAAGGCCTATGGACCCAGGCGCGCGAACGCCTGGACGTGACCACCATCATCCTGTCCAACCGCAAGTACGCCATCCTGCTGGGCGAATACCGCGGCGTGGGCGCAAACCCCGGCCGGACCGCGATGGATATGATGGACCTCGGCAACCCGGACCTGGACTGGGTCCGGCTGGCCGGCGGCATGGGCGTGGAGGGCGCACGGGTCGAGACCATGGAGGCGTTCGCCGACGTGTTCGCCCAAGCCAACGCCCGCCCGGGGCCGTTCCTGATCGAGCTGGTTATTTAGGGTTATTGCCGTCGTTGGGGGACGCCTCGGTCGGCACCGGCCGCTCGGCCTGGCCGTCCAGGGTAGCGTAGGCGCGGCCTATCGCGCTGAACGGGTTGCCGGTCAGCAGCGTGGCCAGGATGATGGAGATCACCAATGACCCGCCAATCGCCATGGCGGTCGGGTTGAACCGGGTGGTCTTGGCAGGCGGGGTCATCGAGGGCTTGACGGCCATGGGACATGCTCCTGGTTTGGCCCAAGCATATACGCGGCAACGCCGGATGTGTCGCGCGGCAGGATGCAATTTTCGCTGGACGCGCGGCGCACGCGGGAGTATACGCCCGCCTTCACTCGGAACGCGGGAGATCCAGCTTCGCCACGCGGCGGACGGATCGGCATGACCGCGGTCCCTCGGACCTGAGGGCTGTAATTTGGCAAAAAAAGTCGTTGGCTACATCAAGCTGCAGATACCGGCTGGCAAGGCCAACCCGTCGCCGCCGGTCGGCCCGGCGCTCGGCCAGCGCGGCCTGAATATCATGGCGTTCTGCAAGGAGTTCAATGCCACCACGCAGGGCATGGAGGTTGGTATGCCGGTGCCCGTGGTTATCACCGCGTTCGCCGACCGCACCTTCAGCTTCATCACCAAGACTCCGCCCAACACTTACTTCCTGAAAAAGGCGGCGGGCATCACTAAGGGCACGACGACGCCGGGCAAGGGCGCCGCGGTTGGCCGGGTGACGACGGCGCAGTTGCGGGAGATTGCGGAGACCAAGATGAAGGACATGAACGCGAACGAGGTGGACGCGGCGGTGCGTATGCTGGCCGGCAGCGCGCGGTCGATGGGCCTGACCGTGGTGGAAGGCTGATCCGATGGCGCATAACAAGCGGCTCAAGGCGGGCTACCAGACGTTCGACCGCACCAAGTCCTACCCGCTGAACGAGGCCATTGCGCTCGCGAAGGGCAACGCCAGCGCCAAGTTCGATGAGACCATCGAGTTCAGCATGAACCTCGGCATCGACCCGCGGCACGCCGACCAGATGGTGCGCGGCCTGCTGAGCCTGCCGAACGGCACCGGCAAGACCTTGCGCGTCGGCGTATTCGCGCGTGGTGCCAAGGCGGACGAAGCCCGGGCTGCCGGCGCTGACGTGGTGGGTGCCGAGGACCTGGCGGAGCGGGTGCAGGCCGGCGAGTTCGGCTTCGACCGTTGCATCGCCACGCCGGACATGATGGCGCTGGTGGGCCGGCTCGGCAAAATCCTCGGTCCGCGCGGGCTGATGCCGAACCCAAAGCTCGGCACTGTGACCATGGACGTGCGCGGCGCGGTGACCGCCGCCAAGTCCGGCCAGGTGGAGTTCCGCGCCGAAAAGGCCGGCATCGTCCACGCTGGCATCGGCAAGGCCAGCTTCGAGGGCGACAAGCTGTCCGAGAACGTCCGCGCCTTCGTGGACGCGATCCAGAAGGCCAAGCCGACTGGTGCCAAGGGCACCTACGTGCAGAAGGCGTCGCTTAGCTCGACCATGGGACCCGGCATCCGGGTCGATGTGTCGAGTCTGACTGGCTGATTGAATTCGCCTCCGCTTCGGCGGGGGTGCTAGGGGCGGCTTAGGCCGTCCTGAACCTGTCCGAGACTGCACGTATCCCCACAGGGGTTAATGGGTCCAGGCCCGCGCGCAGGAGACGGGGAAGCGAGATGACCCCGGGGAGCGCAAGCTTCCCGGAGCCCTGGCGGTTCCGGCTAACGAGTTCTCTCGGTGGGAGGCTCCGGACAGGCGTGCGGCGTCGTCATGGGACGGCGTCGCAGGGCAACCCGACGCAGATGCGGTCCACACGCATCGGCGCCAATAGGAGACGAGACTTGGACCGTACGGAGAAGCGGGAGTTCGTCGCTTCGCTCGGTCTGGTGTTCGCAGAGACATCGATGGTCGTGGTCACCCAAAATCAGGGTCTGACCGTGGCTGAGGTGTCCGATCTGCGCCGCCGGATGCGCGCGTCGGGATCGACCTTCAAAGTCGCGAAGAACCGGCTGGCCGTGCTCGCCCTGGATGGGACCCGGTTCGATGGCATCGCGCCACTGCTGAAGGGACCGACCGCGCTTGCGTGGTCAATGGACCCGGTGGCCGTGGCCAAAACCGCCGTCGATTACGCCAAGACCAACGAGAAGTTCGTGATTATCGGCGGCGCGCTCGGCGCCCAGATGCTCAATGCAGATGGGATCAAGGCGCTGGCCGAACTGCCGTCGCTCGACGCGCTGCGGGCCAGGCTGGTGGGGATGATCCAAACCCCTGCCACCCGGATCGCCGGCGTGCTCGCCGCACCGGCCGGACAACTCGCGCGGGTCTTCGGGGCCTACGCCAAAAAGGACGAGGCGGAGGCGGCGTGACGCTGCCCACAGCCGACATAGCCGCAACCCTGTGCGCCATAGTACGGCACCGGGCTTGCATGGAACCACTCAGGGACTACGTTAGGGACACACTAAATGGCTGACATGGCACGATTGGTCGAAGAGCTTTCCGCGTTGACGGTGCTCGAAGCGGCTGAGCTATCGAAAATGCTTGAGGAGAAGTGGGGCGTTTCGGCCGCAGCGCCGGTGGCAGCTGCCGCCGCTGGCCCGGTTGTCGCCGCCGCCCCGGTTGAGGAACAGACCGAGTTCACGGTGGTTCTCGCCAAGATCGGCGACAAGAAGATCAACGTGATTAAGGAAGTCCGGACCATTACCGGCCTCGGGCTAAAGGAAGCCAAGGACCTCGTTGAAGCCGCGCCAAAGACCGTGAAGGAAGGCGTGAACAAGGAAGAGGCCGAGAAGCTGAAGAAGCAACTGGAAGAGCAGGGTGCCGCTGTCGAGATCAAATAGCGACCTCGCTGGCGTGGCTCCTGGACCGGAGTGACGCTGGTACCGAGCGACAGGGCGGGTGGAAACCACATTGGTTTCTGCCCGCGCACCTGTTGCTAAACGACGTGCCTACGACGTGCATGACATCAACGGTTAAGGACGGGCGATGAACGCGATCACCAAGTCGTTCACGGGACAGAAGCGGATCCGCAAGAGCTTCGGGCGCATTCCCGAAGTGGCGCCGATGCCAAATCTGATCGACGTGCAACGTGCAAGCTATGAGGCGTTCCTGCAAATGAACGTGGCCCCGGACAGCCGTACGTCCACTGGCCTGCAGGAAGTTTTCAAATCGGTGTTCCCGATCGACGACTTCGCCGGCCGTGGCCGCTTGGAGTTCGTGCATT
>CAXTCN010000155.1:0-10420 GCA_964242575.1 uncultured Acetobacteraceae bacterium | reverse complement strand
CCCCAAGGGCCGCTTGTCATTGGCTCGCTGGACACCACGGCCGCGCTGCACCTCACGCCGGTCTTGACGGGTTTCGCTGCCTCCCACCCCGCGGTGGACCTGACGCTTCGGACAGGCACGACGCGCGAGCTGCTGGAGGCGGTGCTGTCCCACCATGTGGAAGGCGCCTTCGTGTGTGGCCCGGTGGCCCATCCCGAGCTGGACGCCACGTCGGCCTTCGTCGAGGAACTCGTGATGCTGACCGCGTCGGGCGTGCGGTCCCTTGACGACCTATGGGCGCACGGGGAGGTGCGCGCCGTCGTGCTCCGGGCCGGGTGCTCCTACCGGCTGCGGTTGGAGGGCATCCTTGCACGCCATGGCATCCCGGCACCGCGCGTGCTGGAATTCGGCACGCTGGAAACGGTGGTCGGATGTGTCGCGGCAGGGCTGGGCGTCACCCTGCTCCCGCGCGCCCTGATTGGGCCAGTGTGGCAGGAAGGGCGGGTTGCGCTGCACCCGCTGCCGCCAGGGGAGGCGCGCGCCGAAACCGTGTTCGTGCGGCGGCAGGACGGCTACTGCTCAAGCGCGCTCACAGCCTTTCTTTCGGCCACCCGCCCCACGGCTGGTTTCCAAGCTGCTGCTGAGTAGGAGACGCCATCATCC
Source organism: uncultured Acetobacteraceae bacterium (assembly GCA_964242575.1). Taxonomy (GTDB): domain Bacteria; phylum Pseudomonadota; class Alphaproteobacteria; order Acetobacterales; family Acetobacteraceae; genus JANPPS01. Next base: position 9,778 of record CAXTCN010000155.1, on the reverse strand, counting down.
AAACAGATGGGCGCCATCACAACTAATCGCTTTTCCAGGTTTCAATCCGGTGAGACCACTCCTGCCTTGCTTGGGATTGGACGGTAAAGATGATGCCCTCGGACACAGGCGCGCAACCAGCGCGAGGCCCAGCCGCCATGGCAAGTGTCTTGCCGGCGCTTGGCGGGATGCTGGCGCTGGCTTCTGCGCTGGGCATCGGGCGGTTCGTTTACACGCCGATCCTGCCTGCCATGGCGGAGGCGCTGGGCCTGAGCAAAACCGAAGCCGGCCTGATCGCGTCGGCCAACTTCGTGGGCTATCTCGCGGGCGCCTTGCTCGCTGCGGTCCCCCGGTTGCCGGGCGGGCGCCGGGCTTGGTTCCTCGGCGCACTTGGCGCCGGTGCTGCAGCCACTGCGGCAGTCGGAGGGGTAGGCACGCTGCCCGCTTTTCTGCTGCTGCGCTACGCTGGCGGCGTGGCAAGTGCCTTTGTGCTGGTGCTTGGCTCCGCACTGGTCCTGGATGGGCTGGCCCGGGCAGGTCTGGAGCGGTGGGCCTCCCTCCACTTCGCGGGCGTGGGTTTCGGCATCGCGGCGTCGGCGCTGCTTGTGGAAATGCTGCAAGGGGCAGGAGCCGGCTGGCGGACGTTGTGGCTGGCGTCCAGTGCCGCGGCCGGGGCGGCTGTGCCGCTCGCGGCGTGGCTGGTGCCAGGCGGTAAAGAGGCGGTGGCTGATGCGCCCGTGGCTGGTATGGCTGCCGGGCAAGCTGGCCTGCCCCGCGGCTTGGGGGCGCTGACCCTGTGCCACGGGCTGTTCGGCTTCGGCTACGTTGTGACAGCGACGTTCATCGTCGCGGCGGTCCGGGTTTCCCCTGAGCTGCGGGCATTGGAGGGGGAGGTCTGGCTGGTGGTCGGCTTGGCCGCGATGCCCTCGATCCCTGCATGGGGCTGGGCGGGCGGGCGCTTCGGCGTGCTGCCCGCCTATGCGCTCGCCTGCCTTGCCGCTGCGGCCGGAGTTGCCGCGGGCGGGCTGTGGCAGGCGCCGGCCGGCGCGCTGCTGGCGGCTGTGCTTCTCGGTGGCACCTTCATGGGCATCACGGCCCTTGGCTTTGCTGCGGCACGGGCGCTTGCGCCGGAACAAGGGCGCCGCTCTTCGGCACTCATGACGGCCGGGTTTGGCGCCGGGCAGATTGCAGGGCCGCTCGTCGCCGGGCCGCTTCTCGACGCGACGGGCAGCTTCGCGCTGCCCTCGGTGATTGGTGCGGCAGCCCTTGTCATGGCAGCAACCATCGCGGGCGCTGCTGCCCGGCGGGCCAGGCCGCCGAGCATCGTGACCTGAACCAGAAGGGGAACCGCACCTGCTGTTGAGGCGGCTTGCAGCACGGCTCCTTCTCGCTGCTTGTCCGCCACCCTTCGTTTGGCGGACGGCCATTCGCACGTTTGGTCCTCAATCGCGCCCGATCATATCGCGTAGCTCCGGCGCGAGGGTGGGAGAGCAACCCTCAGCCGCGACAGTGACAGCGACGGTCCCGACCGGGGCCGGCGGCAATGGCTGTAGAGTGGCCCATCGCTGCGCCGCAACGATAAGGTCAAGCAGGGCAAGAACGATGGCAACCAGCATAAAGCCCGGGCTGGCCCACGCACGGGTGACGCCAAGTGCGGCCATCCATCCTTTCATGCCAGCCCTCGCCAGACGAGTTCGCCCCCCAGCACCAGCAGGCCCACGAAGAAGCAAATCCGGAATGTCTCGGGCGGCACCCGCGCGCGCAGCCACCCGCCCAGTGCCATGCCCGCGAGCGCCGGCACGAGGGCAAGCAGCGAGGTGCCTGCGGCCTGCAACGGCAGCGCGCCATGCCAAGCCAGGCCGGCGCCGAGCGCCAGCGTGGAGGCAGTGAAGGACAGGCCCAGCGCCTGCACCAGATCGTCCCGCTCCAATCCGAGCGAGCCGAGGTAAGGGACGGCCGGGATGACGAACACGCCCGTTGCCCCTGTCACCAGCCCGGTCAGGGCACCGATCACCGGCCCTGCCCAGCATTCCGACGCAGGCGGCACGCGCAGCCGCAGCTTTGCTAGCCCGACCACGGCGTAGAGCGCCAGGGCGCCGCCGAGAGCCGCCGCTGCGGCTGGCGCGGCAGCGCCCGTTATCAGCCCCGACCCCGCGAGGGTGCCGGCGACGATGCCGAGCATCATGCCCCACAGCCGCCGGAGCAGCGCACCGAAGCGCGGCCCGGCCAGAAGCTGCCAAACGTTCGTCACGAGCGAAGGCACGAGCAGCAAGGCCGCCGCGTAGGCCGGCGGCATTGCCAAGCCGAGCAGGCCCATGGCGACAGTAGGGAGGCCAAGGCCGATCACGCCCTTCACCAGCCCGGCCAACAGGAAGGTGCCGGTAATCAGCAGAGCGTAGGGAAGAAGGTCTGTCATCAGGACGATGCTGCGGCTCAAAGGCCATGCGCCACAATGCGGGAGTTGCGTAGCCTGCCTAAGTCGCCGACGAAGGCAGATCGCCATGGGGGAACGCCCGATGCACTTCGACCTGACCGACCTGCGCCTGTTCCTGCATGTGGCCGAGGCCGGCAGCATCACGACCGGCGCGGCGCGCTCCGGCCTTGCCCTCGCATCGGCGAGCGCGCGGGTGCGGGGCATGGAGGAGCAGGCCGGCGTTGCGCTCTTTGATCGCGACCACCGCGGCGTCCGGCCTACGCCGGCAGGCCGGGCGTTGCTGCACCATGCGCGGGCGGTGATGGGACAGGTGGAGCGGATGCGCGGCGAGCTGGGTGAGTACGCACACGGGTTGAAGGGACACGTCCGCCTGTTGGCCAACACCGCGGCCATGGCCGAGCACCTGCCGGAAGCGCTAGCTGCCTTTCTCGCCACGAACCCCAACGTGGACGTAGACCTTGACGAGCGGCCGAGCGCCGAGGTGGCCCGGGCCGTAGCCGAGGAGCTGGCGGACGTGGGGGTGGCTGCCAATCACGCCGACCTCGCCGGGCTGGAAGCCTACCCATTCCGGGCTGACCGGCTGGTGCTTGCCGTGCCGGCTGGTCACGCGCTTGCCGGTCGCGGGCGGATGGCCTTTGCCGAGGCGCTGGGGAGCGACTTCGTGGGCCTCTCGGGGGACAGCGCGCTTCATCAGCACCTGGCCGGGCACGCGGCCCGGACCGGCGGTCGGATGCGGCTGCGGGTCCGGGTGCGCGGGCTGGACACCGCCTGCCGGATGGTGGCGCTCGGCGCAGGAGTTGCCGTGGTGCCGGAAGCAGCGGCACGGCGGCACAGCGCGCTAGTCCTGGTGCGATTGGAGGACCCGTGGGCAGAGCGTCGGCTGCTGGTGGTCGTGCGGCGGCTTGACGCCTTGCCGACGTACGCACGGCGGTTGATGGAGAGCCTTAGCCGCTCGACTTTGTAGCCCAGCGTCGGGCACCTGTCCGCCAAGGTTCGTTAGACGGACAGAGTAGCTTGCATCTCTCCTGCCTATGCTTCCAGTCGCGCAATGCAGGCGCCCCAGAATAGGCTGGAAAAGAACCAGGTCGGCCGCTCGAACCCAGCTTCGGCGAGCAGCACCGCCACGGCCTCCTCCGAGGCGGGGGGATCGGCCCCTTGCAGGATTTTGCCGAGCTTGGCCTTGACCTCCTCGGGCGTGCTACCCTGCATACGCCATCGCTCGCCCCAAGCCGCCAGGAAGGTTGGATGGTCAGCATAGGCGAAGCGGTTCCCAGCCAGGATCAGGGGAGCGCCGGGCAGCAAGCGGACTGCAATCGCGTGCAGGATGTGCCGCTTTGCCGCATCGCCTGGCAGATGGTGCAACACGCCGATCAGCGTTGCCGCGTCGAAGCGACGCACGTCCGGCAAGTCGTCCACGTAGCCGAGATGGGTTTCGGTCCGCTCATCCAAGCCGTGCTGCTGCAATTGGGCGACGGCAATGTTCATCATCGGCTGGGATGGATCAACGGCTGTGAAGCGCCAAGCCGGTTCTAACTTGCCTGCTGTGACGACCTCTTGCGCGCCGCCGCCGGCACCTACGACCAGAACGTGCGCCGCGGTGCCCGGTCCGACCACGGCAGCCAACATGCAGGCGGCCAGCTCGTGGCAAGCGTCATAGCCGGCGAGCGCGATGCGGCTTTGTGCCTGGTACTCGCCCGCCCGTGCCGGATCGAACTTCTGCGCTGGATCTGATGCTGACATTCAGGCGCGGTCCTCTGGTCGGGTCCTTGGCCTGGCTACCTCGTAGAGCAGGCACAGCTCATCCCGGTTGCGGGAGGGAGCGAAGATCGTCCTTTCCCCAACGGGCGCCATCCCGCACCCTCGGAGGACAGCGAACGAAGCTGCGTTCTCCGGCTGGGCTGCTGCCTCGATCACGTCCAGATCGAGTTGCTGAAACGCCATCTGGACTGCGGCGGGAGCTGCTTCCCGCATATAGCCATGTCCATGATGCTTCTCCCCAAGCCAGTAGCCAAGCATGGCGCGGCGGTCGTGCGATGTTTCGCGCGTCACGCCGATCCAACCAACCAAAGCCGCATCCGACCGGCGCTCAATTGCATATGGAAGCGCCCTGCCGTCAGCGGCTGCCTTGCGCGCGATGGTGATCCGCTCGACTGCCATCTCGGTCGTGAAGGGCATTGGCCAGGAAGCTACCCATTGGCTGACAGCCGTGGTCATCATGGCAGAAACCAGCATCGCATCTTCCAGTCGCACGCAACGCAGCCTCAGCCGCGCTGTTTCCACCACTCGGAAAAGGTCAGAGTGACTGTCCATACCCGGAGTGTGAGCCAGACCAGGAACGAGCACTAGGCCCGTTGTGGATCGCCATCACCTTGTGGGATCAGCAGCGCGATGCGACCATCCAGCAACCGAAGGGTTTGGAACGGTCTCGGGCCAAGCGGGAGCGTGCGCTTCACGCCTTGATGGAAGATGCTGCCCCATGACCCACATTGCTTGCCTACACACCGCGGACAGCAACATCCAGGTTTTCGACACAGCCTTGCAGGAGCTGGGGACGGAAGGAGTGACGCTCCACCATAGCGTGCGTGCGGACCTGTTGGCCGCAGCCGAGCAAGCCGGCGGGCTTACGCCGGAGATTGCGGAGCAGACGGCCAGTGTCCTTCGCGGCTTGTGTGACAACGCCGATGCAGTCCTTCTCACATGCTCGACCCTGGGGCCGGCCGCAGAAGCCGTTGCTGCGGCTGCATCAGTCCCTGTGTTCCGGGTGGACGCCATGCTTGCCCATGAGGCTGTCCGTGACGGCGGCAAGGTTGCGGTGCTGTGCGCGGTTCAGACTACGGTGGAGCCGACCAGGCTGCTGTTCGAGAAAGAAGCACGGACAACAGGCGCTGAGGTGGTCATGCACCTCGTCCCGGGGGCATGGAACGTGTTCAAGGCCGGGGACCGCAGCCGCTACTTGTCTATGATCGCCACGGCAGCGGACGAAGCATTTCAGGGTGGTGCAGCGCAGGTTGTGCTGGCGCAGGCGTCAATGGCAGGCGCAGCCAAGCTCGGCACCGGCGGGCGGCTGCCCCTGGCAAGTCCGATGGTTGGGCTTTCGACAGCCGTCGAGGCGGCTGCCGCCCGATCATGATGACCAATATCTGACTTGTCCGGCACCCTTGGTTTGGCGGACGGGCAGTCACAGCCCGAAAGCGTCCCGGATCAGCCGGGCGCACTCCGGAGGCGCTGCTGCCGCTGTGTCCACCTCCAAGTCGTAGGTGATGTCGCGGTGAACGCGGCCATACTGCCAACGCGCTAGGCCAATCTCCCGGTCGCCTCGCGCACGCTCCCTCGCTTCAAGCACATCAAGCGGCGCGAAGAGGCCGACCACATGGAGGTCGAAGGACCGCAGGAGCGCACGATACTCCTTCGTAGCTTCGGTCCCGATCATAACCTCATCAACGATAAGATTGTTCCCCTGATCGGCCATCGCAGCGACGGCGTGTCGCATACCGCGCATGGCGCGTTCAAGGACCGGGCCGGACCTTATGGCGATGATCGGCTTGCCGCCGTCCTGCGACACCTCGAACATGAGGCCATCTGGATGGGCAAGCATCTTTTCAGGCAGCATGTCCAAGAAGGCGTCCATGGCGACGTGCAGGAACGGCTTGGAGGTGATCGCCTGAAGCGCCTTCGCCGTGGAGCTTTTCCCGACGCTGCCAATGCCGTTCAGGATGATGATCTGCTGTCGCGGTTCCAAGCGGCCCTCCGTCGCACTTCGTTCATGCTGGTGGTTGTTGTTGGAGACAGCCTTCTGGGAAGGGCCGCATCAAGACCGAGAGTGGACCATCATCGCATAGTGTCCGTCATAGTTGGTTTAGCGGACACCACAAATCGCCATTGACCCAGCCCCTGGGACCGCCCCGATAAGGAGGGCGGTCAGCAGCCGAGGTGATTCGTGAACCCTTCCGCCCCGTTTCTCAGCCCGTCCGAAGCCGCCCGACAGCTTGGCGTGTCTCCCAAAGCACTCCGGGTCTATGAGCAGCGCGGCCTTGTGACCCCTGCCCGCACCGGGGCCGGGTGGCGGGCCTACGGTCCTGACGAGATGGCCCGCGCCGCTGAGGTGGTGGCACTGCGCGCACTTGGCCTCAGCCTCGCCCAGATCGCCCGCGTGCTGGAAGGCGACCCCGCGAGCCTGGAAACCGCCCTGGCCGCGCACCAGGCAACCCTCGAAAGCCAGCTCCACCAGCTTGCCGGCACCGTCGAGAAGGTCCGCGGCTTGCGGGCCGGACTTGCCCAAGGCCAGGCTCCCGTTGCCGGGGAGCTGGTGCGCCTGCTGGACCAAGCTACCGAGTTCCGCGCCGCCTTCGATCTTCCCTGGCCTTGGGGCGGCGAACGGTTCGAGCTGCGCGGCGTCCGGCCGCTCACCTACATCATCGGCCCGCTGGGCAGCGGCAAGACGCGGCTGGCCCGGTGCTTGGCCGAAGCCCTGCCTGGCGCCGCCTTCCTGGGCTTGGATCGGCTGGCGGACGGGGAAGTGGCGGCGCGGGCGCTGCTGGATGCCGACCAGGCTCTCAATTCGCGCGTTGAGCAAACCTTGGCTTGGCTGGTCGAGGACGGCGCCACGGCATCGGCGGCACTCACCCTGCTGCTTGCCAGGCTGGAAGCAGATGGCCCGGCCGCCCTGGTCATAGACATGGTGGAACAAGGGCTGGATGGCGCCACGCAAGAAGCATTGATCGCCCACCTGCGCCACCGGGGTCCTGGCGGGTGGCCACTTTTCCTGCTCACGCGCTCCTCCTCGATCCTAGACTTGGACGCCGTAGGCGCCAACGAGGCCATCATCCTATGCCCCGCCAACCACAGCCCGCCAACACTCGTCGCTGCCCGTCCAGGCACCCCCGGCTACGAGGCCGTCGCTACCTGCCTGGCGTCGCCCGAGGTGCGGGCGCGGACGAAGGGCATTACCGCTTTGCGGCCCCAAGTGGCATGAAAGCTGTACCACTCTTAATCGTTGGGCGTAGCATTACCCGTCGTCAGCGTCTTGCCTTCCCCCTTAGGCCTGCCACTATCATGCACTTCCGTCAGAAGAGTGCCCGAGAGCAATGTATCTAACCGATCTACTCGTCGTGAATAGCGGTGCGATCAAGAAACTTACCCTACAACCTCAGTTCAATGCAGACGGAAGTCCAAGACCGGTTGTTTTGGTAGGCACAAACGGAGCCGGTAAAACAGGACTGCTGTCCGTAGTCGCAGACGGCCTCGTTGAGATTGCTGCGCAGCATTGTGAGAACATCACGCCAACCCAGGGAGCTGGCCGGCGATTTTTTAGGGTTCTAGGGGGTAGATCGACGCGCGTCGGAAGTTCTTTTGAACTCTCGGCGCTGAGATTCAGGAATGGTCCGCACGACCTCACTTGTTTAGTGAGTAGCGGCGACCTATCCAGTCCACAAGCAACCAATCAAATGGAGGAATTTAGCCCGGTAGCAAATTGGGGTGGTGGTAATGTCAAAGTGGTCATAGGACCTAAAGATCAGATTCCTGATATCTATGGCAAGGGTGCTTACGTCTTCTTTCCATCTACAAGGTTTGAGATGCCGTATTGGGCAAACGTTGGAGCCTTGGATCGCGAGCCAGAAGGGGAATTTAGCCAGGATTTCACTCGTCAACTGAGCAAGCCCATCGTCGTTCAGAGTGCGCTTCAGGCAATGAAGCCCTGGATTATGAACCTGATGCTAGACACGATAGTGAGTTGGCAGGATATATTCTCTATCAATGATATGGAGATTCTGAGGCAGAAGGGACTTCAGAACCTAACCTATAATAATACCTATCAGGGTCTGGGCAAGATAATAGCGACGACTCTGCGTTGGCCAGATGCCTCGATCAACTGGATTAACAGAGCGTACGGGGATAGGCGGATAGCCGTGTTGTTTGGCGGTCAACCCGGCATACCTTCGTTGGATAATTTATCCGCAGGCCAGACCACATTGCTGTCGATCTTTGGAACGGTGCTGCGATATGGCGATGTCGGTGTTGCAGCCAAGCCTCTGGATCAAATCGAAGGTATCGCGATTGTCGATGAGATCGACGCACACCTGCATGCTGACCTGCAACATGACGCCCTACCGGAGCTGATGCGATGCTTCCCTCGTATGCAGTTTATCGTGACTTCGCACTCCCCCCTGTTCCCACTCGGAATGCGTAAGGCATTCGGCGAGGACGGGTTCACTCTCATCGAGTTGCCCTCGGGTTTGACGATTGATCCTGAGCGGTTTCAGAGTTCGAAGCTTCGCTTCTTTATTTTCATGCGACCCAAGCTTTTGAGGCCAGTATCAAAAATCGGGTCATCCAGAGCCATCGGCCACTCGTGCTGTGTGAGGGCGAAACAGATCCTAAATACCTGGCGACTGCTGCGGAGTTGCTCGGTCTAGGCGAAATTGTTCACCAAATCGAGCTTAGCTGGGTAGGCGAGAAAACCAGTAAGGGTGCCCGAGGTAGCGGGAAAGACAATCTTGAAAGCGCTTTCAAGTTTCTACGTAGTAACCCTGGCCTCCTACCGCGCCAAGTTGTGTGCCTGTACGACTGCGACGTCAATAGGAAGTCAGAAGACCTCGGCAATCTATTCGTGCGTTCTCTGCCCCACAATGGCGATAATAAAGTCCGGTCTGGCGGGGTAGAAAATCTTCTTCCCGAAACAGCTTTTGAGGAGAGGTTTCTTCGGGACAAGCCCATTATGAGTGGACTAGACCCAGGGTTTGTCAAAGAATTGCAAAAGAAAGCGCTATGCGATTTCCTGTGTGATCAAAAGCGAGATGTTTCTGATTTCAAACGGTTTCGTAAACCTCTTGAAGATCTCCGGCATCTTCTCATTGCTACTCCTTAGTTATGTTCCCTAGGATTTGCACGGTGCAAATCCTAGCCGGCCAAAACCTATAGAACGGGCAGGATTGCACGGTTGGAGAAACGGACCGGAAACATAGCTTCCTGATTAGCTGTCCATATTGATCTTGGGTCCATTCAATGGGCAGCAAGCCATTAATTTTACGCAAGGGCATTTTGACCCGAACAGCCTCTCCTCCACTTGGGACAAGACCACGCCAGACCTGCACTTCGGAACGAGTGCCATAATTCCGATTTAGAATTAGCCTTTTATGCCTGAAGCGTGCTTTCCGGCCCGTTCTTTAGCGTGACCCCTAGAGGACGACGGGTGCATGATACAGTGCAGCATGAACCCTGAACGATTCGCGCATCCCCGCGGCGCCTGCCCCGTCCCGCCACAGCCACCCGGCCGTCCAGCGCGATGACCCCAGCGCCACTTGAGGTGGTCTCCGTTTTTCGGTTCTCCCGCACTTTGCGTGGATCATGCCGCTAGCAGAACGCGGC
>CAXTCN010000154.1:0-10603 GCA_964242575.1 uncultured Acetobacteraceae bacterium | reverse complement strand
CCAAACGCAAGCGCTTGTTCGATTCTAGTCAGGCTGAGGACGCTCTAAGCTGCCGAGCTAGCGCCTCGCCTTGCGAGCGGCGTAGCGGCGGTCGCGTTCGGCCTTGCGTTCCGCCTTAATGGCCTCGTCCCGGGCGGCGGCCTCGGCGGCGCGGGCGGCCTCTTCTGCAGCGCGGGCGGTGTCAGCGGCGATGCGAGCCTCGTCCTCCAGCAAGCGGCGGGCAGCCTCGGCTTCCTTGGCAAGTTTGCGTTCAGCGGTGCGGGCCTCGCGCGCCTCGGCGATGGCGCGGCGTTCAGCGGCGCGGGCGAGGACGGCCGGGTCATCGGATGGGGGCTTGGCGCGGAAGTTCTCGATCAGGGCCTTTTTCGCGGCCGCGGCGGCGGCGGCGCGGTCGTTGAACTTATCGCCACGGTTGGCAGGCATGCATACGCTCCAGGAGGGGTGGGTAATTAACGCCGGTCCGGGCCGGCTTCAAGCAGGGCCAGGTTCTGCTGCGCGAGGTCGCCGATTGCGCTGTCGGGCGCCAGAGCGATCGCACGCTCCCAGTCCTCCCGCGCCCCGGCCCGGTTATTTTGGCGCTGCCGGAGGATGCCGCGCTCCAGCAGTGCGTCGGGCAGGACCGGATTTACGGCAAACGCCCGGTCCAAATCGTCCTGCGCGAGCCCAAGCTGGTCCAAATGCCGCCAGGCCGCGCCGCGGAACACCAGCGCGTCGGTCCGGCGCGGGTCGATGTCGAGCGCATGGGTAAGGTCGTCAACCGCGTCATAGTAGCGCTCCAGGCTCGCGGACGCGACGCTGCGGTCAACCAGCAGGTCCGCATCGTCCGGCGTGAGGGACAGCGCGAGCGTCACGGCTCCGTAGGCGCGGTCGATGGCGCCGGCCATCAGCCATGCTTGGCCAGCTTGTCCGTAGATGGACGCACGCGCCGCAGCTGACGCCCGGCTGTCGCCGGCCAGGCGCTCCATCCTTTCGGCTCCGGTCTCGGTCTGCCCGAGCGCGATCTCGGCCAGGGCGCGGCAGTGGGTCGCGCCGTCGCCGCCGCCGACCGCCTCCCATGCATCGGCGAAGGCGCGGGCGCCGATGGGGTCGATGTTGAGCATCTGCAGGCAACGGTCGTAATCCACCCCGTCGGCCACGCGGGGCGGAACAGGAGGGAGGGGCAATGGTTCCTCCGCCCTAGCGGCGCTCGCGGCCGCAGCCGATGGAACGATGTGCCGCCCCCACCCGCCTCCGGCCGCAACGGCCAGCGCGACGGCAACCCCGCTGCCAAGGATCGCCCCTGTGTTCATGACCGGGAGTGCTTACCCTGACTGGCGCTTCGGGGCAAACTGCTGGCGCCGCTTTGGAGACGTGCCTATGGACCTGCCGCATCTGCTCGTGTTCGGATTGGGCTACACCGGCTCGGCCATCGCGCGGGACGCAGCCGCGCAGGGCTGGCGCGTGACGGCGACCAGCCGTGACCCGGCGCGGGCGGCCCCGGCCGGCGTGCGCCTGGTTGCGTTCCAGCAAGCGGACGACGCGCTCGCTGCGGCGACGCACATGGTGCAGACCGCCGCGCCGGGTGAGGCAGGGGACCCGGTGCTGGCCCAGTATGCGCCGGCGTTGCGGGCAGCGCCGCGCCTGCGCTGGATCGGCTACCTGTCCACCACGGGCGTGTATGGCGACCGTGGCGGCGGCTGGGTCGATGAGGCGGCACAGCCAGCGCCAGCGCCGGGCCGGAGCCAGCGGCGGCTGGAGGCGGAGAACGCCTGGCGCGACGCTGCCGAGGGACGAACGCTGGACCTGTTCCGCGTGGCCGGCATCTATGGGCCGGGCCGGTCCGCGTTCGACGACTTGCGGGCTGGGCAGGCACGGCGGGTCTCGAAGCCCGGGCACCTGTTCGGCCGCATCCACCGGGACGATATCGCCGCCGCCGTGCTGGCCGCCGCCGCGCAGGACCGGCTGCCGGGCGTGCGCGTGCTGCACTTGGCGGACAACGAGCCGGCTGCGAGCGCGGACGTGGTGGCGGAGGCCGCGCGGCTGCTGGGACAAGCGCCGCCGCCGCTGGTGCCGTTCGCGGATGCCGAGCCGGGCATGAGCGCGATGGGGCGCAGCTTCTGGGCGGAAAACCGCCGGGTCAGCAGCGTGGCAACCCAGGCGGCGCTGGGCCTACGCTGGCGCTACCCGACCTACCGCGAGGGCCTAGTTGCCATCCTGCAACAGGAACGCGCCGAGAGCCTGGCGCAATAGGGCCAGGTCCTCGGGGCGGGACAGGCGGTGGTCGCCGTCCTTGATGAGCGTGACCTGCACGCTGTCCGAGGCGAGGCGGTCCGCCAGCCGCATCGAGGTCTCCCACGGCACGTCGGGGTCGCGCTGGCCGTGCAGCAGCCGCACCGGGCAACGGAGCGGAATGGGCTGGCGCAGCAGCAGGCGCCCCCGCCCGTCCTCGATCAACCCGGCCGTTACCGGGTAGGCGTCGCCATACTGGCTCGGCACCGGCAACACGCCGTCCCGCAGCAACTGCGCGCGCTCATGCGGCGCCATCGCCGCCCACATCAGGTCCTCGGTGAAGTCCGGCCCGGCGGCGATGCCGATCAGGCCCATGACCCGCTCCGGCCGGGCGAGCGCCGCCAGCAGCATGATCCAGCCGCCCATGCTCGACCCTACCAGCAGCAGCGGCCCTTGCGTGAGCCGGTCCACCAGCAGCAGGGCGTCCGCGGTCCAGCGGCCAATGGTGCCCTCGGCGAACGCGCCGCCGCTGGTGCCGTGCCCGGAGTAGTCGAGGCGCAGGCAGGCCAGGCCGTGCGCCGCGCAGAACCGTTCGGTCTCCAGGGCCTTGCTGCCCTGCATGTCGCTCATGTAGCCCGGTAGGAACACGGTGCAGGGTCCCCGTCCCGGGGTATGCACCCATGCCAGCTCTACCCCATCGCCCCGGTCGGTCCGTCCTGTTTCCTGCACTTGCACGCCCTCACGCCCTGACACGGCATGGTATAGCCCGCGCATGACTCCGCTCCCACCCGGCGCCACCGTGCTGCAAGTGCTGCCGAAGCTCGACACCGGCGGGGTGGAGCGCGGCACGGTCGAAATCGTGCAGGCGTTGCGGCACGCGGACGCCCGCGCGTTGGTGGCGAGCGCTGGCGGGCGGATGACGCCGTGGGTCGAGCGGGCAGGGGGGCAGCACGTGCCGCTGCCGCTCGCAACCAAGACGCCGTGGGGCATCTGGATGAACGCCTGGCGGCTTGGGCACGTGATGCGGGCGGAGCGGGTGTCGGTCATCCATGCTCGGTCCCGTGCGCCGGCCTGGTCCGCGCTGCTGGCGGCACGGCGGACCGGCGTGCCGTTGGTGACCACCTACCACGGCGTTTACAACGAGGACCTGCCAGGCAAGCGGAGGTACAACGCAGTGATGGCGCGAGGCGACCGGGTGATTGCCATCAGCCAGCACATCGCGGACCTGTTGACCCACCAGCACGGTGTGAACCCGCAGCGGGTGCGGGTGATCCCACGCGGCGTTGACCCGGCCGTGTTCAACCCAGCCGCCGTCACCTCAGCAAGGATGGCGCAGTTGGCGGCGGCATGGCGAGTGCCGGACGGCGTGCCGACCATCATGCTGCCGGCGCGGTTGACCCGTTGGAAAGGCGCGTCCGTGCTGGTCCGGGCGCTGGCGCTGCTGCAACGGCGGGACGCGTGCTGCGTGCTGGTGGGGGCGGCGCAGGGGCGGGAGCGGTTCGCGCAGTCGCTTGCCGCGGAGGCGCAGGCGCTGGGCGTCGCGGACCGGCTGCGCCTGGCTGGGCACTGCGACGACATGCCGGCCGCGCTCATGCTGGCGGACGTGGTGGTGAGCGCGTCGGTGGAGCCGGAAGGGTTCGGCCGCGCGGTGATCGAGGCGCAGGCGATGGGCCGGTTGGTGGTGGCGACGGACCACGGCGGCGCGGCCGAGACGGTGCGGCACGGCGACACAGGGTGGCGCGTGCCGCCTGGGGACGCGGCGGCGCTGGCCGCGGCGATTGACGGCGCGCTGGCGTTGGCGGCCAGCGAGCGGGACGCTATGGGCGTGCGCGGCCGGGCCAGCGTGATGGCCGGCTACACGACGGCGGCGATGCAGGCGGCGACGATTGAGGTGTACCGGGAGCTGCTGGACCGCACGCCTTAACCGCAGGCGTTCAGCAACCCACCGCAACCCATGGCGTTGCCCGCTGCAAGGAGATTGAACGATGGCAGCAGCGGCAGAACGGACCGATCCAGCACTGTGGGAGCGGATCAAGGCCGAGGTGACGGCGGGCGCCAAGGGCGGCGACGCCGGCGAGTGGTCGGCGCGCAAGGCGCAGCTCGCAGTCAGCCGCTACAAGGCCGAGGGCGGCGGCTACAAGGGTCGCAAGAGCGCCGACAACCACCTTGTGCAATGGACCCGGGAGGAGTGGGGCACCAAGTCCGGCCACGACAGCCACGAGACCGGGGAACGGTACCTGCCGAAGCGGGCGCGCGACGCGCTGACGGACGAGGAGTACAGCCGGACCACGGCCAAGAAGCGGGCTGACACCGCCAAAGGCAAGCAGTTCTCCGCGCAACCCAAGGACGTGGCAGCCAAGGCGGCTGACGCGCGGTTGCCGGACCTGCCGCTGTCCGAGTTGCGGGCACGGGCCGCGAAGCAGGGCATCGCCGGGCGGTCGCGGATGCGCAAGGCGGAGCTGGTGGCGGCGCTGGGGCATCACGCATGACAAGCGCTGGCGCGCCGCGCGCGATGGACGAGGCGGCCAAGCAGGAAACCGCCGCCGAGTTCAAGCGCGTGGTGAACATGACCCCCGCCGCACTACGCCAGTGGCTTGAGGACGCCGAAAGCCGGTCCGTGGGCATGACCCCGGACGGCGAGCGGGTGACTGGGGCGGCAGCGGGCGAGTCGGTCGGGCACCACATGGGCGAGCGCATCCTGGAGATAAAGGCTCGCAAACAGGCTGAGCTGACGGATGCGGACTACGCGGACATGCGCAAAGTCGTGGGCTACGTCCACCGCCACATGGCGCAACGGCCGCAGGGGAACGTGTCGGATACGCGGTGGCGCAAGTCGCTGATGAACTGGGGACATGACCCCCTGAAGCCGTGACCACGTGCCATCCCATTCGCGCGAGGAGCTTGCATTATTCCGGGTAAAGCCTGACGCTCTGCCTAACATCGCCTGCTGAACGCGGGCTGTCGGGAGGGGGCCATGGACCTAGAGACACGCACGATTGCGCGGGTGACCACACGCCTCGTGCCATTCCTGATTGTCTGCTACTTCGTGGCTTACCTGGACCGCGTGAACGTCGGCTTTGCCGCGCTCACGATGAACCGGGACCTCGGCCTGTCGCAAACTGCATACGCGCTCGGCGCGGGCATCTTCTTCGTCAGCTACTTCCTGTTCGAGGTGCCGTCCAACCTGTTCCTGGAGCGGTTCGGCGCGCGCAAGTGGATCGCGCGAATCATGCTGAGCTGGGGGCTGCTGTCCGGCGCGACGGCGTTCGTGGTTGGGGAGTACAGCTTTTACACTGTGCGGTTCCTGTTGGGCATCGCCGAGGCCGGGTTCTTTCCGGGCATCATCTTCTATCTCACGCTCTGGTTTCCCGCCGCGTACCGCGCCCGCATCATCGGCTACTTCATGGCCGCGATCCCGTTGTCTTCCGTGCTGGGCGCTCCGCTCTCGGGCGCGTTGCTGGGGCTGGACGGCTGGTATGGCCTGCACGGGTGGCAGTGGCTGTTCATCATCGAGGCCGTCCCGGCGGTGGTCCTGTCCGTGGTCGTGTTCTTTTACCTGACGGACCGGCCGGCGGACGCCGCGTGGCTGCCGGCGGACGGACGCGCCTGGCTCGCGAACCGGCTTGAGCTAGAGGAGCGGCAACGCGTCGCGGCGCAGCACTTCACCGTCATGCAGGCGCTGCTGAACCCGAAGGTGTTGGGCCTGGCGCTGGTGTACTTCGGCGCCGTCGCGTGCAACTACGGCATCGGGTTCTTTCTGCCGCAAATCGTGAAGGGGTTCGGCCTCTCGAACCTGCAAACCGGTTTCGTGACCGCGATACCCTACGTCGTCGGCGTGTTCGCGATCATTTACTGGGGCCGGCGCTCGGACCGCACGCAGGAACGCAAGTTCCACACCGGGTTCGCGTTAGGCTTGGCGTCGGTCGGCATCGCCGCCTCCACGTTCCTGCCGGACCCGACACTGAAAATGCTGGCGCTCTCGGTGGCGGCGTTCGGAGTGTTCGGCTGTCTGCCGGTGTTCTGGACCTTGCCGACGGCGTTCCTGTCCGGCGCGGCGGCGGCCGGAGGGATTGCGATCATCAACTCAATCGGCAACTTCTCCGGGTTCGTGGGACCATACCTGGTAGGCGCCATCAAAGACGCCACCGGCAGCTTCGACGGCGGGCTGCTGTGCCTGGCCGGGTTCGGAGCGGTGGCGACGGGGATCGTGCTGTCGCTGAACCATGACAGCAAGCTGGAACAAGCGCCGGACGGCCGGGTCAGCCCGGCGGAGTAGGCTGTCTGCCATCCTTTTACTGACAGACTATTAAGGATGAAGTGAAATCAGCGCTCACCCCTGCCGGCGGATGACCTGCCCATTCAAGGACAGCGCCGGGTCGCACAGATCGGCCAAAGGCCCGGCTACGTCAGACGGCTTGCCCAGGGTGGCCCGGTCCTCTCCGGGCATCGCATCCGCCCGGAGACGGGTAGCGATAGTGCCGGGGTCAAACAGGTTCACCCGCACCCGGGTAGTCTCGACCTCATGCGCCCAAGTCAACACCAAGTGCTCCATCCCCGCCTTGGTCGCGCCGTATGCGCCCCAGTATGCCCGGGGATCCGACGCACGTCCCGCCGTCACGAACACGGCGCGGCCAGCGGGGGCGGCCAGCAACAGGGGCGCGCAGGTGCGAATGAGCCGCCACGTGGCGGACATGTTCACCCCGACCACGGAGGCCCAGTCCTCCGGCGTGATATGCTGAACCGGGGTCAGGCGGCCGAGCGCGCCTGCGTTGTGCACCAGGATGTCAAGCCGGCCGAACCGCTCGAACAGGCTAGGGCCGATGGGGTCAAGCGCCGGGCCGTCCCGCAAATCCAGCGGTAGCAGGGTGGCGGTGCCGCCAATCCGCTTAATGGCATCGTCGGTCTCCTCAAGCCCGCCCTGCGTGCGCGCGGCCAGCACGACGTGGGCACCGCGGCGTGCAAGCTCCAACGCGGCGGCAGCGCCGATGCCACGGCTGGCGCCGGTGACCAGCGCGACCATGCCCTCCAACACGCGGCTGCTACCTGATCTCGGTCAGCAAGCTGAGCTGGCGGTCTTGGTTGTCCATCATGTCCGGCAGCGGAATGGGGTACTCGCCGGTGAAGCAGGCGTCGCAGTAGTGCGGCTTGGCCGAGTCGCGGTTGGACTTGCCGAGCGCGCGGTAAAGCCCGTCCAGCGACACGAACGCCAAGCTGTCTGCGCCGATCAGGCCGGCCATCTCCGCCACGTTATGCCGCGCCGCCAGCAACTTGCCGCGCTCCGGCGTATCGATGCCATAAAAGCACGAGTGCGTGGTGGGCGGCGACGAGATGCGCATGTGCACCTCCGCCGCGCCGGCGGCCCGCACCATCTCCACGATCTTGCGGCTGGTGGTGCCGCGGACGATGCTGTCGTCCACTAGGATGACGCGCTTGCCCGCCAGCACCGAGCGGTTGGCCGAGTGCTTCAGCTTCACGCCCAGGTTGCGGATGCTGTCGGTCGGCTCGATGAAGGTGCGGCCAACATAGTGGTTGCGGATGATGCCGAGTTCAAACGGAATGCCGCTTTCGGCGCTGTAGCCCATGGCGGCCGGAACGCCGCTGTCCGGCACCGGGACGATGACATCGGCCTCGACCGGGCTTTCCCGGGCAATCTCGGCGCCGATCCGCTTGCGGGCGTCATAGACCGGGGTGCCCTCCATGATGCTGTCGGGGCGGGCGAAGTAGATGTATTCGAACACGCAGAACCGGCCCTGCGTGGCGCCGAACGGCTTGATGCTGTGCACGCCCAGGTCGTTGATGACCACGATCTCGCCAGGCTCCACGTCACGGACGAACTCGGCGCCAACGATGTCGAGCGCGCAGGTCTCGCTGGCCAGCACCCAGCCGCCGGTGCCGGACCCGCGCGTTTCCGGGCCGATGCGGCCGAGGATCAATGGACGGACGCCCATCGGGTCCCGCACGCCCATCAGGGCCGCGTTGGACAGCGTGACCAGGGAGTATGCGCCAACCACTTGTTTCAGCGCGTCGATCAGCC
Organism: uncultured Acetobacteraceae bacterium; assembly: GCA_964242575.1. GTDB lineage: Bacteria > Pseudomonadota > Alphaproteobacteria > Acetobacterales > Acetobacteraceae > JANPPS01. The sequence continues at coordinate 2,361 of CAXTCN010000154.1, read as the reverse complement.
GGTCCACCACGGTGGAGTACAGGCTGATGGCGATGAGGTGGACGAACACCTCGCTGTCGGTCGTGCTCTGGAACAGGCAGCCGCGGCGGACCAGGGTGCGCTTCAGCGTGTTGGCGTTGGTGAGGTTGCCGTTGTGCGCCACGGCGAAGCCGCCGAACTCGAAGTCGGCATAGAGCGGCTGCACGTTGCGGAGGATGGTGTCGCCGGTGGTGGCATAGCGGTTATGGCCGACCGCGTTGCCGCCGGGCAATGAGGCAATGACCTTGGCCTCGCCGAAGTTGTCGCCCACAAGGCCGAGGCCACGATGGCTGTGGAAGCGGTGGCCGTCGTAGGACACGATCCCCGTCGCTTCCTGTCCGCGGTGCTGCAACGCATGCAGGCCGAGCGCCGTGACGGCGGCGGCGTCAGTCACGCCCCAAACCCCGAACACGCCGCATTCCTCATGCAGCTTGTCGGCATCCATCTCGGATTTGGTCAGAAACATGACACCTCTTAGGGCAGGTCCCGAGTCACGGCAAACATTGACGCTATCTAGTCCCGTACCGGACGGCTTCCCAGGGCGCGGCCGGCCGGCGTGGCGCGTAGCAGGTCTGCGACGGTGGTGACCCGGCCGACTGGCGGCTTGACCACCGTGGGCCGGTAGCCCGGCGGCAACTGCGCCACCAGCCACGTCGCGCTGCGGTGGGCCAGGGGCAGGGACCGCGCCTGCAACACCGGCGCCGGCCACTGTTCGATGGAGATGGCGAGCCCTGCCAGCACGTAAGCCACCGCCAGCAGCACGACGCCACGTCCAGCGCCGAAACCCAGGCCCAGCGTCCGATCAAGCCCGCCCAGCATGGAGCCGCGCACGGCGTTGCTGACGGCGCGCACGACCAGCGACAGCAGGACCAGGGCCACTAGGAACACCGCCCCGAACGCGACGGCGTCGGCGATGGCAGGGTCGGCAATCTGCCGGCGCGCGAACGGCTGCAGGTAAGGAAATGCGCCATACGGGCTGGCGAGGATGCCGGCGGCGACCCAGGCGGCCACGCCAAGCACCTCCCGCACCAAGCCACGCATCAACCCCAGGAGAGCGGACACGACGATGACGCCTAGGACAGCGAGGTCCACCCAGTTCATTCTGCCGTTCCGAATGTAAGAGGCTCGATATACCGGCGTGAAAGGTCCGGGGCTAGCCCGGCTTGCCAGTAAACGTGGCCACCAGGTCCGACAGGTGCCCGACCTCGTTCAGCCGCAACCCGTCCGGGACCGTGCCCGCTCGCCCGGCCCGTGCGACCCGGCGCGGCAGGCACGCGGCCTCGAACCCCAGCTTGTGCGCCTCCTTTAGCCGCGCGTCGCCTTGCGCCACCTGGCGAACCTCGCCGGACAAGCCGACCTCGCCGAAATAGACGGTGCCGGCGTGGGTGGGCGTATCGGTCGCGGCCGACGCCAGCGCCGCTGCCACCGCGAGGTCCGCTGCCGGCTCCTGCACCCGCAGCCCACCGGCGATGTTGAGGTAAACGTCCGTGGCGCCCATGCGCAGCCCGGCGCGGGTTTCCAGCACCGCCAGCAGCATGGACAGCCGCCCGCTGTCCCAGCCCACCACGGAGCGCCGGGGCGAGCCGCCGCTGTTGGGCGCGAGCAGCGCCTGCACCTCCACCAGCACCGGCCGCGTGCCCTCCAGGCCCGCAAACACCGCCGACCCGGCGATGTTGCCCCGGCGCTCCGCCAGGAACAGCGCGGACGGGTTCGGCACCTCCGCCAGCCCGCGGTCGGTCATCTCGAACACGCCGATCTCGTCCGTGGCGCCGAAGCGGTTCTTGACCGCGCGCAGGATGCGGAACTGGTGGCCGCGGTCGCCTTCGAAGTACAGCACCGCGTCCACCATGTGCTCCAGCACGCGGGGGCCTGCCAGCGTGCCCTCCTTGGTGACGTGGCCCACCAGCACAAGCGAGAACCCGCGCGACTTCGCCAGCCGGATCAGCTCGAAGCTGGTGGCGCGCACCTGGGCCACGGTGCCGGGCGCGCTCTCGATGCTGTCGAGCCACATGGTTTGGATGCTGTCGATGACCACGAGGGTGAGGTCCCGCTCGTTTTCGAGCGTGGCGGTGATGTCCCGCACGTTGATGGCGGCGGCCAGTTCCAGCGAGGCGTCAGCGAGGCCCAAGCGGCGGGCACGCAGCCGCACCTGGTCGATCGACTCCTCGCCCGACACGTACATGACCCGGCGCCCGGCGCGCGCCAGCGTCGCGGCCGCTTGCAGCATGAGCGTGGACTTGCCGATGCCGGGGTCGCCACCGACCAGCACCACGGACGCCGGCACGAACCCGCCGCCCAGCACGCGGTCCAGCTCGGCGATGCCGACCTCGGCGCGGGGCGGGG
>CAXTCN010000153.1:0-10607 GCA_964242575.1 uncultured Acetobacteraceae bacterium | reverse complement strand
TCCACGGCCAAGCTGGGCCAGCGGCTGAGCAACCTGGGCCACGATGTCATGCTGGCCCCGAAAGCGGCGTAGCTCTCCAGCCTGCCCGTCCGGGAGTTGTTTCCGCAACAGTGTCCGGCCGGTTGCGGATCAACATCACCGAAACGAAAAGCTGTTTATTCAGTTACTCCAATGCGTTATCGATTTGCATGAAGCACAAGTCATTGAGACAATGCGCGTTCCAGATCGGCACTTCTGGCAGCATGGTTACGACAAGGCCGGTACGTCAACGGCCTCGTGGACGGCCCGTTTCCAATGCAGCGGGCCGTGTTACTGTCAGGCCAGCGACTGGCCACGGTAAGACAGGGGCAACGTCATGCGTTACAGGCGGGCAGCGTATCTCGGCGGCGCAAGCGCAGCGGTCGCACTTGCTTTGCTGGCGTCCTCGTCGATACGCGCCCAGCACAGCGCGGGCGTCGCGGTCAGCATCGATGCCGACGACATCGGCGGCGTGGTCATCGGGCCGAATGGCGCGGAAGCCGGCGTCTGGGTGATCGCTGAGACGGCGGACCTGCCCACCCGGTATGCCAAGATCGTGGTGACCGACGACGCCGGGCGCTACGTCATCCCGGACCTGCCCGCCGCCACCTACAGCATCTGGGTGCGCGGCTACGGCCTGGTTGACTCGCCCAAGGTGCGGAGCGCGCCGGGGCGATTGCTGGACTTGACGGCGGCGCCGGCACCCGACGCGGCGGCGGCGGCGGCGTACTACCCGGCGATCCATTGGTACTCGATGCTGCGCATACCCGGCGCCGACCAGTTCGGCGGCAGCAGCGACATCCCCGAGACCCTGTCGCAGACCGACTGGCTCAAGCAGGTGAAGAACATCGGCTGCGTCGGCTGCCACCAGTTGGGACAGGCCTCGACCCGCACGATCCCAAAGGCGTTCGCTGGGCTGGGCTCGCACGAGGACGCCTGGATGCGGCGGGTCCAGTCGGGCCAGGCGGGCGAGCAAATGGTGAACCAGCTCGCGGGCACGTTCGGCGGCGCGCCGTTCAAGTACTACGCGGATTGGACCGAGCGCATCACCCAGGGCGAGCTGCCGCAGGCCAAGCCGGCGCGGCCAGCCGGCCTGGAGCGCAACATCGTGGTCACGTCGTGGGAGTGGCACACCGAGAAGCAGTACCTGCACGACCTGATCGCGTCAGACAGGCGCAGCCCGACCGTCAACGCCTATGGCCCGCTATACGGCTCGCCGGAGTACAGCACCGACGTGATGCCGATCCTGGACCCCAGGACGCACCGGGTGACCACGTTCAAGATGCCGGTGCGCGACCCGGATATGCCGGAGTCCCTCGGACCGGGACACGCCGCAAGCCTCAAGCCGCTGGCGCCCTCGGCCTACTGGGGCGATGAGAAAATCTGGGACACCCGGGCCAACAACCACAACGCCATGTTCGACCGGAAGGGACGCATTTGGTCGGCCGCCAACGTGCGCGGCATGGACAACCCGGCGTTTTGCAAAAAAGGCTCGGACCATCCCTCCGCCCAACGCTTCCCGCTCGACCGCTCGCCGCGCCAGGTGACCGTGTTCGATCCACGGACGATGGGCTACGCGTTCGTGGACACGTGCTTCGGCACGCACCACCCGCAATTCGGCTACGACGCCAACGACACGCTCTGGCTCAGCGGAACCGGGCCGGTCGCCGGCTGGGTTAACACCAAGCTGTTTGACGAGACCGGCGACGCAGCGCGGTCGCAGGGCTGGTCGCCGTTCGTGCTCGACACCAACGGCAACGGCAAGCGCGACGACTACGTTGGCCCGGACCAGCCGGCCGATCCCGCCAAGGACAAGCAGGCCGTCTTTGGATCGGGGCCGTATGCCGTGATGCCCAGCCCGGTGGATGACTCCATCTGGTACACCGTCGGGGTGTTCGGCGGCACTGCGGCGTTGGTGCGCTTCACCCCGGGCGCCGACCCGACATCGACGGGGCTGACGGAGGTGTTCAACGTGCCCAAACCCGGGTTCGGCATCCGCGGGGGCGATATCGACAAGGACGGCGTCGCCTGGGCGTCGCTCTCCAGCGGCCACCTCGCCAGCTTCGACCGGCGCAAGTGCACGCGCGCGCTCAACGGACCGGACGCGACCGGGGACCACTGCCCGGAGGGCTGGTCGTTCCACCAGTATCCCGGACCAGGGTTCGCGGGCATCGGGGAGAACAGCGCTGAGTCGAGCTATTACACCTGGGTTGACCAGCACGACACGTTCGGCCTCGGCGAGAACGTGCCGATGTCGACGGCTAACCTGACGGACGGGTTGGTGGCGCTGAAGGACGGCAAGATGGTCCTCCTGCGCGTGCCCTACCCCATGGGGTTCTACGCAAAGGGGTTCGACGGGCGCATCGACGACCCCGGCGCGGGATGGAAGGGCCGCGGCCTTTGGACCACCAGCGGCGACCGGACGCCGTGGCTGATGGAGGGCGGCAAGGGCAGCAAACCCCGGGCGGTCCACTTCCAGATCAGGCCCGACCCGCTCGCGAAGTAACGGTCAGTCCGCGTCGGCCGTCTGGGTCTCCTTCGTGAGCGCGACCGCGGGCACGAGGGTCGCCAGCAGCAGCGTCAGCACGGCGATCACCAGTATGGCCCAGAAAGTAAGGTGAAGCGATTGGCCGAGCGCCGCCCGCACGGCCGCGTCGGCGACTGCGCTTCCGGGCACGCCGCCGGGCTGTTCGAGCAGCCGCCGGAGCTGGTCCGGGGTCACGGCCGCGACGCCGTTCACGTGGTGCGCCAAGCTGACGTTCAGGACCGCGCCCAGCACCGCCGCGCCCAAGGTGCTGCCGAGGTTGCGGGCGAAAATGTTGGAGGCGGTGGCCGAACCACGCTCCGCCCACCCGACCGCGTCCTGGACGATCACGATGGCCGACGTGCTCAGGAAGCCCATGCCCAGGCCCATGACGAACGAACCCAACCCCGCCACCACCGGCGACACGCCCGGCGCCAGCAACAGGAATGCCACCGCCCCAACCGGCAGCAGCGCGCCGCCGAACAGCAGCGTGCCGCGCAGGCCGAACCGGGTGAAGTTCCGCGCCGCGACCGTGGCGCCAATCGGCCAGCCCAGCACCATCATGGTCAGCGCGAAGCCTGCCACCAGCGCCGAACGGCCCAGCACTCCCTGCACGTACATCGGCAGGAACGTGGTAAGCCCGATGACGGCCATGCCGCTTAGCAACGTGGCGGCGTTGGCTGTGGCGATGGGACGGCGGGTCCATAGGCCGAACGCCAGCATCGGGTCGGGCGCGCGCCGCTCCTGCCACACGAACAGGGCCGTGCTGGCAACGAACAGCAGCATGGCCGCGATGGCGGTCGGGGCGTCCGAGGCGCCGGACTGCGTCAGCGCCACCATCAGCGACGCGACCGCCACCGTGAACAGCGCCGCGCCGGCCGCGTCCACGCCCCGCTTCTCGCGCGTCACGTCTTCATGCAAAAAGGCAACGAAGCTCGCGGCGGCAATGAGGCCGATCGGCACGTTGATCCAGAAAATCCACGCCCAATGGACGTGCTGGATAATAAGCCCGCCGGCCAATGGCCCGAGCACGGACGACACGCCCCACACGCTCGCGAGGTAACCCTGGATCTTGCCGCGCTCCTGGACCGAATACAGGTCGCCCACCACAGTAAGAGCCACCGGCTGGATCGCGCCCGCCCCAACTCCCTGCACCAGCCGAAAGACAATCAGTGACGGGATGGACCAGGCGAATCCGCACAGCGCCGAGCCTATTAGGAACACGCCGATGCCCACCAGCAGCACCGGCTTGCGGCCATACAGGTCCGCTAGCTTGCCGAACACCACGGTCGTCGCGGTCTGCGTCAGCAGGAACGACGAGAACACCCAGGAGTACAGGTGCAGGTCGCCAAGCTGCCCGGCGATCTGCGGCATGGCGGTCGAGACGATTGTCGCCTCGATGGCGATCATGAACATCGCCGCCATGACGGACGCCAGCACCAGCGGGCGGCGGAGCTTTGGAACTGTTGGCATAGGCCTAGATAGGGGGTCCGGGCCGGATCGGGAACCTGCCCTGGCGCGATGGCAGGCCAGCATCCAGTGAGGGACGGCTAAGGACGGGAAGGGGGAACGGCGTGGACACGGCGGGCGACACGGGCGTGGCGGACAGAATCCAGGGGCGGCTCGACCGCCTCGACCTCTCGCCCGGGGACGCGGCCCGGGCGGCCGGGCTGCCAGCCGACTATATCCAGAAGCTGCTGGACGGCGCGCTGCCGCCGCCGCGGGGCCAGCGCCTGGTCAAGCTGGCGGAGGCGCTGGCCACCTCGGTCTCCTACCTCGTGGGCCTGGACCCGGACACGCCGGCGCCGGCCGAGTACTTCGAGGAGGAGCAAGGCAATTTCGGGCTGCTGGCTGGGGACGAGGACGCGCTGCTGCGGGCGTACCGGCGGCTGGACGTGTCCTCCCGGGCCGCTCTGCTGCAGGTCGTGCTGAAGATGGCGCCTGAACCCGAAACGCTTGAACGCAAGCCGCGCCAGGCCAGCGCGCGCAGCTAGCTTACACCGGCGAGGCAGGGCATCCGCGGCACAGGCAGCATATCGAATGACACTCAGACCAGCTCGCCCAAGGCGGCCGGGCTGAAGTCCCTCATGCCCGTGTTGTCGCCGGCCCGCACCTTTGTCACCCAGAGCGGGTCGCTGAGCAGCGCCCGCCCGACGGCGATCAGGTCGAACTCCTCGCGCTCCATCCGGCGAAGGAGGTTGTCGAGGCTGACCGGCGTGGAGCCTTCGCCGCTGAACGCGCCCATGAAGTCGCCGGACAAGCCCACGGACCCCACGCTGATGGTGGCGGCACCCGTCAGCTTCTTGGCCCAGCCCGCGAAGTTCAGCCCGGCCTCGCCATCGATCTCTGGGAACTCCGGCTCCCAGAACCGTCGCTGCGAGCAGTGCAGCACGTCTGCGCCCGCCTCCACCAAGGGAACGAGCCAGTCGGCCATGGCGTCAGGCGTTTGGGCAAGCCGGGCCGCGAAGTCCTGCTGCTTCCACTGGCTGAGCCGCAGGATGATGGGGTAGCCCGGCCCGACCGCGGCGCGCATGGCCTTCACCACCTCCGCCGCAAAGCGCGAGCGTTCCTTCAGCGTGGCGCCGCCGAACCTGTCCGTGCGCTCGTTCGTACCGGCCCAGAAGAACTGGTCCAGCAGGTAGCCGTGGGCGCCATGGATCTCGACGGTGTCGAACCCCAGCCGCTTGGCATCGGCCGCCGCCCGGCTGAACGCGGCGATGGTGTCGGCAATGGCCTCGTCGTCCATCGCCTCGCCGCGCGGCTGGCCCGGCGCGATCAGCCCGGACGGGCTTTCCACCGGCGCCGCGGGCGTCCAATCAGTTTGGAAGCTGACCACCGAGCCTGTGTGCCACAGTTGCGGCCCCATCTTGCCGCCCGCGGCGTGGACGCCGTCAATCACCTGCTTCCAGCCCGCAAGCGCCTCAGCCCCATGGAAGAACGGCACGTTCGGGTCGTTCCTCGCCGCTGGGCGGTCAACCACCGTGCCCTCGGACAGGATCAGCCCAACGTCGCTTCCAGCGCGGCGCCGGTAATACGCCGCGACATCAGCGCCCGGCACGCCGCCAGGCGAGAACGAGCGCGTCATCGGCGCCATGACGATGCGACTCTTCAACTGCAATGACTTCACTCGGAACGGCTGGAACAAGGCGTCGGCGTGCGGCGAGGTCATGGCGTCAAGCTCCAATGCAGTGGGATAGCAAGTATGAATTGCATACCTAGGATCAACCAGGCACTACAAGGCAACCAGGTAACCAGAAGGAAACCAGCATGTCCGACCAGCAACACTCCTTTGAGGCGGACGGCTCCGGCCACCTAGAGCCGCAACAAACGGTGCTAAGCGCGGCGGATTGCCCAAGCCGCTTGTTGCTCGACCAAATCGCGGACAAGTGGTCCGTGCTGATCCTGACGGCCCTTTGCAACGGGCCGCTGCGCTTCAACGCCGTCAAGCGCCGGCTGGAGGGCATCACGCAAAAGGTGCTGACCCAAAGCCTGCGGCGCTTGGAGCGGAACGGGATCGTGGCGCGCCGGGTCATCCCCGGCTCGCCCGTCGCGGTCGAATACCGAATCACCCCCCTTGGCCGCACCCTGGACCAGCCGTTCCGGACGCTGCACGCCTGGACCCTCAACCACCTGCCGGACGTCGAGCTGGCCCGGCAGGAGTTCGACAGGCGCAGCAGCAGCTCGTCCGCCCCGACTTGGCCGACGTAGCTTAGGCGCAACGGGCCGCCCGGCGGCGGGCCGGATGTGACCGTCGCCGTCGTGTGTCGCGCCGGGTTGGCGGCGCACGCCAGCAGCCATGATTTTGAAGGTGCGGCGACGAACTTCCTCAACTACAAGGACGTGCTGTGGTCGCGGTGCTGGCGGCGCTGTGGTGGTCCTGCCGCTCGGCTTCGACTGACGTTGACCTCGTGGGTTTTCCGCCCTTTGCGTGGATCATGCCGCTCTCAGGACTTGCCGTCGCAGCAGGTCGAAGCCAGCGCGGCCGTGGCTTTGCCGTTTCAGCAGCTTGGTGCGGTTGATCTGGCCTTCGGCCTGTCCGCTGCTCCAGGGCCGGGCCAGGGCGGCGCGCGCTGCTGCGCCGTCCGCTTCCAGCCCGGTGGCGCCCGTCGCGATGGCGGTTGCGCTGCACGCACGGGCGCCGGCCAGCGACGCCGCGAGCGCGCAGCGGCGCCGCGAACCGGCGCGCCAGGCCGACGACGGCTGCAGCCTCCCTGTCCTGCTCGACGCGGGCGGCTGTTGCTGCGCCGGGCGCCGTCCAGGGCCGCCGCAGGCTGGCTTTTCGCTGCGCGCCGCGGGCGGCCGCGCTTCGCCCGCCTCCCGGGCGCGCTGAGCGTGCGGCCCGGTCTTGGCCGGGACTGTTCGTCGCTCGATCAGCCAGCGGCGGGCCTGCCGGGCGCCGCCCAGGAAGCCCTGCTTGCGCAGCTCACGCCAAAGGGCCAGCCCGTTCCCGCAGCCTTCTGCCAGGCGCCGCTCCAGGTGGGCCAGGCAGGGATCGAGGATGCCGGGGCCGTGTGGGCTCCGTGCCGGGAAGGTTTCGGCACGAGCGTGCTTGCGCGCCGTCCCGAGCGCCAGGCCCGTTTCGCGCGCGATCCCGAGCAGCGCCTCCCCTGCCAGGTGGCGGCGCCGGGGCGCCACTGGCAGGGATTGCAGGCAGGCGCCGGAGCCGGGCTTGGGCGGCGTGCAGCCAGCGCTCGACCGCCTGGCGCATGTTGGCCAGCAGGCGCCACCGGTCGGCGGCCTGCACGGCCTTGGGGGCGCCCAGGCTGGTGTCGCAGGCGTATTCCGTCGAACGGTCGCGGGCGCCCCCCTTGATGGCGGGATGTGCGCAGCCACCCTGCCAAGGCCTCGGCTGTCCGGCCCGGCAGCAGGCCCAGCACACGGCGGCGCTCCAGGTCCGCCACGACCGTGCCATAGGCGCATCGCTCGCGTATGGCTGCATATTCCGACGAAATCAGCCGGTGTTCCCGATCCAAACCAGCCGCCTGTTCCGGGTTCATCCGCTGTTTTGGTGCAGGTGGTTGGAACACAGGGTGACCGGACGCCATATACGGTGGTCATCTCCGGAGGCCTGACTTCCCACTTTGTCCCGTCGCATTCTCCCACGGCTTCCAGCGGATCTCGTCGTTGTGCAGGTCCTGCCCACGCCCGACTGCGTCACCATCCTCACTGTGCCCAAGCCGTTGCAGAGCGCCTGCCCGCTTTGCGGCGGCATTTCCGGTCAAGTCCACAGCCATGACACCCGCACGCTGGCCGACCTGCCCTGGCAAGGATGTGCTGTCGTCATCCAGGTGCGGGCGCGACGGTTCTGTTGTGCAAGCGTGGGCTGCCCGCGCCGGGTCTTCGCCGAGCGCCTGTCTGGGGTCGCATCGCCACGGGCACGGCGAACCGCGCGCCTGGGCGGCATCCAGCGCCACATTGGCCTCGCCCCCGGCGGCGAGGCTGGGTCATGCCTGGCAGGGTGGCTGTCCATGCCGGCCAGCGGCGACACGCTGCTGCGGCTGGTCCGGGCCACTGATCTGGAAACCCACCCCTCGCCGCGGGTGGTCGGCATTGATGAATGAGCTTGGTGTCGCTCGTGACCGCGGTGACGTCTATGCCGAGGGCGCGCCAAGGTGCGCCGCAGGCGTCCCAGGTCGCCGACAGGTAGCATCTGCTGCGCAACCTTGGCGATGCCTTGCAGGGTGCCGCCGATCGCCACCGCGGCGCCGTGCGGCAAGCTGCGCGGGCGGTCGCGCAAGGCGAGATCATTGTGCAGGGCGAGACACCACCAGCTCTGTATAGCGCCAAGGAAACGCGGCTGCGGGCAGACCGGCGTGCACGGCGGCAGGGCCGTTGCGAGGAGTTGTCGCGGCTGCACCGGAGCGGCTTGTCCGCGGAAGCGATCGCCCCGGCGCTGGACATGAGCGCCACTGCCGCCCGTCATTGGCTGAAGGCCAATGGAGCGCCGGCGCGCCATAAGCCAAGACAGCCGCATGTGGTCGATGGGCATGTCGAGTTCCTTGGACGCCGCTGGCACGAGGGCTGCCGTGACGCGAGCCGGCTTTGGCGGGAGCTGCGCCGACAGGGCCTCACGGGCAGCCGCGGGCCAGTGGCCCGCTGGGCAGCACGCCAGCGGCGCGAGGACCCGCCACCGCAAGCAGCCGAAGCCCGGCGCACCGCGGCGTGGCCGGCCCCGTCAAGTCGCCGCTGCGCCAAGTTGTTGGCCGCCGCATCCGACAAGCTGGATGCGCAGGAGGGCATGTTCCTCGCCCACTTGGCAAAAGAAGCTCCCGATCTTGCCCGGGCTGGTGAACTCGCGGCCAGCTTTGCCACCCTGGTCAAAGACAAGGCGAGCAAAGACCGAGCAACGCGATTTGAGGTTTGGCTGCTCAGCGCAAGGGGAACGGAGTTGAACGCTTTGTCCGCGGCATTGACCGTGACCACGATGCGGTGCTGGCGGCCGTGGTCGAGCCCTGGAGCATGAGGCTCGTCGAGGGACAGATCAACCGGCTCAAGCTGCTGAAGCGGAGCATGCATGGCCGGGCCAGCCACGACCTGTTCCGCCAACGCGTTCTGGCTGCCGCATGATGGCTTCAACCCGCACAAACCAAGTAGCGTAATGGTCAGCACCAAAACAGCGGATGAACCCGGAACAGGCGGCTGGTTTGGATCGGAAACACCGGCTGATTTCGTCGGAATATGCAGCCCAGCGATGAGCGCCCTGCTGCGCGGGATCGCCAGCTTGCCGCGGGTCGGCGGAACCCTGCCGGTCAAGGTGCTGGTTGACGAGAGGTCGGACGGCCTCTGCCCGATCCGCACCGAGGCCAGCCCCGTGTGGATGTGGCGGCGGTGCATGACGGCTCCGACCGCGGCCGCGGCGAGGCCGAGGCCTACGCCCGCATGCTATCGGGGGTTCCGGACATGCTCGACCTCCTGGCCACCGCGCTCGTGCGCTGGGGCGATGCCATCGAGCAAGACAGGGAGATCGACGGCGGCGACGCCGTGGAGTGGCTGGCACGCCTCACGGTGGAGGTGCGCGAGGCATTGTAGGCGATTGTCGGCCCGCCGCTAGCAGGCCCAACGCCGTGAGGCGGAAGCTTAGCTTGGCATCGAACGCAGGCAGCGGCTCGCAAGCGGCGTGCAAGGAAGCACGGAAGCCAAGGGGCGCCTGAGGGGAGGGCCTGCCGCATCCCGGCCCCGGCGGCAAAGGGGAGGGCTGCGCGAGCCGCTGCGCTGGTCTCGCTGCGCCCCGCGCTGAAGCCAGCGCGCCTTTGCCGCCGGGTCCGGGATGCGGGGCTGGGAGGTGTTCAGAACCTCTGAAAGGGACCGAGCACCATGCAAACCCTTCGCCTCGTCCAGCCCCCGCTCGCCATTGGCCCGGTGCAGTGCCGCCGCTGCGCCGCCGAGTGGGCAACTGATCCAGCCCTGACCCTCGATTGTCCGCGATGTTCCGCACGCACGGGCCAGCCTTGCCGCCGCCCGGCTGGCGGCAACGAGAACGCCTGCGTCGCCCGCGACGTGCTGGCGATGCGTCGCGGGCTGCTCAGCCCATGCCCGGCACTGACCTGGGACGGGCGGCACAGCAAACCGCTGCCGCTCGCCTGCACGGCGGCGCCCCTGCCGGCCACGGTGCGAGTACGCCGTTGACCGACCGCAAGCGAGCCGCGGCAACGCGCCGGCAGCGTGAGCAGTTGCCACCACCGACCCCCCTGATACCTGAGACCCAGCCCGGCGTTGACGAGGTGATGGCCACTCGCGTCGGCAACTGGATCGAGACGGAACAGCGCGACCAGGACCACCGGGCGCAGTTGTGGCGCCGCGCTCGGCGCCAGCTGGCCCAGCACGCGCCGGACATCCGCCGGGCGCTGCTGTTCGAGTGCTGGTGTCCAGGGCTGGCCAACGACGATGGAAACGGCGTTGCCCAAGCCACCGCGGCGTGAACACCCCACACTTCCTGATGCTTTCCTTCATGGCACCCCCTGACCCTGTTGGCGAAGTCCAGAGCCTTCCCGGCAGCGGCGTTTAATCGGCTTTCCTGCCTTGGAGGTCGCCCATGTTGCTCCTGTCGCAGCCGCTCCCGTCGGTG
>CAXTCN010000152.1:0-10653 GCA_964242575.1 uncultured Acetobacteraceae bacterium | reverse complement strand
GGGACGTGTTCTGTGGACGGGAAAACCGCCGTTGAACGGTGGGCGCCGGAGCCGTTCAGGGAACGGACAATTGCGGGACGGTCGAGTAAAATCAACAGCGTTCGCTTTGATTCTGGCTTAGCATTGTCTGCATGACACTCGACGCTAGCCCTCCGAGCGGCCCGGCAGGCTGCCGCGAATGGTAAGTCAGTAGTTGCACGCTGGACTGCAACCGGCAGGGGGTGAGGGTCGGGGGAGACTGCTGTACCACTTCGCCAAATGACGATTACACCAGATGCAACACCTGGGCCTCCCCTTGCGAACGCTCGGCTGAAATGATCCGGTATGCGGAGGTGGCGGGGCTCGGTTCGGACGCGTCCCGTCCTACCAGGCTCCCGAAGCTGGCCAGGGCGCATTCGCACCGCCCGTGGCAGGCGAGCTTCCAGAGCAGAAGGAGTTGCGCCATGGCGGCGGACACGGCCATCGGGCGAAAGGCAAAGGGTGGGACGCCCCGCACAAAGGCGACAAGCCGCAAGCCGGCCAACGCCTTGTCACGTGTCGCGCTGCACTTAATCGGGTTCTGATTCACTCTCCGTGCTTACTCGGCGACCTCCAGCGGCAGCAGGCGCGCTCGGAGCAACTCGACCCCGGCCCGGCCATATATCGCCCGCTTTAGCGTCTTCAGCCTGTTGATCTGGCCTTCCGTCTGCCCGTTGCTCCAGGTCTCGGTGATGGCGTTCTTCACTGTCTCCAAGTCTCGGCTCAGCATCCGCGCGAAGCGCTGCAGGGCGCCGACCCCGGAGGCACGCGCGTCGCGCAGCCATGCGCCAAGCCTTGCCGCCCTGCCGCCGCGCAGGATTCCGCGGAACCGCATCGCGAGCCGCCGCATGGCCGCGAAGCTGGGCGAGGCGTGCTTCAGCGCCTCAACCTTGAGCACTTGGGACGGGGTGAGCAGACCGCGCGGCTTCAGGCACAACGCGGCCGCCGTGATCGGCGAGAGCTGCCACCCCGTAGAGGGATCGACCGCCCGGACCTCTGCGGCTGCGGCAATGGGCTGCCGCTCGGGCAGTGGTCGGCCCTCATCGCTGGCGCTGCGCCATTCGGCCAAGAGCTTCTGTAGGTGGGAGTAGCTGCCCTGGTAGCCGCGGTGCTTGATCTCCCAGAACAAGTGTCGCCCGTGCGTACACCCCTCGGCCCATCGCCGCTTCAGGTACTCCAGAACGTACCGTGGCGACCGCGTCCCGGGTGCCGCAAGGGTCACAGGCGTGACGCTGGTGAAGTGGTTTTCCGGCATCGAAACCTCATTCTGATGGAGCGACGCCGAGGCTGCGCCACTATGCATGAGGGGTGGACACCCGAGCTGGCGCGCGTTCCACCTTCGACACGAGCACTTTGTCCACGCGGTGCTCGTCCATGTCCACGACCTCGAACCGCCGGGCGTCTCCGGCGCCGCTCCATTCGAAGTGGTCGCCCGCCGCCGGAATGCGTCCGAACCGCGACAGCACGAAGCCGGCCAGCGTCCGATACTCGGCGCCGTCCTCCGGGACCTTGCCCATGCCTAGATAGTCAAAGGTGTCCTGGATAGACAGCGTCGCATCCACCAGGAACGACCCGTCCTCGCGTCGCGTGACCGCCACGTCGTCGTTAGCGTCCGGGATGTCGCCCGCCAGCGCCTCCAGCAGATCGGTCTGCGTGACGACGCCGCGCACCGCGCCGTACTCGTCCACAATCAAGGCCATCTGTATCGGGCGGTTCTTGAAGATCTCCAGCACCTGCAGGATGGTCGAGCCGTCATGCACCACCAGCGGCTCGCGCACCGCCGTGAGCAGAGCCGCGGACCCCTCGCCGGACCCCTGCGGCAGCTTGCCGTCGAGGTGAAGGTCCAGCAGGTCCTGCTTGCGCAACACGCCGACCACCTTGTCCAGGGTGCCGCGCGCCACCACGACCTGCTCGTGCCGGCTCTGCCGGACGCCGCGCAGCAGCGCGTCGGGCGTGCCGTCAGCGTCGATCCAGTACACGTCGTGGCGTGGCGTCATGATGGCGCGCACCCGGCGCTCGCCCATGCCGAAGGCGCGCTCCACCACCTCCTGCTGCGCCTGGTCCACCAGCCCCGCCTCCTTGCTTGCGGCCACCAGCAGCTTCAGCTCTTCCGTCGAGTGTAGCTGGCCCTCGGCATGGCCCGGCTCCAGGCCGCACAGGCGCACGACAGCATTGCCCAGCCCGTTCAAGACGAAGATTGCCGGACGGAACAGCGCCAAGAACAGTCCCAACGGGCGCACGACCCAGAGCGCCGTGCGCTCAGGGCGCTGCAGCGCCAAGCTTTTTGGCGCCAGCTCGCCGAGCACGATGTGGAACACCGTGATGAGCGCAAACGCGACCGCGACGGCTATGGCGTGGGCACCTGCCCCGGCCAGGCCGCCTAAGCCGTCGAGCGCCGGCTCGATCAGGTGCGCGAGCGCCGGCTC
Source organism: uncultured Acetobacteraceae bacterium (assembly GCA_964242575.1). Lineage (GTDB taxonomy): Bacteria > Pseudomonadota > Alphaproteobacteria > Acetobacterales > Acetobacteraceae > JANPPS01. Next base: position 8,209 of record CAXTCN010000152.1, on the reverse strand, counting down.
ACCAATCCATCCGAGTGCCAGCGAGGAGATAGTGATGCCGAGTCGTCGCAGCGAGGTTGGCGTCGAGGTTGTCGACGGCGCGCCGCAGAGCTTTGGCCGTCCCCTGGCCTTGCGCCACCAGCTCCTCGACCCGGCTGCGGCGCATGCCGACCAGGGAGAACTCGGCCGCGACGAAGAAGCCGTTGGCCGCAACCAGTCCCAGCACGGCGAACAGCTTGCCAACAGTGACGAGCAGGCTTTCGTCCATCATCCAACCGCCGTCCGTGCCAAGGGGCGAAGACGGCCTGTGAACAGTGCTGGCTTGGGCATGTGAGGTCCTTGGGGATGAGGCCGAGCCTTCAGACGTGGCGGCAGCGGAACAGGATGCAACGGGACGCCCATGCCGCCACGCCCAGTGTCACCGCCACCATGGCGCGGCGCCGAACAGGGCCAACAGGAGGGAGCAGAAGCAGAGCGCCCCGACGTAGAGCAGACCTCCCTCCCCGAACGCCATCGCCCAGCTCCGGGGGCGCAGCAATCCGAGGTGGCGCGTCCACAGGAGGATGGCGCACAGGTTGAGTAGGAACCACACGAGCCATGTCGCGCCATCAGCAGCTGCGCCACCCCAAAGCAAGCACCCGAGCGCCGCTTCACGCAACAGCACCTGCATTGCCAGCCGTAGGGTTTCTCCCGGTTCGGCCGGCTTACGCGGCGGCGATGGGACGTGCCCGTTGCCCGGGATCATTCCATGCCGGCTCACCGCTTCGGCTCGCCCGTCGGTCGTCCGCCTGTCCTGGCCGCTGGACGCCGCTCAGGCATTGAGGTTTTGCGCGAGGTGCGCGAGCCGCGACGCGGCCACGAACGCCAGCGCTTCATCCCAGCCGTTCAGGCTTCCCCGTCCAAACGGCTCACGCCGCAGCTTGGCGAACTGCATGCTGACAAGCCCGCCGATGGCGCACGCGAAGGACAGCACCGCCAAGGCGTCCCGCAGCGAGCGGGCGCTGGTGAGGCAAAGCCCCAACGCCAGCACCGCTAGTGCACCGAGCCGCAGCAGGAACCAATGGACGGCCCGCACCGATGCGGCGTCAAGCGAAGCGAGCCCCTTGGTCGCAGGCTTGCGGACGTTGCTCATCGCAGTCCTGTCCTGGTATGCGGGAATGACGGGCTCGTTGCAGGCTGCACGGGCTGGACAGCGCAGCCCGGCGTCGTGGGCGCATGGCACCGTGCCAGCGAGAACGGCCAGGCTCGGCCCATCGTGGTGTTGAGCTCGATCGTCACCGACCGCACGATTGGCGTCACAACCAGGGCAACGGCGAGCGCCACCGCAACCTGCACCACGGCACCGGCATTGGTGAGACGCAGCACGGCACTAGGTCACCAAGCTCAGGCGCGACAGCCTCGCGGCGGTGTCCTCGGCCCGCAGCAGGTCCGGGAGCAGGTTCGCCAACGTTTCGAGGGTGGCGCTGGCGGCGCGCGTAAGCGGCAGCCGCAGCTCACCGTCGCACAGGCCGGCCTGGCACAACGCCGCCTTGACCGGAATGGGGTTGCTCTCCAAGAACAGCGCGTGGTGCACGGGCGCCAGCAGGTCACGCAGCCGGGCAAACTCCGGGGTGTCCATGCGCTCCCACGCCGCATGCATCTGCGCACACAGCGCCGGCACCAGGTTGGCGGTCACCGAGATGCAGCCATGCCCGCCCATAGCCCGGTGCGCCGGCGCTGTCGCGTCGTCGCCAGCGAGCTGGATCAGCTCCCCGCCGCATAGCCGGCGCAGGCGCCCGGGCCGCGACAGGTCGCCGGCCGCGTCCTTGATCGCCATAACCACGCCGTCCGTGTGCAGGCGCGCCACGGTCTCGTCGGTGATGGCGGTCCCGACGCGGCCGGGCACGTCATACAGGATCACCGGCAAGTCGCCGGCGTGCGCCACGGCCCTGACATGCGCTATGATGCCGTCCTGCGTCGGGCGGGAGTATGGCGGCGGCGCACACAGCAGGGCCGTGGCCCCGCTCCGTGCCGCGCCGGACGCCAGGATGGCCGCCGCGTCCGTCGCCGGGGCGCCGCAACCGGCGATGACCGGCACCCGGTTCGCCGCCGCCTCGACCACGACCGCGACGATGCAGGCCTGTTCCGAGAACGAGAGTGCGGGAGCCTCCCCGGTGCTGCCGCACACCACGAGCGCCGCCGTGCCGCGCCTGATTTGCCGTTCGCATAGGGCGGCCAGCGCCGGGGCGTCCACGTCGCCGTTGCGGAACGGCGTCACCAGTGCCACGAGGGAGCCGCCCAGCCCGGCCAGGCGCTCCGCCAAGGTGTCAGCCACGTTGCGCCGCACCGACGCCGGATACGGGATCATGCGCATGCGACGCGTCCATGCAACGGCAACTCGGCGCGGATCAGCGCCGCTCCGGAGAAATCGCGCACCCGGATGGCGCCGAACCCGAGCAGCAGCAGCAGTCGCCGGGTCTGCTGGATCACCTTGTCGGCCGGATCCGCGGCCAAGTGGAGGGCCACCGTGCCGAGCGGTAGCAGAATGCGGTGTGCATGCGCGACAGCCCGCTCCAGCGCGTCCGGAGCCGTGACATGCGGGATAATGGCAAGGTCAGCCGTGCCCGACTGCGGCCAGTCGCTGACCCGCGTCGCCGAAACCTGGGTGTTGCCCCGGCGCAGCAACGCGCATAGCAACTCCAAAGTGTTCGGGCCAATCAGGCTGATGCGGCTGTCGAGGCACGGATCGGCCAACGCCAGCAGCGCGCACTCCACGGCATCAGGAACGTGCGAGGACCGGCAATAGTCTAGGACCGGTAATGGTGGCTCAACGAGGCTTGTATGGTGAAGCAAGGAAAGCTCCTGCGGAAGTACACACCCTAAAGCTGGCATCTAGCAGGCTGAGTCTTCAGATAGTTACTCGAATATTTTGTCACACCCGGTGTTTACCAGACATTGCTGCTCGACCACGATCTCAGTATTAATGAGCAACGTTGAATACGCGTTTGATGATGCCGTTCTTTGGGCCCACATAAGATGACCGGTAATGAATAAAGAATCTATATGTTAGATTGGCAGATTTTATAGAGAATACACAAAAGCCATCAAGGTCGTTCTAAGCTCAACTCCTGAGCGTGCCCAGTTTATAGAGCAGTGCTGAATGTTCCATCAGCACGCGCGGATCGAAGCTTGAGGGGCCGCAGCGCCAGCCATGGTCACCGACCCATCGCGTCGAAGCCGCAAGCGACCTTGCGACTGAACGCGCATGATCCACGCCCGGTGGAACTGCCGGTGCCGCAAGCGCGGCCGGAGCTGGTCGGTCGTGGCCGCAGCCTGTTAGTGGAAACTTGTGCCGCTTGGCGGTCCATGACACGGGCTGTGCGTCTGTGCGTCTGTGCGTCTGTGCGTCTGTGCGTCCGTGCGTTCGTGCGGCTGCACGGCTGCCGGCCAACCTTGATCGGCTCCATGCGGCGTAGAACAGATTGGTCATGGCCACAGCGGGACCGGCGGCTTCGCTCCACTTGGCGCATCTTGCTTGCCGGCACTCCATAATCAACTCGCCCGTAGCCTGCCAAGCGCCGGTGCACTGAAATCCCGCCCGGCGGTACAGACTGAGCGCGGTCGCGTTCTCGGGAGCGACAAGCAGCCGGATGCGCCGACAGTTCCCGACGCGCCGCAGCCGGTCCATGATGGCCGCCATCGCCACGCGTCCATAACCGCGCCCTTGCTTGCGGCGGTCGATGGCGAACCAGCCCAGCCACCAGCACGACTGGTCGCGGGCGTCGGGGTGGATGACATAGAAGCCGATCAGCTCGCCTGCCGCCTCGATGCCGATCATCGAGTGGGCTAGACCGCGCCGAATAGCCTGCAAAATGTCCGAAAGCGGTCCGAGGAACCGTTCGACCTGTTCGTGCTCGAGTTCGAGCGAGGCTGCAACGCCGAGTTCGGCAAGGCCGATCCGGCGGTAGCTGAGGGGTGAAGGACCCCTGTATGGAGACATGATACCCTTCGTGCCGACGAGGATGCTTGCCCAGCGCATTGCACCGGGCGACGGAGACAGTGTCTCCGGTCGTCAGTCGCACGCCCGGTGTCTAACCGGGCTCGAATACTCACTCATGGGCATACAGTGGGTCTCGTGATGCGGCAATCAAGTGAGTGAAGGCACTCCGGGATTTGAAAAACCAAGTCGCCGATGCAAATTTCGCAACTGCTCAGGCGTTTTACGCGGTCCTTACCTTTGTTCTCCATATAAATATGGACTCTTTACAACACCGTCCCGACTGACGGACGTGGCGCCCTGCCTATGATCGTGGCTCGCCAACTCTGCGCGCGTACAGGTCGGAGCAAAAGGGCGGCCGGCCTGCGCGGGGTTGATGAGCGCGATCTACGCGGCCGCAACCTCGCCTATTTCGGGCCGGATGTCCGGTTGGTGAAGCGGGCATTGCCCAGCCCGGTGCCGATGGTCATCACGCCCCAGCGCTCCACGTCATGCATGAACGGCGCCTCGCTTAACCCTTGCACGACCGCATCGTTATGCATCAGCACTGCCACGTCGTGCCCGTCAATGGCCGGGATCGCCTCGCGCAGGAGTTGGGGCAGGTTGAAGCTGCGGTGTTCCCAGTCGCCGGGCAGGTTGTGCCCGCCCTTTTCGATCGACCCGTCCTCCCGGATCAAACCGGGACAGCCGACTCCGATGAAGGGGGCAAGCCGCAGGGATTGCTTGCCCGCCCGCTTAATCATGGCCCGCAGCATGTCGGCCAGGCGCTCGACAGCAGCCTCCCGGTCTGGCTTGTCATCCGCGTGCCGCCAAAGCTCGGACGCCCATACCTTGGATCGCGAGAGGTCCACGGCTTTGCCCAGGTTCAGCCCGACGATGCCGACCCGGATGTTCGAGCCGCCAATGTCGACGGCGAGGATGCCGTCATGGCCCGCGAAAATCCACGACGGCGCCAGGTGGATGCAGCCGATCAGGCCGGCTTCGTCGGGGTGGTGCCGGATCGGTTTCAGCTCAACGTCCTGTTTCGCCGTTTTCAGCAGCACGGCTGCCCGGCCGATCGCGAGCTCGCCGATACGGCCGGAGCGTAGGCCTCCTCCGACGACGATGCGCTGCGTCCCACGCCACTCCTCAAGCCGCAGGAAACGGCGGATCACCGTCGCGAACTCCTGGGCAAACTCCTCGATGGTGCCGAGCAGCACGCCTGCCGCCTCCGCATCACCGTCGACCAGCAGCCGGTCGAGCTTCTTCTTGCTGATGTCCTTGCTCGGCACGGCGCCGATCGGGTCGCCATCGACGTGGCGCACGCGCTCGCGCCGGTCCTCGAGCATGGCGCGGAACGCCCGGTTGCTCGCGCGGTCACCGATGAAGCCCTCCTTGTCGCGCAGCTCGGCGTTGTAGGTGTCGACGTGAACGGCAGTAAGCCGCCCCACGCCGTGGCCGGCAAGGCTGGGCGGACGCACGGCAACTTTGACGGACATGGATATAGGCCTGTATAAATCGAGGTGAACGGGACGTGGTCTAGGCAGGCCTGATCTGAAGCGCCGCTACAGCTCGACCTGGGTGCCGAGCTCGATGACGCGCTTGGAGGGAATCCGGAAGTAGTCCGACGCGCTCACGGCATTGCGCGTCATGAAGCCGTAGAGCTTCTCGCGCCAGGGCGGCAGGTCCGGCCGCACCGTCGGCACCGGGTTCTCGCGGCCCAGGAAGAACGAGGTCTCGGCAATGTCGATCGGGAACTTGGCCCGGTGCGCCTCCAGCGCCGCCGGCACCCCCGGCGCCTCCGCGAAGCCGAAACGCAGCGTCATCTCCGTGAAGCCCTTGTCGAGCGGCTCGACCGTCATGCGGTCCGCCTCAGCGACGTAGGGCGCCCGCTCGGTTACTATCGTGAGCAGCACCATGCGTTCATGCAGGACCTTGTTGTGCTTCAGGTTGTCGGTGAGCGCATAGGGCACCGTCTCCTTGCGCGCCGCCAGGTACACCGCCGTTCCCGACACCCGGGGCAGCTTGCCGGGATCGAGCTGGCTGATGAACTGCTTCAACGGCAGGTTGTCCTCGCTGGTGCGCTCCAGCACGATCTGCCGGCCGCGGCGCCAGGTGGACATGAGCGCGAACACGACGGCGCCGATCACCAGCGGGAACCAGCCGCCTTGCGGGATTTTGATCGCGTTGGCCGCAAAGAACGCGAGATCAACCACCAGGAAGAAGCCGATCACCGCGGCCGTCACCGGCACGCTCCACCGCCATATCTTGCGCGCCACGACCGCCAGCAGCCCGGTGGTGATCACCATCGTGCCCGCGACCGATACGCCGTAAGCCGCGGCAAGGTGCTCAGAGGAGCCGAACGCCAGCACCAGCCCGATCACGCAGACCATCAGCAGCCAGTTGATCTGTGGCAGGTACACCTGGCCGATCGCCTCGTCCGAGGTCTGGTGCACGTCGAGCCGCGGCAGCAGGCTGAGCTGCATGGCCTGCTGTGAGAGCGAGAACGCGCCTGAGATCACGGCCTGCGAGGCAATTACCGTCGCGGCCGTCGCCAACAGCACGATGGGGTACAGCCCCCAAACCGGGAACATGCGGTAGAACGGGTTATCCAGGGTCTCGGGCTGCGCCAGCACCAGGGCGCCCTGGCCGAAGTAGTTCAGCATGAGCGCCGGCAGCACGAAGGCAAACCAGTCCAGCCGGATCGGGCCACGGCCGAAGTGGCCCATATCGGCATAGAGCGCCTCCGCGCCGGTCATGGCGAGGAACACCGAACCCAGGGTGAGGAGTCCGATCCAGCCATGGCCGAACAGGAAGCCGAGGCCATGCAGGGGGTTGAGCGCCGCGAGCACGCCGGGGTCGCGCACAATATGCCAGAGGCCGCCAACTGCCAGCACAGTGAACCACACGGCCATGATAGGGCCGAAATAGGCGCCGATGCGCTCGCTGCCGCGGCTTTGCACCACGAACAGCCCGACCAGCACCACCAGCGTGATCGGGACGACGTAGGGCGCCAGCGCAGGGGTGGCAATCTGCAACCCCTCGATGGCGCTCAGCACCGAGATGGCCGGGGTGATCATGCCGTCGCCATAGAACAGGGCGGCGCCTACGATGCCGGCCATCAGCAGCGCCGTTCGCCTGCGCTGGTCCGTCTCGGCGTGCACGGCAAGGCCCAGCAACGACATGATGCCGCCCTCGCCGTCGTTGTCCGCGCGCATGACGAGCAGCACGTACTTGGCTGTGACCACGACCATCACGGACCAGAAGATGAGTGACAGGAGGCCCAGCACCACCTCAGGGGTGACGACGCCGCCGGCGGATTTGAGGCACTCCCGCAAGGCATAGATCGGGCTCGTGCCGATGTCGCCGTAAACGACTCCCAACGCCCCGATGACGAGGCCCCGGCGCATCGGGTTGACCGGCGCCGGCCGGGTCGCAGTGACAGAACTCATGCTCGACATCATCCAATGTTTGGAGGGCTAGAACCCGATCACCACATCTGCGGCGATGGTGACCACGCCTCGGTTGTTCCCATCGCCAAACGGCCGCGAGTTGTTGAGCGCGCGGTCGTAGCGGATCTCAGGACGGATCATCGCCGTGGAGAGTTGGGGCGGCAGTCCGGAGGGCTTGTAGTTCAAGCCCAAGGTGAACTCCGAGTAGGTGGTGGGGCGTGACGCCGTGAGAAAGCGTGAGAACGTGCCGCGCTGGAAGTTGGAGTAGTCCCGTTCCGCGACCGGGGTCGAGACGAAGAAGTTGCCGTTGTCCCGCCAGACCTCCGCCCGGCCGTTCAGGGTCAGCGTGTCCGTGAGCGCGTAGCCCGCGATGCCCCAGCCTTCGGCGCGGAAGCCATCCTCGCGGACGTAGTTGGCCTCGGCGGTCAGGGTCAGCTTGTCGGTAGCCTTGTACACCACGGCCACGTCGTTGTAGTAGCGCAGGGCGCTGTTGGCGAAGGGCGTGTTGCGCCGGGAGTTCTCGGGGCCGATATGGGTCAGGGCAAGGACGGTCAGCTTGCCTCCCATGAGGTTCAGGCCAAAGCCCGCCGTGCCGCCGGGCCGGTTGTTGTTGTCGCCGGCGCCATACGCCACGAACGTGTTCGTGCCCGTGTCCACGCCGAAATACAGGTCCACCAGGTCCGACACGTGCGCGATTGCGAGCGCCCCGGTGTGCTTATAGGGCAGGCCATAGTTGAAGATGTAGGAATGCGAGTAGAAGGCGTTGTTCCTCGGATCGATCAGCTCCACGCCCAGCGGCGTCGGGAAGATGCCGGCCTTGAGG
>CAXTCN010000151.1:0-10838 GCA_964242575.1 uncultured Acetobacteraceae bacterium | reverse complement strand
TGCGGTTGCGGAGCGTCACGCCCTTGAGCGTGTAGGGGCTGAACAGGTCCGGCATTTGGGTTGGTGCCTCCGAGGCATGTGGCTGCTGGCGCGTGGGGCTTTGCTGCGTGCAGGACGCCTGTCACGGCATGACGCAGCCGCCTTCTGCCATGGGCCGGAACGCCTTGTCGCCTGGGGTGGAGCCGAGTGTCCGGTAGAAGTCGTATTGCCCCTTGGACTCCTGCGGCGTCTTAACCTGCAGCAGGTGCAGCGTGTGCAGGACCCGCCCATCGGCCCGTATCGCCACATCCTTGTTGCCGAAGTCGTTCATGGGCGTCGCCTTCATGCGCGCCACGACGGTGGATCCGTCATCGCTGCCGGTGGCCTGCACGGCCTTGAGGTAGTGCATGGTGCCGGCATAGGCGTTGGCGTGGATCATGTTGGGCACCTTGCCGCCAAACTCCGCCATGTAGCGCTTCGACCAGGCGCGGGTCTCGTCGTCCATGTCCCAGTAGAACGACTCGCTCAGGATCAGCCCTTGCGCGCTTTGCAGGCCGATGCCCTGCACGTCGTTGATCACCAGCAGCAGCCCGGCCAGCTTCTGCCCGCCCGCCTGGATGCCGAACTCCTGGGCTTGCTTGACCACGTTCACCATGTCCTGCCCGGATGTGGCGAGGCCGATGACCTTGGCGCCGGATGCCTGGGCCTGTAGCAGGTAAGACGAGAAGTCGGAGATGCTCGTGGGGTGGCGGACGCTGCCCAGCACCTTGCCGCCGCCTGCCGTGATGAACCGGGTCGCATCCCGCTCCAACGCCGTGCCGAACGCATAATCCGCCGCAATGAAGAACCAGGTGTCGTCGCCGCGTTCCAGCACCGCCCGGCCTGTGGATGCCGCCAGGGCAAAGGTGTCGTAGGCCAGGTGGATGGTTGTGGGCGAACATGCCTTGCCCGTCAGGTCCGACGTGCCGGCGCCCGTCACCAGGAACACCTTCTTTTGCTCGCGCATGATGGTCTGGACGGCAAGCGCGATGCTGGACGCGCCGCCACCGACCACCGCGTCCACCTTGCCGCCGTTGACCCAGGCGCGGACGTTGCTGGCACCCACGTCCGGCTTGCCCTGGTCATCGGCGATCACGACCTCGATGGGCTTGCCGGCCACTGTCCCGCCGAAGTCCTTCACGGCCAGCCGCACCGCTGCTACGGTGCCAAGGCCTGTCGCTGCCGAGTTGACGCCGTTGTGGTCGGTGGACACGCCGATCCGCACGACATTGTCGCTGATCTGCGCGAAGGCCGGCGTTGCGGCAAACAGGACGATGAAAGCCGCTGTCGTGACGTGGCGCATGGTGGCAAATGTCATTGTGGCACTTTCCTTCTCTGGGCAGGTTGCGAGCCATGCAGGAGGTGGGCCAGTTCGAAGCTGGGCGTCGGTGAAGCCCGGCTTGGGACCTGCACTTGGTAGCTCGTCACCGCTCCAGCCCGATGCGTCAGCAACACGCTCCACGTATCAGCGGGTCCGCCGGTGCGAAAGGCGGGCCAAGCTGCATACTCATGGCATGATGCAGCCCCCAGCGGCCCGTGCCAGCTTTCTGCGCCGCTCAACGTTATGCGAAGTCCTTCCCCGCATGGTCCTCGAACAGCTGGGCCGAGCGCACGTAGCCGGACAGGACGTTCAAGCTCTTGTGGCGGCTTTGCTCCTGCATCTTCCAGATCGTCGCCCCGGCGCGGGCCGCGGACGTCAGGAACCCTGCCCGCAGCGAGTGGCCCGCAAAGGACGTGGGGTCCAGCCCGGCCGCCTTGGCGCGCGCCTTCACGATCTCGGCCACCGAGCGCTCAGACATGCGGGCCGGCAGCACCCGCGTGCCGCACTGCGACAAGCGCCGGAACAGCGGGCCGTCGGTGACGGCGGCGCCTGCGAGCCAGGCGTCGAGGTGTTGCACCGGCTTGAGGCGGCGCCCGGCGGGGATGGCGATAATGGCGCCTTTGCCCTCCTGGTCGCCTTTCGAGCGCCGGATAGTGACCCGCAGGCCCTCCGGCACGCGCACGACGTCTGCCACATCCAGGGCGGTGATCTCCGACCGGCGCATGCAGGACTCCATGCCGAAGGACAGCAGCGCCCGGTCGCGCATCTCCTTCAGGGTGTCGCCCTTGATCTCGTGCAGCATGGCCCAGATCACGTCGCCATCGGCGGCCGCCTTGCGGTCCGGCGGCCTGCCCCAGCTGCGGCGCGCCCCGGCCAGGACATCAAGGATCACCGTGCCGCCGCGGACCTTGTGCGGGATGGCCTCGCCGGCCTGCCTATGGGCATAGCCGATGGCGGCCATCCTGAGCGCCAATGTTTGCGGGGCGATGCCGGCGGCAGCAAGGCCGGACAGGTGGACAGCGACCACCGCCGGGTCCACGGGCAGTGCCTGATGGCCGTGCTCGCGGCACTAGGCGCTGAAGGCGGTCCAGTGCTGCATGTACTTGGCCCGGGTGGAGGCGGCACGCGACGCATCGGCATAACTGCGAGCGGCCTTAACCTGTTCGGGCGTGAACGGCGCGACGTCGCGCGGCTTGTCGATGACGACGATCTCCCGATCCAGCCCCGAACGGCCCTTGTCAAGGTGCATGTGGTCGCCATGGCCGCTCATGCGCCCTCCCCTTCCCTTCGCCGCAGGTCCTCCGGAAATGACAATTTCCGGCAGCGTCTTGGGGGAACGTAGCTTGAACGTGCCTGAAGGCGCAAGCGCGGACCGACCAGCCCCTGGCCGGAGGGCGATGCACCGTTTGGCCTGTTGACGGGGCGGCATGGCGACCAAGGCCTGCGCTCCCGGTCTCTTTGCGTTTACAAACTCTCAGTAGTTGTGTAATTTACATGCGTAGTGCAATAGGTTTGCAGAACGTTTTGTGGCAGTGTTATCAACTAGATGATTGATGATTATGAAAGTCCAATGCATCCCTGTTTCGTTGATCCAGAGGCTCTGGACAAAGCGCGCAATCTCGCTGGATTGGAACGGCGTGGTCGCGAGGGCCTGCTGAGCATCGCTCGAGCGGCACATGAGGCGGAGAGCGCTGGCGTCGTTCTAAACGCCGCGACGGCAACCGAGGTCGCCCCATGCTGATCGGCTATCTCATGACCAAGGCCGCTGACGCAGACACCCTTCTCGCTCAGAGGCAGGCGCTGGCGGACGCAGGATGCACGCTGGTCGCGGAGGACCGGGGCGACGGCAGCCGTTGGGCGCAGCCGGAACTGCGCCGCCTGCTCGACAACTTGCGCGAGGACGACGTGATCGTCGTCCCGAGGCTGGACTGCCTGGGCCAGTCCCTGCCCGACGTGGTGCGCCGGGTGGCACGCATCACCGCGGCAGGTGCCGGGCTGCGCAGCTTGGCGGAGGCGATGGACACGACGACGCCCGAGGGCCGGGCCGCCGCGCGCATGATCGGCACCCTGGCGGCGCTGGACCGGGACGCCGTCCGCGACCGGATCGGCGTCGGCCTGGCCGTCGCGCGCGTGGCCGGCCGCAAAGGCGGGAGGTGTCCGAAGCTGACCGAGCGGCAGCGGGCGACGATCGCCGAGGAGGTGCTTTCGGGCCGGCGCACAGCTGCGCAGATGGCCAAGCTGCACAAGGTGAGCGCGCCGACGGTCAGCCGGGTGGTAGCGGCCTACCGGGCCAGTGCCGGGGCGTCTGGGGTAGGGCATCCCAACTGTGAGGACGTTAGTGATCGCGGGGACCGGATCGCCGGCGTCCTGCCCGCAGTAGCGCTGGACGAGCGCTTCGCCATCGTGGGCACGTCGGGGTCGGGCAAGACCTACGCTGCCAAGGGCCTGGTTGAGCGCTTGATGGGCCAAGGTGCGCGGGTCTGCATCGTCGATCCGCTCGGGGTGTGGTGGGGCTTGCGCGATGCGCCGGACGGGGCGCCCTCCGGCTACCCCGTCGTGGTGTTTGGCGGCGCCCGCGCCGACGTGGCGTTAGCCTCGGGTATGGGCCCTGCCCTTGGCCACTTGGTCGGCACGCACCGGATCGCCTGCGTGGTGGACCTGTCCGAGCTTGGCAGCAGTGCCGTGCGGCGCGAGTTCATGACCGCGTTCGCCGAAGCGCTTTACGAGACCAACACGGAGCCGCTGCACCTGGTGCTGGACGAGGCGGACTTGTGGGCGCCGCAACGAGCGCAGCCCGATGGCCAGGAGCTGCTGAACCGGGTCGAGGAGATCGTTCGGCGCGGGCGCATCCGGGGCTTCGTGCCGTGGCTGATCACCCAGCGCCCGGCGGTGCTGCACAAGGATGTCTTGAGCCAGGCCGACATCCTGGTGTCGATGAAGCTCACGTCGAGCCAGGACCGCGACGCCGTGGGCCGTTGGATCGAGGGCCAGGCGGACCGGGCCGAGGGCCGCCGCGTCCTGGCCGCCTTACCGCGGCTCCATCGTGGCGAGGGCTGGGTGTGGGCGCCCTCGGATGGCGTGCTGGCGCAGGTGGCGTTCCCGCGTATCAGCACCCTCGATAGTTCGCGCACGCCGCCGAGAGTGGAGCGGTCGGCGTCAGCCGCACTGGCAGTGGTGGACCTAGCTGGCATCACGGCGGCTCTCGCTGAACTGTGAGCGTCGGCAAGTGAACCTGCGCTCCTTCGGCCTGCACAATACAGCCGGTGCCGGTTCACGACGGCACTGTCCTGGCACCGGTCGCGGTCTCTCTGGACCGGCTACGCTCGATGTCGGCGCGCGTCGCGGCGATCTCCTGGCGCAACAAGGCAATGTCGGCGCTGCCGGCGACTTCACCCTCCACTGATCCCGCGCCACGGCCGACGAAGAAGTTGGCAAACATATCCGGGGCTGTCGCTCTGCTGGTGGATAGAACCTGATGCTCGATACCGTGGGCCCATGCCAAATCTGACCCACTTGCAGACGGGGCGGGCCATACGTTCCGCACGGATGATGCGATCGGGCACGTCCGCACGGGCCGGGTAGATTGTCATTACGTCAATCATCGCCTAAACTGCAATCATTGATGGCAGGGCACCTAATGGCCAGCATTACGATCCGAAACATCGAGGATACGCTCAAGTCGCGCCTGCGCATCCAAGCCGCCTTCCACGGCCGCTCGATGGAGGACGAGGCGCGCGACATCCTCCGGTCGGCGCTGAACCGCGAACCGGCCCGGCCGGGCCACCTGGCCGCGTCCATCCGCGCCCGGTTCAAGCGCCTGGGAGGCGTCGAGCTGCCGACCGTTCCGCGCGAGCCGATGCGCGAGCCGCCGTCCTTCGACGCGTGATCCTGCTCGATACGAACATCCTGTCCGAGCTGATGCGTCCTGCCCCGGACCCGGCGGTTGAACGATGGCTTGCCGTCCAGCCGGACGCGAGCATGTTCATCTCGGCCATCACGGAGGCCGAGTTGCGGTACGGCGCCGCGCTGCTGCCGAGCGGCAAGCGGCGCTCCGCGCTCACGGCCGAGATCGACGGCATGCTGGAGGAGGATTTCGACGGCCGCATCCTCCCCTTCGACCGCTTGGCCGCCCAGGCCTTCGCAGAGATCGCCGCCGACCGCCGCCAGGCAGGCCGGCCCATCTCGCAGGCCGACGCCCAGATCGCCGCCATCGCCCGCTCACGGGGCGCCTCCCTGGCCACGCGCAACGTGCCGGACTTCGATGGCTGCGGGGTCGAGGTGATCAACCCGTGGAGTGCGGCATGACGCGGGCGCTGCCGCCAGCACGCCGGCCTCGCAGTCAACACTGCTCCGGCCTGCCGGAGGAGATCGGACCCAGCCGCCACGGAGGTTGTTGTCGTGGCCCCTGCGGCTAAGCCCGGCAGCGCCAACTTCCGGCTACCTCGCTCGCTACGACGACGTCTTAGTCGGCGTCGCCGCACTGGCTAAGCGCTACTTCGCCGACGACCCGGTGACCTGCCTGATGAAGCTGCGGCAGTTCAGCAAGCTGTTGGCATAACAGCTCGCTGCCCGGGCTGGTAGGAACAATGATTGACACGTTTACCGAGCCTAGGGTGGAGCTCTCATCAAAGAGAGGCATGCTGCCGCCGATCCATGCATCACACGGCTGTCCGCCTCAGCTTGTCCGACGCAAGCCACGCAGGCGGATCAAGCCGTCCGGGACGGGCGTGAAGCCGTCCAGATTGCGCCGCAGGCCGACGATGTTCTTGGCATTCCACAGGTAGAGCAGCGGCATGTCCGCGCGCTCCAGCTCCCACACCTGAGCGTAGATCGCGCGCCGCTCCGCCACGTCGGTCGGGATGCGCGCTTGATCCAGCAGCGCGTCGGCCTGCGGGTTGCTCCAGCGGCCGTAGTTGAAGGTGCCGCGGCTATGCAGCAACTGCCACATGTTGCCGTCCGGGTCGGCGCGACCGGACCAGCCGATCATGTAGGCCTGGAACTCACCGCTATACCCGGCCTGGAGGGAGGAGGCGAACTCCAGGACGCGCAGCGACACGTTGAACCCGGCCTCGGCCGTCATCGCCTGGATCACCTCGGCCGCTTGCTGGGCGTCCGGGCTGTTGGGAACGGTCAGCGTCACCGCGACGGGCAGGGTCACGCCTGCCTGACGCAGCAGTTCCTTGGCGCGGCCCACGTCGCGGGGAGCGGGTTGCACCTCGGGCACGTACATGGGGGAGGAGCGCGGATTGGCCTGGGCGGTGGCGTTGAACAACCCGTCGTGGACGACCCGGATCAACGCCTCGCGGTCCACCGCCGCCTCAAAGGCCCGGCGCACCAGCGCGCTCTGGCCGAGCGGGGTGTTGGCCTGCGGCCCATTGCGGATGTTGAAGTTGATGCCGGTGTAGGCGAGGCTGTCGCTGATCACCAGGCGCAAGCGGCTGTCGGCCCGGACGGCCGCCACGTCGCTCGGCACGATATACTCGACCAGGTCGAGCGAGCCGGCCTGCAGGTTGGCGGTGCGCACCGACGAGTTGGGCAAGGGCCGGTAGATCACCGTGTCAAAGTGGTGGTTGGCCGCGTCCCAGTGATTGGCGAAGCGGCGGAGCGTGATGCGGTCTTGCGCCACGCGGGACACGAAGGCGTAGGGGCCGGCGCAGACCGGGTGCTGGCCGAAGTCGCGCCCCGCCGCCTCGGCCGCCTTGGGCGAGATCATGATGCCGGCGCGATCGGTCAGCAGCGTCAGCAAGGGTGCGGACGGGCCCTTTAGGATCAACCGCACCGTGAGCGGGTCCACGATCTCGACCGAGGCGATCGCGTTGACCTCGCCCACCCGCATGGAGCCCTGCAAGGTCAGGTCGCGGTTGATCTTGTAGCGCACGGCCTCCGCGTTGAACGGCTCGCCATCGTGGAAGGTGACGCCGGGGCGCAGGCGGATCAGCAGACGGGTCGGGCTCTCGTACTCCCACGATTGCGCCAACTGCGGCACGACGTTCAGGTTGGCGTCGAGGTCGAACAGCTTGTCGCACATCACGGCGTAGATCACGCGGCCGACGTAGGAAGAGCCCAGCGTCGGGTCCAGCTGGTCCGGATCCTCACGCAACCCGATCGTGAGCGTTGACGAGGGCTGCGCGGCGGCGGGAGCCGGCGCCATCACCGAGGCGGCGCCGAGCAGCACGCAGGCGGGAAGCAGAAGAGCGCGCATGATGGCATGTCCCGTGGAGCCGCGTGCCGGGAGCGGCGAGGTCATGGAAACGCCGGTCACGCGCTGCCCGCCACCGGCAGCGGGCGGCCGTCGCGGACGATGGCGGCGTCGATCACGCTGCGGTCCAGCGTGCCCCACGGATCGGCGACGCCGGCCAAGTGGCGACGGAACACGGCGTAACGCTCCTGGCTGACGCGGTGCAGGCGGCGCAGTTCGGCCAGCGGGTCCCCATGGTCGTCGGCGCGGATGTCGAGCACCGGGTAGGGATCGGCGCCACAGACCTTCAGCCCGGCCGATTGGCGGCCGCGCTTGTCGCCGCCGGCGGCCTCGCCCGCTTCCAAGGCAGAGATCAGCCGCTCTGCCAGCTCGCCAGAGCCATGCTGGAAGCCTTCCAGCATGGCGTGCACGACCGTCTCGCCAGCCAGCATGTTGCCGGCCACCGACACGTCGACGCCGCGCACGTGCCCCGCCCACGCCACGCAGTCCAGACCGGTATGCTGGGCGCAGCGCCCCCGTGCATCGAGAATGTGGAGCTGCCGCTGCGGCTTTCCGGGGTCCGGCTCCACCAGGCTGCGCAGCACTGTCGCTGGCGCCTCGCCCGCGCGCAGACGCGGCATCGCTTGCACGGCGTAGAGGGGATTGACGAGAGCCTGGGTCGCCAGCGCCGCCGCGCCGCCCTCGACGTGGATGCAGAGCGCGCCCACAGCGAAGAAACATGACGCCACGGCAGCACCGATCTCGTCCGTCTGCGGGTCACGCGCAAGGATGGAAAACGTCATGCCACGGCAGGTTCACACGCGGGGTGGTGCATAGCAAGAACGGCAGAGCGTGGCGCCGGCCGTTCGTTCCTAGGGATACCAGATCGGTGATCATCCTTCTGATCGGACTGACCTGACCCCTGTCTTTCATCCAGTGGTGGCCAGAGACCGGCGCGTGTTGGCAACGTGGTCTCGCCGCTTGCCGCCGCGGGCCGCGCTGCGTTATCCCAGATGCCGGCGCAGCACCGACGGAGGCAGGGCCATGCAGGCCAGGACGAAATACCGGCCCGACCGAACGGCGCCCTCGCCCACGCCGGTCAGCACGGACTGCCTGCGGCATAGCATCGACGCCCTGATGCTGGAGGCGGCCGCGTTCATCGCGCCGGCGAAGGTGGACGATACCCTGCGCGGCTGGCTGCTGCGCGGCGGAGCTGCGATGGCCGGGCCGGAACCCGACCTGCGGCTTATGGCCGACGCGCTGATCATGGCGACGGACCTGGCGTTGTTCACGCCGTCGGCCAGCGGGCAGACCGCGTTCGACCGGCTGGCGCGGCAGCGCCCCAGCATGGGTCCAGACGAGGCGGCGGCGCTGCGGGCGTTGCGGCAGGCCGGCTTTCGGCTGCTGCGGGTCGAGGCGGGCACCGAGGCTGGAGTAGCCCGCTGCCGTGACCTGGCCACCGGCGAGCTGCTGCCGGTGCTGGACGACAGCTTTGAGCCGGGCTTGGCAGGGCTGGCGCTAGTGGGACGGCTGGCACCGGTGGGTGACGGCCGGCACGTGTTCGTGAGCGGGGTGACGCCGCTGGACGAGGCGGGCCTGGCGGTCGCGCCTGGGTTCGTCCGCCCTGGCGGGCGCGGGCTGCTCAACCCGCAGCGCTGTGCGGAGGCGGTCTACCGCCATGTCCTGCGCCACGGCACGCTGCGCATTCCGGGCCTGAACCAGTCCCCGGCGGATTGGGACGACGACGCATCGGAGACGATGAGCGAGCTGGACCAAGTGGCCCTGCGCTGGGCGGAGCCGGGCGCCACGCGTGACCCGGCGGACGTGCAGCGGGTCCGCATGCAGTCCGGCCTGGGCGACGTGCTGGACATGCTCGCCTCGGCCGCCAACACGCGCACGCACGGGGAGCACGCGCTGTCGGACGCCTATGCCGAGATCGTCCGGGTGCAGCTCGAGGCCGTGCACCGGCGGCACGCGGCCGGGTCGGGTACGCTGGGGCTGGACGCCGTGGCCGCGGCAGTCGAGGCGGAGGTGACGGACGGCGCCCTGCCGCCCGGCGCTCGGGAGGCGTTCGACGCGGCGCGCCGCCGGCTCGGGGCCGCCACTTCAGCATCTGGCACCCGGGACGCCGACCTGGACCGGCTGATCGGCCGCATCCAGGCGCTGCGGGCCAAGACGGTGGAGCAGGGCTGCACGGAGCAGGAGGCGCTGGCGGCGGCCGAGAAGGTGGCGGAGCTGCTGGACCGCTACGGCCTGAGCCTGAGCGAGCTCGACCTGCAACGCCAGGCCTGCGAGGGCACGGCGGTCGAGACCGGGCGCAAGCGCGTCGGACCCTTGGACGACTGCGTGCCCTCCATTGCGGCGTTCTTCGACTGCCGGACCTGGGGCGAGAAGACGGCCGGGGGCACGCTGCGCCACGTGTTCTTCGGCCTGCCCGCGGACGTGATGGCGGCGCGCTACCTGTATGACCTGGTGGAGCAGGCGTTCGAGACGGAGACGGCGCTGTTCCGCGCCGGCCCGACCTACGCCGGGATGCCGACCGGCCTGCGCCGGACCGCGACCACCTCGTTCGGCATCGGCCTGGGGCGCGGCATCGTCGCCAAGCTGCACACCTTGCGGCAGGCGCGTGAGACAGCGTTGCGCGGCGCATCCGGGCGCGACCTGGTCATCGCCAAGGCGGACGTGGTCGAGGCGGAGCTGTCCAAGCTCGGCCTGCAGTTCCGCGCCCGCAAGGGGACGGCGGGCCGGCGCGTGCTGCGGGACGTCTACGAGGAGGGGCACGAGGCCGGGCTGGGCTTCGAGTACACGCCCGGCGTCGGGCATGGACCTTAAGCGGCGCGGTCCTGCGCAGAACGGCTGATCGGGTGCGGCGACGGCTCTGACGACGTGCTATGGCCTGCCGCATGACCGCAGCCAAGCCCACCGACCCCGCCGCCTTCACGCCCGTGGAGCGGGACTACATACGCCGCGAACTCGACATGTTCTTCTCGACGCTGCCGAGCGTGGCCGAGGGCTTCCACCTCAAGACATGGCGGGGCGGCCCACAGGCGGGGCAGCCCAAGGTGCCGCAAGCCGCGGCGGGCCTGGTCGAGCGTGGGCTGCTGCGCCTCGACACGACGGGCCGGATGCCACGGTTGTTCTTCACCGAAGCAGGCCTGGTGGCGCTGCGGGCCATGATGGCCGACAAGCGCCTGGCCGACCCGGCCAAGTTTGCCCACGTGCGCCAGGAACTCGGCATCGACCCGGAACCAGGACACGGGCCGGCTGACGCCTGAAAAGCTTGCACACCGCCGATGGCGTCGATCCCGCTCGGATGATGTT
>CAXTCN010000150.1:0-10863 GCA_964242575.1 uncultured Acetobacteraceae bacterium | reverse complement strand
GGCGTCACCACGAACCCCCGCAACGCGCTGGGCTGAACCTCACTGGCCCGAGTCGGTTCGACTCGCTGCCGCCGCACCGCCTGCTGCCTCGGCAGGCTGTCACTACCTTTTTCCTCCTGAGCCATGGGCCTTTCAGGCTGTCACTTTCCCTGGATGATGCGACTCCCTTTCAGCCAAATTCATGGACTTGCCTGCTTCTGGATCATGAGACTGCCTCCTGGATCACTGGACTCCTGTGCTAGGATGGTGAGACTGGACCGTTGGAGCGCCGATTATGGCCGAGCCATCCGCTGCGCCATCATGCCTGCTGGATGTCCCCGACGAGGACTGGGCGGAGGCGGTCCGCCGGGAGGAGTTCTTGACGATCTCTGGGACGCAGCGGGCGGCGAAAAGAACCCTGACCCAGCAACCTCAGCGCTGGGTTGAGTCGCACGATCGGGGAACCACTCCAAAGGTTCTGCGGTCCTGTCGAGGCGAGTCTCATGATCCAGGAAAAGCGACAGCTGGAATCCATTCATTAAGGGAAATCGACAGAGGTTCGCCCAGCCGCGCCGCCCAGGACCGCGCCAGTGTTTGGATCTTGCACGACCACGGCTAGGGGCTGCCGGTCGTTGACGCCGGTCACTTCGTCGTTGAAGGCGCTCAGGCCCGCGCCGATGACCTGTTCGGCCTCGGCCACAAGGGCGGGGTCAACGACGACGACCGGCTCTGCCATATCTTCCCCCGAGACTCTGCAGGTAGGGAGCTTGCACCGGCTTTCCGAACGAATAAAGAACGGATTGCCTTGGAATCGGGCAGCAGCTCGCGCCCATACCGCACCGCAGCAACGCCGAAAGGCCGGTTATGCAAGCCCGACCGGCGGCGTCGAATCCCTTACTGCATAACCCTCTTGCCAAACCGCGACTTTTGGCAAGAGCTTTATGCAACGCGCCGTCACGCCCGGTCTGACTGGCTGGCGCCGACAGCTCCCGCTTCCCTGCGGAGCTTGTCGGCCAGCCCGAACAAGGTCCGGTCCAGCCGCAACTCGCCCGTCTGGTGCAGCTCCACCATGCGCCGCAACAGCCCGTCCGGCGAACGCACCTTCCCGGCGGCATGGCGGGCGCAGATGGCGGCAAGGACCGTGATACCTTCCTCCTGCCCAAGCATGATGCGCGCTTGTCCCCACGCATGGGGGGACATGCCAAGGGCCGACCGGACGTGGAACGCGGCCTGGTCCAGCTCGTCCCATCCAGCTCGGGCGCTGCTGGTCCAATCTCGGAAAGCAGGAGCGACTGCCAGGATGAAGCCTGGCGTAACCACAAACCCCCGCAACGCGCTGGGCTGAACCTCGCTTGCCCGAGTCAGGCTGACTCGCTGCCGTTGCACTGTCGGCTGTTCCGGTAAGCCGTCACTACCTTCTTCCTCCTGAGCCATGGGCCTTTCAGGCCCTGCCTCGCTGGCCGGGTTTGCGTTCGCGTTAGCGATAGGAAGTTGGTTTGTAGTTGTAAGGTGGGGCCGGTATTCCGGCCCCGCGGGGGCGTTTTTCACGGCTTCCACAGCCACCAACGCTGCCGCCACCTGCTCCTGAACGTGGATGCTCAACGCCCGCAGCCGAGCCGCAATTGGCACCAGGGGCAAGGGGTCGCGTTGGTTGCCCCGCTCGCGCCACAGGGCGTCGGCCTGCGCCGCAACCCTGGACCATTCCATGCCGTCCAGATCCTGCGCCGTCGCAAGATCCACCAGGGACAAGACGTGGTTGCGTGAGCTGGTGATCTCGCGCCGCAGCCGCCGACCCTCGTCGCGCCGCGCCTCCCACTCGGCCGAGAGCCGCTCGAACTCCGCCATGCGCTCTGCCAG
Organism: uncultured Acetobacteraceae bacterium; assembly: GCA_964242575.1. GTDB lineage: Bacteria > Pseudomonadota > Alphaproteobacteria > Acetobacterales > Acetobacteraceae > JANPPS01. The sequence continues at coordinate 9,027 of CAXTCN010000150.1, read as the reverse complement.
GGGTGCCAGGTCGAAGCCGTAGGCGTCCACGATGCGGCCTTGGCGCCCAGCCTTCTCCCGGTGTCCCCACCGCTTGCCGGTCGGGCTGCGGCGCAGGCGCACGTAGCCCGCATCGAGTGCTGCACGCACGATCAGCTTGCGCTGGCTCGGCCCCACGCACAGGCGGTCCTCCAGCTCCACGTCGGACGGCCAGACGATGGGGCCGAGGCCGCGGTCGCCCTCCCAGTCCTGCGCTGCGCTGTAGCTCATCAGGCAGTCCACCAAGTCCACCACGCGCCGGGGCACGCCGAGTGCCGGGGCGGCGCGCTTGAACGTGGCCAACGCCCGGCCGGGGCTGGTCGGGGAAAGGGGAACGACTCCGGCCGTTTCGGCACGGAACTGGGGCAGGGTGATCTTGCGCCGGCCCGTAGGCGGCGCGGTATGCGTGTTCATGCTCTCGTCCTTTGTTAGGACGAGCCTTCGGAGAGGGAACAAACCCGGCATCGAGAGCCTTGACGGCTTGAAAAGCCGTCCCTACTCTCGGTTCCACACAATATGTCGTCTCAGCCTTGCTCGGCTGGGGTTTGAAGCCTCTCGGAAAGCCGCCCTTGCAGGGGCGGCTTTTTCCGTTTCCGGCTCGCTCTCGTGGGTCAAATTACGGGGTTAGCCAGCACTCCTCACATGCAGGATGCGATTGTTGCTGTTTTAACAGCACGCGTCCATGCGTCGTTGCCAGCCCAGCATCCCCAAACTGATATCATCAAGGGAGGACTGCGCATATATCATATGCACATAATATGTGTGCGTGAGAAGGGGAAGGCACTTCCCATGCGGTCCATGACACCTCCTATGACGGCGCGGTCGGGCCTTCTCCAACTCGCGCGGTGCCTGCAAAGTAGCGCCGTGACTGACCTGGATGACCGACGACCGATCTACCGACGTTTGAGCGATCAGCTCGCGTTGGAGATTGCACAAAATAAGCTGCGCCCCGGTGAGGCCATCCCGACTGAGCCTGAGTTGGCCGCCAAGTACAAAGTAGCCCTTGGCACTGTGCGCAAAGCGATTGATCTTCTCGTAGCCGAAGGATTGATCGAGCGCATCCAGGGCAGCGGCATGTTCGTGCGGCGGCCAGACTTTGGGACCGCCTTCGTCCGGTTCATCCGGTTCTTCGGGTCAGCGGGCGACCGGCGGATGCCAAAAAGCCACATCCTAAGCCGGGAGGCGCTGGTCGGCCCGCGGGAGGTAACGGAATCCCTGCGCCTGGACGGTGGCGCACGGGTGATCCGGATGCGGCGCCTACGCATCCATGATGGGTTGCCTGTGCTGTTTGAGGAAATCTGGCTCGAAGAGGCCCGGTTTGCGCCTGTCCTCACGATGGAGGAGACACAGCCTCAACTCCTCTATCCAATATACGAAAGCCTGTGCGGAGAGATTGTCGCGCGTGCGGAAGAAACAATCACGATAGACACTGCCAACGACGACGACGCGGAGCTGCTCGGCCTTGCTGTCGGGCAGCCGGTCGTGCTGATCGACCGCCTTGCTCTTGGTTATGGCGGCCATCCAATTGAATGGCGCCGCTCGCGCGGCCCTGCGTCAGATTTCCGCTACAAGATCGAGATTCGTTGACGGTTGTTAGATTTTATTTGACACAACCTTAAGCAGCAGGATTCATCTGTCATCTAGATGTCTGGAGCCAACCAGCAGTCTTGGGAGGTTTGCCTTGTTCCAATGGCTACGTCAGAGCGCGCCGGTGGAGCGGCGAACCTTCCGGGCCTGCCTTGGCGGCTGGGCGCTGGACGCCTTCGACGTGCAGATGTTCAGCTTGATCATTCCCACCCTGCTTGCGAGCTGGCACGTCAGCCGGGCTGAGGCCGGGCTGATCGGCAGCGTCACGCTGCTCACGTCCGCCTTGGGCGGCTGGTTCGGCGGGGCACTCGCGGACCGCATCGGGCGCGTCCGCGCGCTCCAGGTCACGATTCTCTGGTTCGCGGTTGCCACTTTCGCGAGTGCCTTCACCAACACCTATCAGCAGCTTTTGGTTGCAAAGGGACTGCAGGGCCTCGGCTTCGGTGCGGAGTGGGCGGTCGGTGCGGTGTTGATGGCCGAAGTCATCCGCCCTGAGAACCGCGGCAAGGCGCTTGGTGCCGTGCAAAGCGGCTGGGCCATCGGCTGGGGCGCTGCTGTGCTGCTGTATGCCGCGACCTTCTCGGTGTTCCCGCCCGACGTGGCATGGCGCGTCATGTTCGCGATTGGTTTGCTGCCGGCGCTCCTGATCCTTTACGTGCGCCGTCATGTGCCGGAGCCGATGCGGGATGCTGCGGCCCCGCCGCGGCTGAGTGTCGGTCGTGCGCTCGTGGGCATCTTCCAACCGGCCACGCTCCGCACCACCCTGGTCGGCATCCTGTTCGGGCTGGGCGCTCACGGTGGTTTCCATGGCCTGTTCACTTGGTTGCCGACCTACCTGCGGACCGAGCGCGGTTTGTCCGTCACGGGGACCGGGGCCTATCTGGGCGTCATCATCGTAGCCTTTGGATGCGGCTGCCTTGTCGCCGGCCAGCTCCTCGACCGGATCGGACGGCGGCCCACTGTGGCCCTGTTCGCGGTCGGATGCGTCGCTATCACCGTCACATACCTGCTGCTGCCAATTAGCCCCACCACGATGTTGTTCCTCGGCTTTCCCCTCGGCTTTTGTGCGGCCGGCATCCCCGCCAGCATGGCGACGCTGTTCTCCGAGCTATACCCGGAGGGCATTCGGGGGTCCGGGGTCGGCTTCTGCTACAATGCGGGCCGCGTGGTAGCAGCCGGTATGCCCGCCCTGATTGGGTGGATGAGCGGGTCCATGGAGCTGGGCACCGCCATCGGCATTGACGCCGCTGTTTGCTACGCCCTTGTCCTGGTCGCTCTCCTGCTGCTGCCAAAGCCCCAAGGCGCTGCATTGAACCTCAAGGCAGCACCTGCCCCCGCACCCGCTGGCGCCGCCCATGATGCTGTTGCCTGACCTTGCCGCCCGCATGGCTGCCGTGGACAGCCATGCGCTGACCTCGGAGGCTCTGCTGCTGGACACGGATTTCACTGGCGTTGACACACATGGGCATGTGTTCACGCGGGCATTGAGGATGGCTGAGGGGCGGCGGTACACACCGGCCTATGATGCCCCTACCGCCGCATACCTGGCGATGCTGGATGGGAACGGCATCTCGCATGGGGTCTTGGTGCAACCATCCTTCCTTGGCACCAAAAACGGCTACTTGCTCAAGGCGCTCCGGCAGTCTCCTAGCCGGCTTCGCGGCATTGCGGTCCTGTCGCCCCGCACCTCGCCCGAGAAGCTGGCTGCCCTGAACAGGCTCGGCGTCGTCGGGGTCCGGCTCAACCTGATTGGGCAGCCTACCCCATCCCTGGCCGACTCCAAGACGCAGACATACCTGCGCCGGCTTGCCGAGATCGGCTGGCTGGTCGAGCTTCAAGTTGAGGCCCTTCGTCTGGCCCTCCTCATGCCGGCGCTCATGGAAGCCGGGGTGCGTGTGCTGGTTGACCACTTTGGCAAGCCGACCCCTACGCTGGGCGTGAGTTGTCCAGGCTTTCGCTACCTTCTTGGCCTGGGCGCCACAGGGCGCGTCTGGGTCAAGCTATCCGGTGCCTATCGCAACGGGACGGCGAAACCGGGCGCGCATGTTGCGGCGTCCGCTGCATCCCACCTCCTGCATACGTTTGGTTCCGACCGGCTCGTGTGGGGAAGCGATTGGCCGCACACGGGCTACGAAGAGCTTGGCAGGCCCGATGCAGCGCGGCGGGCGCTTGACCAATGGGTGCCGGCGGAAAGGGATCGGCTGGCGATACTTGTTGACACCCCCCGCACCCTTTTCCGGTTCGGAGCGGAGGCCGGTGAAGGTCTGCAATGGAGCACTGCCCACACGATCCATCCACACGGTGAGCGCAATGCATGAGAGGGACATGAGCGATGCCGTGCTGGTCGAGGAAAGCGCCGAGTTCCTTGACCTTCTCGCCAGTTATGGTGCGGGCTGCCACATGCTGGAAGAACTGGAAGCCAACCCGGTTGAGGGGCAGGACATAGCTGAGGTCCAGCATCGTGTTGTGGCCTCCAGCCGCCAGTGGCGCGCATCGCTTCTACGCATCGGCAGAACTCCCGCCTATACCGAGATCGGCATCTTGGCGAAGTGCAGCGCCATTCAGGGGTACTTCGCAGAGCACCCGGCGGAGGATGTCGGGGTCATGTCCCTGATAAGCTCCCTTGTTGGGGACATCAGGCGGCGCGTTAGGGCGTCCGACGCTTAGCCCCCGGTGCACCGGGGGCCCCTTGGGAAGCGGTCTCGCGCTTGACCCCAACCAGCGCCTGCATCCCCGATTTTCGGGTTGGCGCTTCCAACCTTGGATGCCCAATGCGCCTCCCGTGCCGTCCATCCACAAAGGCGGCTAGACTTTCCTCGGCAAGTTTGCCGTTATCAGGAATACGGGAGGGGCCGCGCTTGCCGAAGCTGGTTTCCAGCCTGGGAGCCGCCCGACTGCGCGTGGCAAAGAGGACCGGCTTGCATGGCGAAGCGACCCAACATTGCAGGCGAGGCCAGCGAACAAGAACCTCTTCTAGCTTTGGTAGGGAGCCGCATAAGGGCGGCACGGCTGCGCGCTAAACTCAAACAATCGGAGCTGGCAACGGCCATCGGAACAGGACAGTCCTACATCGTCGGCGTCGAGGCAGGCGAGACCAACATCACGTTGAAAACCCTAGCTCGTGTCGCCGCAGCGTTGGAGATCTCTCCTTTGGCATTGCTGGTGGACGTAGAGCAGCCAGCAACAGGTATGGGCAAAGGGACGGCTGCCCAACTCGGCCAGTTGCTCTCCGCGGCGGCACAGGAGAGTGACCGCGTGGCCGATTTCCTGCGACAAGCGCACGCGCTGGTTGCAGGAGAAAAGGACGGGGCTGGGTCTGATACCCCCTCCTAAGCACGGCGGTATCACATTTACCCAATGTAAACTCTAGAATATTGAACTGAACGTGTGCTAGATCATCTCTGACTAATGCGTCAGGGAGATCGTGGTGCAACCACGTATTGGAAGCCGCTTAGCCTCGGGTGCTCCTTTTAGGACATTGAGCCAGGTTCGGCTGCAACCCACAAGCCGCCCTGGAAATCTCTGGTGCGCGATCTTCCCTCGCCAGCAGAAAACCCAAACCCGGAATGGGCACACCCTTACCGGGAGGGTGGTTGCGTGAGCGCGACCGCCCTGGGCCTTGCCGCCGTCCTGGCGCTCGCCAGCGATCCACGGTGCGGCGCCGCGCCGGCAGGCAGCGAGTTCGCGTCACGCCTTGGCGCCATCGCCATCCATGAAAGCGGCGGCGATCCCCTCATCATCGGCGTCAACGCCGACCGCACCCGTGGCTTGCCTGCCGCTGCGATCCGCTCCGCGACGGCGCAAGAGGCCGCGGCGCGGGCGGCTGCCCTGGTCGCGCAAGGCCGGTCCATTGACCTTGGCCTCATGCAGGTCAACTCCGGCCAGCTCGCCCGCCACGGCCTGACCGTGGAAACCGCATTCGACGCCTGCCGCAACATGGCGGCCGGTGCCGATCACTATGCAGCCGACGTGCAAGCGGTCTGGACCCTCGCCCATCGGCGCTACAACACCGGCAGCACCGAACGCGGCGCTGCCTATGCAGCCAGCGTCGAACAGGTCCTGAAACGCGTGCGGACGCGGCAATCAGGGCTGCCCGCATCCCCCACCCCGCTTACCCCCGCGTCCCAGCAGCCTCCTGCCCCGCCGCCCTGCGCGCCGGTTTGGGACGCCTGGGCGCTCGCGCAGTGCAGTGTGCGGCAGGCAGTGCCTCCCGCACCGTCACCGGCGGACGGCTCCCCGGTCGTCCCCGTCATCACCGCCACCCTTGGAGAAGCCGATGCTGCCACTTCCCCCTAAGCCCGCCAGCATGGCGCGGCTCATGTTCACCGCGCTGGCGCTCACGTTCGTCACCATAGGGCTGGCGCACGCCCAAGGCGCCGACCCCCTTGGCGTGTCCTCGGTCAAGGATGCCGTGATCGCCACGTTCAAGGTGCTCGCCGGCATCGGCATCGTGTGGGGCTTCCTGCGCATGATGTCCGGGCGTCACACCGTCGAGGGCCTGGTCACGATGGCGGTGGGCGCGCTGGGCATCGCCAAGGCGGATACCATTGCGTCCCTGCTGGGCATCGCCTAGCCCATGTTCGAGCAGGACGAACCGCTGGAGGCGGAGGAGTTCGACATGGCGGCCACCCGGCCGCCCATGACCCTGGGGCTGCCGCACACCCTGTCGATCTCCCTGATTACCGCCGCCCTGATGTTCTTCCTGCTCTACAGCACCGGCAACCAGGTCAACGACGCGATTGCCGACGTTCTGGTGGTCGGCCTGATCGGCATGATCTGGTCGGCCGCCAAAGTCCTGCTCCGCACCGACTACCACGGCTGGGACAACTTCATCGCCTGGGTTCGGCTGGACGCCCGGTGCCTCGATACGGCGGAGTGGGGCGGGGCGCGGCTGGCGTCGTTCCCGCTCCGCTCCTCCTACCGCAGCCAGGTGTCCGACCATGCTGATTGAGCGCATTGCGGACTGGCTTGGCTACGCGGGCGCCATGGAGCGCGCCAGCGACCACTTCTTTCCCTACGTGGACCACATCGGCCCGGCGACGCTGCTCTGCTCCGATGGTTCGGTCATGGCCACGCACCGTATGCCTGGCGCCCCTTTCGCACTGGCGTTGAACGGTGGACGCAACGGCAACAAACGCCGCCTGACAGCGTTCCTCAACGCCGCCGCCGATGAGAACGTGGAAGTCCACATCCACCTGGTAAAGCACGACGCCACGCTGCCGCCGGCCAGCCACGGCGACGCGGTGGCCCCTTATGCCAAACGCCTGCTGGATGACTACCACGCCTCCATCCAGGACGACTTGGCCGTGGTGGACTGGTTCCTGACCGTCCGCGTGAAGCCGCGCAGCAAGCCCTTCGCCAGCGTTACGGACAAGGCGCGCGACGCGCTGGCCAAGGTCGGGCTGGGCCGCACGTCCCGCGCCGCCGATCCGCTGCTGGAAGTGCAGTTGGAGGATGCGATGCGCCTGGCGCTGGGCGTCCTCAAGCCGTTCGGCCCGGTGCGGCTCGGGACGCGCATCGAGCACGATCCCGCCACGGGAGAAGAAATCGCCGCGTTCAGCGAGATCGCCGAGTTCCTTTACCTGCTCCGCACGACGCAGTTCTCCCCGCAGCCGCTGGCCGACGTGTGCGGCTTTCTGGGCGCCGGGATCGCGGCGGTGGACGTGACCGCGGTGGCCAACAAGCGGATGCTGCGGATTGACCATGCGGCCGGCGGCAGCGCCGCGTCGCAAACCTGGGCCGCCGTGGTGGGGCTGCTGACCTATCCGCGCCGCCTCGACCCGTCGTGGCTGGATGAGCTGCTGGCGCTGCCGGGCCGGTTCGTGCTGACGGTGGCGATCCGGTTCCAGTCGCGGGCCGAAGTGCAGGACAGTCTTGACCTGCTGCAACGGCGGCTTGTTGCCGGCAACAGCCGCGCCGTGTCCGACACGGAGGCGCTGAACGACGCCATAGACGCCGTGGCCGGCGGCCGGGCGGAAAGCGGCATCAGCCGCTGGTCGCTCGTGCTGCATGGCGCCACGCCCACGGAAGTGGATCGGCTCGTGTCGGCGGCGCGCAACGTCGTGGCGAGTACCGGGGCCAAGGTCGGGCCGGAAGGCAAGGGAATGCTCAACGCTTCCCTGGCGCAGCTCCCCGCTGCCCCGCTCTCGACTTGGATCAGGCCGGCGCAGTGCAGCACGAAGCAGATTGCGGTGCTGGCCACGCTCGCCGGCTACCCGCGCGGCCCGGCCAAGGCGCGCTGGGACCATCACCTACTCCGCCTCGTGTCGCCCGCCGGCACCGCTTACGACCACGACCTGTTCGTGGGGGACATAGGGCACAACTACATGGGCGGCCCGAATGGTGGCGGGAAAACCGTTTGGCTGGGCATGAACATCGCCGCCCTTGATGGCCCGGTCAGCCGCAAGGGCGGCACGCAAATCGTCCTCGACGTGGACGAAAGCAACCACAACACCATCGTCGCCCTGGGCGGACGCTACTCCACCCTGCAAGTGGGCCGGTCCGGCATCGCCCCTCTGCGCGGCCTTCCTGACACCCCGCGCGTGCGGGCCTTCTTGCGCGACCTGGTGGCCGGCCTGGTGCAGACGGACGCGGCGCCCGCGCCCAACAAGGCGGAGCGCGACGGCATCCGCCAGGGCGTGGACTTCGTGATGGGGGAGATGGAGCCGCACGAACGCAGCTTCGCCACCGTCCGGTCCTTCATGGGCTTCGAGGAGCACGGCGCGGGCGAGCGGCTGGAACCGTGGTGCGCCGATGGCGAGCTGGGCTGGGTATTCGACGGCGACGAACACTTGGTGGATTTCAACACCCGCCTGGTCGGCGTGGACCTGACGGCGGTGATGAACGACACGCGCATCATGCCGCCGATTGCCCTCACGCTGCTGTGGATGGCATCCGACGTGATGGATGGCCGCCGGGTGGTGATCTGGTGCGAGGAAGCGCCGGCCTACATGCCGACGCCGGCCTTTGCCAAGCCGTTCAAGGGCATCGCGCTGCGGGCGCGCAAGCGCAATGCCTCGTTCAATGCTATTTCGCAACAGCCAAGCGACATGTTGGAAAATGAGGCAGGGCACGCGCTCATCAAGCAGGCCCGGCAGTTTGTCTTGTTCCGCAACGACAAGGCGGTGGAGGCGGACTATCGCACCGGCCTTGGCTGCACGCTGGCGGAGTTCCATGCCGTACGGGAAGGCATGTTCGCCCTGCCGTACCACTCGGTCCTCATCAAGCGCCAGGATGGGCAAAGCGGCCTGTGCCGTTTCGACCTGAGCACGCTGCCGCAACACCTGAACATCTTGGCTGGCGAGCCGAAGCGGGTGGTGCTGCTGCGCGACTGCCTCAAGCGCCACGGAAGCGACATGCCCAAGGCACTCGCCGAGTTCCAACGCCGCATCCATGAAACCGCGGCCTAGCAAGGAGACCCAC
>CAXTCN010000149.1:0-10925 GCA_964242575.1 uncultured Acetobacteraceae bacterium | reverse complement strand
GCCGTCCGCCATGTGCGACGCGCCCTCGACGTGGCGGGCCAGGATGTGGCGGATGCTGCCGCGGGCCTTGAGCGCCGCATACAGCGGGTTGATGGCTGCGCCGGGCACGCCGAACGCGACGGTGACGCCCTCCCGCTCCAGCACGCGCACTGCCGCGTCAATCGCTTTCATCTTGGCCATTCGTCTGCCTCCCGTTCGCTGTTTCCGTGTTGGGCCAACCATCGCGGAACCGGACAGAATGCGCCAGCGTTTTTTAGTGCATTCCCGCAATATGGAAATATGCCTATTTTGATGAGCAAAAACAATAATTTGCAGGTTTGCAAATTGTTGGATGCACTCCTATGCTTCGCAGCGTTACAGAAAAGGGGCCGGTGCCCAGCCCGGCTTGGAACGCAATGCCGACCCCTCGTGCAGCTTCGGCGGCGAAGCCCGCCCGGCCACGGCCCAAGCCAGCCCGGGTACCCGTCGAGCGTTCCGATCAGGTGCAGTCCCTGGTGCGGGCGCTCGGCATCGTGAACCGCCTGGCCGCCGCGGACGAGGGCGTGACGCTGACCGAGGTGGCGCAGCAGGTCGGCCTGTCCCCCTCCACCGCGCACCGCTTGCTGACGACACTCGAACAGGAACGCTATGTCCACTTCGACCCCGAGCGGCGGCTGTGGTCGGTCGGCGTGCAGGCATTCGTCGCCGGCAACGCCTTTTTAAAGACCCGCAGCCTGGTCGCCACGGCCCGCCCGCACATGCGCGGCCTGATGGAGGACAGCGAAGAGACCGTGAACCTGGCCGTCGAGGACCAGGCCCAGGCCGTTTACCTGTCCCAGGTCGAGTGCCGGCAGATGATGCGCGCCTTCGCACGGCCGGGCGGGCGCGTGCCGCTGCACTGCTCCAGCGTCGGCAAGGCGCTGCTGTCGGCCATGCCGGACAGCGACCTCAGTAAGGTCCTGCACCGCCACGGCCTGTCGCGCGTCACGCTGAAAACCATCACGACCACGCCAGAACTCCGTGCGGACCTGGCCCGCAGCCGGGAGCGCGGCTATGCCATCGACGACGAGGAGCACGCGGTCGGGCTGCGCTGCATCGCCGCCGTGATTTTTAACGAGAACGCGGACCCGGTCGCAGCCGTGTCCCTGTCCGGTCCCATGGCTCGCATCCCGGACGAGCGCATCCCCGTGCTCGGCGACCTGGTCCGCCGCAAGGCCGACGCCATCACCGCCCAGCTCGGCGGCGCCCTACCGGCCTGGCGCACCCAAGGCACATGGTGACACGGGCTTCAGTTGGGCTTGACCCTAAGCAAGGCCTGGCGCTTGAGCGAGCGCACTGAGGAGACATCTATGCTGCTTCACGAGCACCGGACGCGTCGTAACCCGGCACATGCGACGCCCGGCCTATGCAACGGAGATGCACAATGAGCGAACAGTGGCAGTACCAGCTTCGGGTTTACCTGGACGACGCGTTGGCCAAGGTGGCGCGGAGCGACCGCGGCAACCCAGCGCTCAAGCCGTTGACGGACATCCTGGACAAGCACCACGCGACCCTGGTCAGCCAGCTCGACGCCTTCGAGGCCTACGTCGCGGAGGCTGAGAAGGCGGGTCCTGAGAACTTCCCGCTATACAAGTGGACGAAGGCGACGGTGGAGGACCCCGCCAAGCGCGCGAAGCATCTCAAGAGCTTTGCGCTGCGCGTCTCCGACGACGAGGTTTACGCAAAGGAGGCGGCGGAGGCGCTGGAAGCCGACCTACAGCCTCTCGTTGGCGGGGAGCTGGTCACGCGCATGTCCAAGCACGACACGAACCCGGCGAACAACCCGCAGATGCCCCCTGAATACCGGCCGTAGCCCTACCGCCAGCGTCACCGCGCGAATGCCGCCTGCATGACGCAGCACTCCCGCGCCAGCGCGCCGAGCGTGGCCACGCAGGCGTCAAGCTGGCTCGTTGCCACCCACTCCTCCGGCTGGTGCGCCTGCGCGATGTGGCCGGGGCCTATGATGACGGCAGGCATTCCGGCGGCTTGGAAGATGCCGGCCTCGGAGCCGTAGGGCACGGCAAGCGCCTGGTCCTGGCCCAGCAGTCGCAGCAGCCGTGCCTCCAGCGCAGGGTCACCTGGCGCAAGGGCGGGGACGCGCGCCTGCACCTCGAACCGGATGCCGCACGCCGGGTCGATTGCTTGCATCGCGGGCAGCAGCTCGTCCGTCAGTTGGCGTTCGAGGCTGGACAGCACGGCGCGGTCGTCCACGCCGGGCAGCACGCGCAGCTCCCAGAAGAAGCGGCACGCCGCCGCCACGATGTTGCCGCCGGTGCCGCCCTGGATTTGGTTGACTTGGATGGTGCTGTACGGCGGGTCGAACGCATAGTCTTGCGGGCCGGCGCGGAAGCCCTCGCGGAAGCGGTTGATGCGGGCGATGCACTCGGCCGCGGCCATGACGGCATTCACGCACAGGTCCGGCTGCGAGGAGTGGCCCGGCCGCCCCGTCACGTACGCCCAGCCGAGCAGCCCGCCCTTGTGCGCCCGCACCACCTGCATGCCGGAGGGTTCGCCGATCACCGCGAGGGCTGGCTCCAGGTGCGCGCCGGCCCACTCCGCCATCGGGCCGACGCCGGTGCAGCCGACCTCCTCGTCATAGGAGAACGCCAGGTGCACCGGACGGCGCAGCGGCAGCGCCGCCATAGCCGGGGCGGCGTGCAGGCAGCAGGCCAGGAATCCCTTCATGTCGCAGGCCCCGCGCCCAACCAGCCGCCCACCGACTTCGCGCAGCACGAACGGGTCCGCGAGCCAGGCCTGGCCGTCGGCTGGCACCACGTCGGTATGGCCCGACAGCAGCAGGCCGCCCGGAACCTCTGGGCCGATGCTGGCCAGCAGGTTCGCCTTGGCGCCGCATGGGCTGGGGAAGCGGCGCAGGCGGGGCGACAGCGGGGCCAGCCGCGCCTCGACCCAGTCCAGCAAAGCGAGGTTGCTGTCCCGGCTTACGGTCGGGAAGCCGATTAGCGCGGCAAGAAGGTCCGTTGTGGTCATTGTATGCTCCCCGGGCAGCGTCAAGCGAGCGCCGCAAGCCGGTCAAGCGCGGTGGCGAGCTGCGCCGGGTCGCGGGCGATGCACATGCGCAGGTGCGCCCTCGCGGTCTCGCCGAACAGCGCGCCCGGCGCCAGGCCCACTTGCGCCCGCCGCAACACGTCCACGCAGGCGGCCCGGCTGTCGTCCCAGCCGTCCACGGTGAAGAACGCGTACATGCCGCCCTCCGGCATGGGCGGCAGCTTGAACAACGGGTTCTGTCCCAGCCGCTCGTATGCCAGCGCCAGCCCGGCGTAGCAGCGGTCCCGCATGGCGGCGGCGAACGCCTCGCCCCCGTCCAGCGCCGCCGCCGCCGCCACCTGTATGAAGTCCGCGGTGCCGGAGCTCATGTACTGCGTCAGCGCCGAGACCCGCGCCGACACGGAGGCCGGGTGGGTGAGCCAGCCCACGCGGAACCCGGTCATGGCCCAGGCCTTGGAGAACGAGTTCACGCACAGCACCAGGTCCTCCGGCCCGGCGATCTCCAGCATGGACGGCGCGGCGTCCGCCGCCCAGAACAGCCGCGCGTACACCTCGTCGGCGATGATCCAGATGCCGCGGCTCCGCGAGAACTCCAGCAGCGCCTGCAGCTCGGCGCGGCTGGCGGTCCATCCCGTCGGGTTGGCGGGGGACGAGAACAGGATGGCCCGCGTGCGCGCGTCGCACCGTGCGAACAGCCGGTCGAGGTCCAGGTGCCAGCCAGCGTCGTCGAGGCGCATCGCCACCGGGCGCGGCTCCCCGCCCACCAAGTGGATGCAGTTGTGGCTGTTGGGCCATTGCGGCTCCAGGTACACGACGTTGGTGCCAAGGTCGCACACCAGCTCCAGCGCCACCAGCATGGCCTGCATGCCGCCGGGCTGCACGGTGCTGCGGTCGGCGCCGATGCGCTGGCCATAGAGCCGGGTTTGGTAGGCGCTGAGCGCCTGCACCAGCTCCGCGTTGCCGCGCATGTCCGGCACATAGTAGGTCCGTCCAGCGTCCAGCGCCTGTTTCGCCGCGTCGCGGATGAACGGCGGCGTCGGCAGGTCCCCCTCGCCGTACCAGAGCGGGATGACCCCTTCCAGCGGCCCGGCCTGGGTGGCGAGCGTGGCGATGTTCTCCGACACCAAGTCCTGCACCTGCGGGCGCAGCCGGGCCGTCGGCGTCTGGGCGGGGTGGTTGTGCAGCATGGATGCGGCCTCGTTGCGGTTCGGAGCCTCTTGATAGCGCCATGTCGCAGCCGAGGCACAGGGCACTCCTCCGCCTTTACGCTCTCTCGACGGAGCTGGGTCGCGTGACGCACTGCCTCAGTCGTAGCGCCTTGCCCCCCGAAGGCCTGGGGGTAATGCTGACGCCCGGAGCCAAACCGGCAAGCGCCCGTTCCAGGAGAAGCCAGCGTGAAGATCTTCATGGCCACCTTGGCGACCGAGACCAATACGTTCTCGCCCATCCCGACCGGGCGCTCCGCCTTCACCAGCGGGCGCGAATGGTACCGCCACGACGCCAGCCGGCAGCCCGTCACCATCGCCAACATCCCGCTGATCGCCTGGCGCCAACTGGGCGAGGCGGACGGGCATACGGTGTTGGAAAGCCTGTGCACCTTCGCCCAGCCTGCCGGGACTACCCTGCAACACGTCTATGAGGAACTGCGCGATACCCTCTTGGATGACCTGCGCGCCGCCATGCCCGTGGATGCCGTGCTGCTGTTCATGCACGGCGCCATGGCCGCGCACGGCTACGACGATTGCGAGGGCGACACGCTGGCCCGTGTGCGCGCCGTCGCTGGGCCGTCCGTCACGGTGGGCATCGAGCTTGACCTCCATTGCCACCTGACGGAGCTGATGCGGGCCAGCGCGGACGCCATCGTGCTGTTCAAGGAGTACCCGCACACCGACATCGGCGACCGCGCGCCGGAGCTTTACCGCATCTGCATGGACGCGGCGGCAGGCCGGGTCCGTCCGGTGGTGGCATACTACGACTGCCGCATGACCGGCACCTTCCGTCCCACGCAGCAGCCCGTGCGCGGCTTCGTGGACCGCATGGCGGCGCTGGAAGGCCATGACGGCATCCTGTCCGTGTCGTTCGGCCATGGCTTCCCCTGGGCGGATGTGGCGGATGTCGGCGCCAAGATGCTGGTGGTGGCGGATGGCGACATGGCCAAGGCCGAGGCGCTGGCGGAACGCCTGGGGCGGGAGCTGTGGGACATGCGGGAGGAGGCCAGCGCGCGGCTAGACACCATAGACGCGGGCCTGGATGCGGCGGCAGCCGGCGGGGGCGGCCCGCTCGTGCTGGCCGATGCGTCCGACAACGCCGGGGGCGGCGCCCCATCCGACAACACCGCCGTGCTGCGCCGGGTGCTGGACCGCGGGATTGCCGACGCCGTGCTCGGCTGCTTCTGGGACCCGCAGGCCGTGCAGTTCTGTGCCGAGGCTGGCGAGGGCGCCGCCTTCCCCCTCCGCATCGGCGGCAAGTGCGGCCCGGCATCCGGGGACCCGGTGGACCTCATTGTCACGGTGCGCCGGGTCATGGACGGGCACTCGCAGGCCGGGCTGAGCGGCGGGCGCTCGGAGCTTGGGTGCAGCGCCTGGGTGTCCGCGGGCAGGGTGGACCTCGTGCTGACCAGCAAGCGCCAGCAAACCTTCGCGCCGGACGCCTTCACCGGGCTGGGCCTCGTGCTGCACGACAAGGCGCTGGTGGTCGTGAAGTCCTCGCAGCACTTCCAGGCGGCGTTCGCCCCCATTGCGCGGGCCATCCGCTACGTGTCCGGCCCCGGTGCGCTCAGCTTCGACTACGCCGCCATCCCCTACACGAAGCGCACAACGCCGTTCTGGCCGCGGGACGCCGACCCGTTCGCCGCGGCCCCAAGGAGCAACCCATGACAGCCCTGACCCGCCGCGCCACGCTCGGCGGCCTTGCCGCAGGCGCCCTGGCCCGCCCTGCCCTGGCGCAAGGCGGCGCCGGCACGGTGCGCTTCATCCCGCACGCGGACCTATCGGCGCTCGACCCGGTTTGGACCACGGCCTACGTCGTCCGCAACCACGGCTACATGGTGTTCGACACCCTTTACGCCACCGACGGGGCGTTCCAGGTGCGCCCGCAAATGGCCGAGGGGCACGAGGTCAGCGACGAGGGGCTGACCTGGACCATACGCCTGCGCGACGGCCTGCGCTTCCATGACGGCGCGCCGGTGCTGGCGCGGGACTGCGTGGCGAGCATCAGGCGCTGGGCGGCGCGGGACGGGTTCGGCCAAACCCTAATGGCGCAAACAGACGAGCTTGCGGCGCCCGACGACCACACGCTGCGCTTCCGCCTGAAAGCGCCGTTCCCGTTGCTGGTGGCGGCGCTCGGCAAGCTGTCCAGCCCGGTGCCTTTCATGATGCCCGAGCGCCTGGCCCGCACCGACCCATCCCAGCAGATCAAGGAGGCCCTCGGCTCCGGCCCGTTCCGCTTCCTGGCAAATGAGTGGGTGCAGGGCAACGTGGCGGCCTATGCCCGGTTCGACGGCTACGCGCCCCGCAACGAGCCGCCGGACGGCATGGCGGGCGGCAAGGCGGCGCACGTGGCGCGGGTCGAGTGGCACACGGTCCCGGACGCCGCGACCGCGATGGCCGCGATGCAGACGGGCAGCATGGATTGGCTGGAGCAGCCATCGGCGGACCTGCTGCCGTTGATAACCAAGCGGACGGATCTCAAGGTGTCCACCCTGGACCCGGTTGGCACCTATGTGCTGCTGCGCTTCAACAGCCTGCATCCGCCATTCGACGACGTGGCGGTGCGCCGGGCGGTGCTGCACGCAGTGAACCAGGCGGACTACATGCAGGCGATGGTGGGCGACCCCGCCCGCTACAGCATCTGCAAGGCGTTCTTCCCGTGCGGCACGCCGCTTTCGACGGGCGCCGGGTCCGCTGCCATGGATGGCAGCCTGGATGCAGCGCGCAAGCTCCTGAAAGCCAGCAGCTACGACGGGCGCAAGGCCGTCATCATTTCGCCCGCCGACAACGCGAACCTGTCCCCGCTCGGCGCCGTGACGGCGGACCTGTTGCAGCGGATCGGCATGCAGGTGGAGCTGGTTTCCACCGATTGGGGGTCGGTGGTGGCCCGGCGCGCGTCGCAGAAGCCGCCGGAAGAAGGGGGCTGGAACATCTTCCACACCACGGCCGTGGCGCCCGAGTTCGCCAGCCCGGCCTCCCACTTGGCGTTGCGCGGCAACGGGCGGGCCGGTTGGCCCGGCTGGTACAGCAGCGAGAGGATGGAGGCGCTCCGCACGGCCTGGTTCACCGCCCCGGACTTGGCCGCCGAACGCAAGCTCGCGGCCGAGATGGAGCAGGAGGCGTTCGGCGACGTGCCATACGTCCCCCTCGGCCAGATCAAGCAGCCGACCTTGTACCGCACGGCGCTGCGGGATGTCGTGCCGGCCACCGCGCCGCTGTTCTGGGGTTTGCGGAAGGCGTGACCGGGCCGGCGGCGGCGCGGCTTTAAACCAGTGCTGGACCGCAACGCAGCCCTGCCGGGATGATCGCCCCGCACGACCGGGAGCAGGCAGCGATGGATTTTGGATGGATGCGGCGCGGCTTGTCCGCTGCCCTGCTCGCCAGCGGGATCGTGGCCGCTGGGACCGCGCAGGCGCAAACGGCCATCCCGATCCCAGGCCCGACGGTGGACGGGATCATCAAGCGCGGCGCGTTGGCCTGCGGCGTTGACACGGGCATCCCTGGGTTCGCGTTCCAGGACAGCGCCGGCGCCTGGAAGGGTTTCGACGTCGCCTACTGCCAGGCCATCGCCGCCGCCCTGCTGCGCGACCCGGCCAAGGTCCGCTATGTCCCGACCACGACCCCCGCCCGGTTCACCATTTTGCAAGCTGGCGAGATCGACGTGCTGATCCGGGACAGCACGCTCACCTTCACGCGCAGCGTCCAGCTTCGCCTCGACCAGGTGGCCATCAACTTCTATGCCGGCCAGGGCTTCCTGGTGTCCAAGAAGCTGGGCGTCGGCAAGATCACCGAGCTGAGCGGCGCCACGATCTGCACGCTGACGGGCGCGACGCTTGAGCTGAACATCGCCGACTTCGCCCGCTCCAGCGGCGCCAAGATCGGCACCCTCCTGTTCGAGAAGTCCGACGAGGCGACGGCGGCGATGGAGGCCGGGCGGTGCGACGGCTACACCGACGACACGGGCAGCCTCGCCGCCGTGCGCTCCACCCTGAAAGCCCCGGCGGACTGGGTCGTGCTGGAAGGCGTCATCAGCAAGGAGCCGCTGGGCATCCACTCCCGCTCCGGCGACGTGACGTGGCGCAACATCCTGTTCTGGCTCGACGCCGGCCTCAAGACAGCCGAGGAGCTGGGCGTCACCAAGGCGAACGCCGACCAGATGCGCGCCACCTCCACCGACCCGGCCGTCAAGCGCCTGCTTGGGGCCGAAGGCGGCTTCGGCGCGCTGCTTGGCTTGGACAACGATTGGATGCTGCGGGCCGTCAAGGCAGTCGGCAACTACGGGGAGCTGTATGACGAGTTCTTCGGCCCCAAGGCGCTCGACCTGGCGCGCGGGCAGAACAAGCTATGGAACCAGGGCGGCCTGCACTACGCGCTGCCGTTCCGCTGACGGTGCCCGACGGGGGCGCCCGTCCGCCTCCGCGCGGACGCGGCCCGTCAGCGAAGGCAGTGCTGCTCCAGGCGCTGGCGGCCGGAGCCGTGGTCTGCGCCATCCTCTGGGCCGGGCATAACGCGAGCGAAAACCTGGCCCGGCGCAACATCAACGTGGACTTCGGCTTCCTGCTGAACCCTGCCGGCTTCGACATCCCGTTCCGCCTCGCATCATGGTCTCCTGCCGACACCTATGCGCGCGCGCTCTGGGTATCGGGCCTCAACACCCTTTTGGCAGCCGCGCTTGCGATCCTGCTGGCGACAGGGATGGGCCTCGGCCTGGCGCTCATGCGGCTGTCGGCCAACCCGCTTGCGGCCTGGACGGCGCGGGCGGTGGTCGAGCTGGTCCGCAACACGCCGCAACTGCTGCAGGTCGTGTTTTGGTACGTCGCGCTGCTGCAGGCGCTGCCGGCCCCGCGGGCCAGCCTGTCGGTGGGCGCATCGGCGTTCCTGAACGTCCGCGGGCTGTTCCTTCCTGCGCCGACTTCGCCCGCGTTCGGGTGGCTGCTCGCCGCCGGCGCCGCAGCCGCGTTCGTCCTGCCCCGCGCCATGCCCCGCGTCCCGCTGCTGCTGACGGCGCTCGGCCCCATCGTGGCCGCAACGGCTGTGGCCGCCCTGGGCACCGGGTGGGATGCCCCGGCGCTCCGGGGCTTCAACTTCACCAGCGGCTGGCGGCTTCCGCCCGAGCTTTTGGCGCTCGCGGCGGGCATCGGCATCTACACGGCGGCCTTCGTGTCGGAGAACATCCGCGCCTCCATCGGCGCGGTCGGGCGCGGGCAGCGGGAGGCGGCGCGCAGCCTTGGCCTTTCGTCCGGGCGCACGATGCGCCTTGTGGTGCTGCCGCAGGCGCTCCGCACCCTGGTCCCACCCATGACCAGCCACTACCTCAACGTCATAAAGTCCACGACGCTCGGGGCAGCCATCGCCTACCCGGAAATCCTGCAAATCTTTGCCCGCACCGTGCTGAACCAGTCTGGCCGGGCCATTGAGGCGATGAGCCTGGTGCTGGGGGTGTTCCTGGCGCTCAATCTTGGGATTTCGGCGCTGATGGCTCGCTGGGACCGCCGGCTGCAACTGCATACGCGGTGAGAGTCCGCGCGCTGCTCCGCACGTTGTTCGGCACGCCCGCAACGGTTGTGCTGACGGTGGGCATCCTGGCGGTGCTGGGTTGGGCCTTGCCGCTGCTGTGGCGCTGGGGCGTTTGGGGCGCGACATGGGTCGCCGCCAACCGCGGCGGCTGCGCGGCGGACGGGGCGTGCTGGGCGTTCATCAGGGCGCGGATGGGCTTGTTCCTGTACGGCGGCTACCCGGCGGCGGAGCAATGGCGGGTGGACTTCGCGGCGGCGCTGGTGTTGGCGGCGCTGCTGGGCTGCCTGTTCGCACGGCGCCGCCGGGCGGCATGGTTCGTGCTGCTGCTCGGCGTGGCGCCCGCGGCGGCCGGCCTGCTGCTGGTGGGCGGCGCAGCCGGGCTTGCCCCGGTGCCGACGTCGAGCTGGGGCGGGCTGATGCTGAACGCCGTGCTGTGCTTCGTGGCGGTGGCGGGCGCGGTGCCGCTTGGCATCGCGCTGGCGTTCGGGCGCCGGTCCACGCTGCCGTTCGTGCGCGGGCTTTGCACCCTGCTGATCGAGTTCTGGCGCGGGGTGCCGTTGCTGGGCGTGCTGTTCATGGGGCTGGTGCTGCTGCCCATGGTGCTGCCCGGCGGCGTCACGGTGGACAACCTGGTGCGGGCGCTTGTGGTGCTGACGCTGTTCACGGCGGCCTACATGGCGGAAGTGGTGCGCGGCGGGCTGCAAGGCGTGGCGCCCGGCCAGTACGAGGCGGCGAAGGCGCTGGGCCTGCACCCGTTGCAGGCCAACGCGACGGTTGTGCTGCCTCAGGCCATGCGCGTCGCCTTGCCCGGCATGGTGAACGTGGCCGTTGACCTGTTCAAAGACACGACGCTCGTGTCCATCGTCGGGCTGTTCGACCTGATGGGCGTGGTCAACCAATCGCTCAAGGACCCGTCGTGGCTTGGCTTGGCGAACGAAGGGTATGCGTTTGCGGCAGCGTTGTTTTTCGTGTGTTGCCTGGCGATGTCGCTGATTGGGTCAACGCTGGAACGGCGCCTGCGGGACCCGCGCCATGCTGCGCCCTGACCCTTGCTTGGCCACAGCAGGAGCCTGCCCATGGACCTCTCCCCTTTGCCGCCGGGTCAGGCCGCCAGCGCGCCGAGCTTGACCTGCACCAGCAGCGTCATCTCGTCGTACACCGTCCAATCGTCCACCA
>CAXTCN010000148.1:0-11079 GCA_964242575.1 uncultured Acetobacteraceae bacterium | reverse complement strand
TCGCCCAGGGTGTAGGTCTCGTAGCCGCGCGCCGAGAACGGGGCGATGCAGCAGGGCAGCGCGCGGCCGTGCGCGGTGAAGTACATCAGCGACCACGGGCGCCGGCAGGTGGCCCAGGGCTTGTCGTCAGCGGCTTTCTTCAGGCTCAGCCCCGGCTCGGTCGCGCCGGACGCGTCCAGCGTCACGCCCAGGTCGCGCCCGATGGCCTGCGCGTCGGCGATGACGGCCTCCTCGTCGGCGCGGGTCCGCTCGAACAGGCTGCTGTCCAGACGCGCCATGCCAAAGCCCTGGTCGTCGAACACCAGCCGTTGCAGGTGCACCTCCCGCACGCCGATGCGCGCGGCCAGGCGCACGAAGTCCGGCAACTGCTCCACCGTCTCCTTCAGCCCCGTCAGCCACAGCGACACCACGGGCTTCGTGGCCCCGGTCGCCGCTTGCAGGTTGGTGAAGGCCGACACGTTGCGCACGATGCGGTCGAACATGTCCTTGCCGCGCACCTTCAGGAACGTCGCCGCCTCGGCGGCGTCCAGCGACACCCGCAGCTCGTCCAGGCCGGTGTCCATGATCTCGCGGTGCTTCTTGGGCGCCAGCAGCGTGCCGTTGGTGTTGAACAGCACGTGGGTGCCGCGCGCCTTCAGGTGGCGGATCATGTCCGGCAGGTGCTTGACCAGCATGGGCTCGCCCACGCCGTGCAGCACGACGCGGGACACGTGAGGCACCTGGTCCACGATGCGGCGGAACAGCTCCATGCTCATGTCGGCCGGCGGCTCCAGCGCCTCGAAGGTGCGCGGGCAGGTCTCGCACAGCAGGTTGCAGCGGTTGGTCACCTCCAAGTACAGGCACACCGGCATCGCCGACGCCACGCTGTCCCCGGCGGAAACAGCCTCGAAGTAACGGCGTGGGTCAGGAGCAGTCAAAGCCTCGGGCGTAAGGGTGGCGGACATCAAAGGCCTCTTTCAGGAGCATGGGGCAACGGCAGGCGGAGGTGGCGCAGCCCCTCAAGGGCCAGCAGCCCGGCAGCGGGCAGGAAAACCAGGCTGGGCCAGAGAACCATATTGTGGTCCGGGTCCAGGTAGAGCACCGGGGCGGACAGCATGAGCCAGAGCGCGCCGGGCCGGGGCGCCAGCACGGCGGGCACGGCCAGCGCCGTCAGATACCAGGAATAATGCGGCGACAGTACGGCCATGGTGGCCACCCCCAGCCACAGCGCGTCGCGGCAGATAATGCGGGTACGGGCCGCGGAGTCTGTGGGCAGGGGCACGCGGGCGACATGCAGCGCGAGCAGCAGCAGCCCAAGCAGGCACAGCCCGGCATAGGCTGGCCCGGCCCAGGCCGGCAGCGGCCCGGACTGGGCCAGCATCTGCAGCAGGAACACCCCGCCGCCGCTGCCAAGCCCTTCTTCCGACACATAGCCGGGCAGGTAGCCGAGCACGCGCCAGCCTGCACCCCAGCCGCCCAAGGCGTAGCAGGCGTAGCCCGCCGCGATCACCGCGCCGCACGCCAGGGGCGTCCGCAAGTCCCAGCGCCGCCACAGCGCCGGGAACAGGGCCGCTGGCAGCAGCTTGCACAGCACGGCCAGCCCCAGCGCCGCGCCGGCCAGCGCCGGGCGGCAGCGGACCGTGGCGAGGATGGCCAGGGCGGACAGGCCAGCCGCGGCGGCGTCAATGTGCGCGCCGCCGGCGAACTCCCACACCACGAGGGGGTTCCAGGCATAGATCAACACGCGGTCCAACGGCAGGCGCGCGGCGCGCAGCAGCAGCAGCGCCGCGCCGGCCGCGATGGCGTCGAACGCCAGCATGGCCGCCTTCATCCCCCAAACGCCGGGCCAGGCCAGCGCGGTGGCAGCGAAGATGGCCTGGGCGGCAGGCGGGTAGATGGTCGGCGCGTAATAGGCGCGGTTGATGTTGGGATAGATCGCCGCTGGGCCGGCGCCCTGGTCGCGCAGCCATTCCAGCTCCGGCGCAGTCGGCAGGTGCAAGTACGGGTTCACGCCTGCGGCCTGGACCCGACCGTCCCAGACATAGCGGTACACGTCGGTGGACAGCAGCGGCGGCGGCAGGAACGTCGCCAGGCGCATGGCGGCGCCCAGCAGCAGCACGGCCATCAGCGGCCAGCGCCTCCGCCCGGCCGGCGCCCAAGCCACGACCGCCACCGCCACCGCGTACAGGACGCCAGCGACGCCGGCCCAGGCGACATAGGCCACCAGCCGGTCCCGGGACATCCCGCCGCTATCCTCTGGCAGGCGCTGCGCTACGCCTGCCAGGATACAGAGCAGGATGCCAGCGCCCAAGGCGGCAAGGGCCAGCAGTCGCACGCCGGGCTGCCTCATGCAGGGCGCGCCAGGACGGACAGGCGCTCGCGCAGGCCGAGCGCGGCCACGCAGCGGGCGGTGGATGGCGCGGCAAACGGTGCATCGGCCCCGTGTCCAGGCCTGTCGAGGCCGCGCACCAGGCGCTCCAGGCCGTCACGGTCGTCAACGTCGAACCAGGCGCCCAACCGATGCAGCGGAAGGCTCATCTCGCGCGCCCGCTCCGCCGTCGCTGCCGCGACCGCATCCGTGCTCCAGGGGATGCGGGCGAACATCCCAGGCTCTGGCGCTTGCAGGCCAAGCAGCCAGTAGCCGCCGTCGTCGGCCGGGCCGATCACGGCGCGGCGGCCCGGCGCCAGCAGCCGCCGCGCCGCGTCGGCCAGCCAGGCGGTCGGCAGGGTCGGGCTGTCGGCGTTCAGCACGCAGGCCGCGCCATAGCCCATGCCCAGCAGCGCCCGCATGGCGTGCAGCAGGCTGCGCCCGAACCCCTCGACCCCTGGCGCGTCGCCGTCGGCGCCGTCGGCCAGCACCAGCCGGCTGCCCGGCGCGACCACGCCCTCGAAGCGGGCCTCTTGCCCGGCCGGAGCGTAAGCGACGTAGCCGTGCACGGGGGCGGCCTCGGCGGCGGCCAGCACGTTCGCCGTCACGTCGCCCAGGAACGCCGCGCCGACCTGCGCGGCCTCGTGGGGCGAAAGCACGCATTGCAGCCGCGTCTTGACATAGCCAGGACGCGGCGCCTTCGCCATCACGGCAATGGCGCAAACCTGACCGAGCGTCACGGCCACGACACAGCAGTGCCGAGGCCCAAGGTGGGAGCGTTGCGCATTAGCATCAGTTTACTCCTATGGCACGCTGCTGGGAAGTCGGCCCGCGCCCAGGATGCGGCCGTCCTGGGATTGCACGATAACCACGGCGGCCGGAAACCTTGGTGCCGTCCATGCAGCTCTCCCACGAAGCAGGATCATTGGCCTAATGGCAGGTGCCGCGCCAATGCCGCCGCGTCATGGAACCCATACCCAGGCTTCGGCGCCGGCGCAGCGCATCGAAACCATTCCCATTGGACATTGGCGACCCGTTCCCGGCCTTGCGCCAATGCTCGGCAGCAGGGATTCGGAGCAAGGCTGATGTCATCGTTCAAGGTTCAGGTTGGCCCTGCGCAGATTGCCATACACCAAGGGCGCACGGTTTTGGTTTGCGAGCCGGATGGCACGATCCCGTTTCCTGGCGAGAAGGGCCTGTATTTCAACGACACCCGCATCATCAGCAGTTGGTCGCTGTATGCCGACGGCGTGCGCTGGGACCTGCTGAGCGGCGGCGCGACCGGGCACGACACCATGTCCATCCACCTGGCCAACCGCGCGCTGGTGACGGCGTCCGGGCCAGTTCCCGCGCGCACGCTCGGCCTGGTGCTGGGCCGCACCATCCAGGGCGGCCTGCACGAGGACATCGACATCACCAACCACGGCGCCGCGCCGGTCCGCTTCAACTTGGAGATCGGCATACGGTGCGACTTCGCCGACCTGTTCGAGGTGAAGTCCGGCGGGGCCATCCGCCGGGGCAGCGTGGCCAGCGAATGGCTCGCCGCGCCGCAGCGGCTGGAAACGTCCTACGCCAACGGCGGCTTCCGCCGCTCGGTCAGCGTCCGCCCGCATGGGGACGCGGCGATGACCTACGCCAACGGCCGGCTCAGCTTCGTGGTGGACCTGCAGCCCGGCGAGCGCTGGCGCACCTGCCTGCTGTATGACCTCGGCGATGGCGCGAATACTTTTGGGGCGCCGGACCACTGCGCGCACGAGGGTTCGCCGCCTGGGTCGGACGCGAAGGAGTGGAAGGACGGCGTCCTGAGCATCCAGACCCCGAACGAGGAGTACTACCGCACCTTCGACCAGGCGGTGAACGACATGGCGGCGCTCCGTCTGCCGCAAGACGGCGGGGACGGAACGTCGTTCGTCCCTGCAGCCGGGCTGCCCTGGTTCACGGCGCTGTTTGGCCGCGACAGCCTGATCGCGTCCTTGCAGGGCCTGCTCATCGACCCCGGGTTCGCCGGGGCGACGCTGGACGCGCTCGGCCAGCAGCAAGCGGACGCGCTCGACGACTACCGGGACGCCGAGCCGGGCAAAATCCTGCACGAAATGCGCTTCGGCGAGCTGGCGCACTTCAAGCTGATCCCGCACACCCCCTATTACGGCACGGCGGACGCGACGCCGCTGTACCTCATCGCGCTGCACGAGGCCTGGCGCTGGACCGGGGACATGGAGCTGGTGCGCCGGCTGCTGCCCGTGGCCGAGGGCTGCCTGCGCTGGATCGACGAGTGGGGCGACCGGGACGGCGACGGCTTCCAGGAGTACCAGACCCGCTCCGCACGGGGCTACGAGAACATGGGCTGGAAGGACGCAGGCGACAGCGTGCCCTACCTGGACGGCACGCTCGTGCGCGGCCCGAAGGCGCTGTGCGAGCTGCAAGGCTACGCGTACGACGCCTGGATACGCATGGCAGAGCTGTTCGACGCCCTGGGCAGCCCCTACCGCAGCGCCGAGCTGCGCGCGAAGGCGGCGCGGTTGCATGCGCGGTTCAACGACGCGTTCTGGGACGAGGCCAGCGGCTTCTACGCCTACTGCCTGGATGGGGAGAAACGGCCCGTGCTCAGCGTCGCCTCCAACGTCGGCCACTGCCTGTGGTCCGGCATCGTCCGGCCAGACCGCGCCGCCCGCGTGGTGCAGCGGTTGATGGCGGAGGACATGTGGAGCGGCTGGGGCATCCGGACGCTGTCGGCAGGCCACCCGTCCTACAACCCTTACTCCTATCAGAACGGCTCGGTCTGGCCGCACGACAACGCCATCATCGCGCTGGGCTTCCGCCGCTACGGCTTCGCAGCCGAAGCTGGGCGGATCGCGCGGGACCTGAACGAGGCGGCCAGCCACTTCAACCAGAATCAGGTGCCGGAGCTGTATGCCGGGCTGACGCGGACGCCGGCCGGCTTCCCCGTGCAGTACGTCGGCGCCAACGTGCCCCAGGCCTGGGCGGCAGGGTCGGTGTTCATGACGCTGCGCGCCATGCTGGGCCTGGAGCCGGACGCGCCGAACAACCGGCTGTTCGTGGACCCCGTGCTGCCGCCGTGGCTGCCAGACCTCACCTTGATGGGCCTGCGCCTGGGACAACACAGCTTCGACCTGCGCTTCTGGCGCACGGACAACGGAACAGAATACGAGGTGCTGCGCGGAGACAACGCCGCAGTCGTCCGGCGGACGCCCGACGCCAGGGCGGCATGACCCGGCGCGTCGCCCGCCCGCCCCGGGCGTCCCCGGCGCGGGCGCGGCGGCAGGAGGCTGTTTAGAACGGCAAAAGAATGTCTAGTAGCTGCTGGCCATAACGCGGGCGTTGAACGTCTGATATTTGGCCGCGCCCTCCATATGCGATTCGAGCCTCAGCTAGCCTGTCGTGCCTTACTGTGTTGTCGCTTCCAATGTCCTGCGGCCGGATGACGCCGCTGACCTGAAGCTCGCGCAGCTCGCTGTTCACCCTTACCTCCTGCCGGGCGGCAAGAGCTAAGTTGCCGTTTGGCAACATCTGGGTCACCACGCCTGCCAGTCGCAGCGTAATGCTCTCATTGCGTTTGATGCTGCCATTGCCGGTTGCGGCGCCAGAGCTATTGGCGGAAATTAGCTGATTGGCATCTACAGCCTTGGCTAATATACGAGGCAGCGCTGCCTCGAAACCCAATAGGTTTGGCAGGCCCAGGCTTTCCTGGCCGGTTCGTCCCTGATTAGACTGGTTCTTGAAATCGGCATTGTCAGAGATATTAACAAGAATGGTCACAATATCCCCAACTTGCGCTGCCCGTTGGTCTTTGAAGAAGGCTCTGCTTCCTGACCGCCACAGGCTGTTGGCCTCGGCCGGAGCGGTCTGGGGACGGGGCATTGGCATGCTGATCGGACGATATGCCGGGTCACTTGTTGGGTCGCTGCTTGGAGTCATTGACGGAGGGCGTCCGACCTCGGACAGCCTTGTCAAAGCCCCACACCCACAGAGCGCCAGCACGAGCGCCAGGGCGACGATGCGACGGATCATTGGACTGCCACCTGGCGGCTCCCTGTTACTGGCATGCTGCCCACAGTGACGCGCGCGCGACCGGGACTGGTCACTTCTGCCTCAACGATCACGCGCGATAGCGGGTTCTGCACGCGCACGCGCTCTCCCAGGCCTGCTGAAGCAAGAGCGATGCCCTGTGCCGTGAGTTCGATTCCGGGGCCATCAAGGGACAGCATTATCGCAGCGCCTTTCTGAACCACCACGGGCCGGGTAAGGTCGTTGACCTGAACCGGCTGGCCTTGTTGGACAGTGTGACGCAACACCAGTCCGTCGGCCTGACGTGGATTGCCAACCAAATCGCCACGCGCCTGGCTAAGACGAAGGCGCGCCCACTCGAAATCCATCAAGCTGACCACGTCCCCGGGATGCATGCGACGCCGTAAGACCGGAAGCTCCACGACCCCTATGGTCCGGCCAGAGACGCGGACCTGGTTGGGCGGTGAACCGCCAGCGGCTACCGTAAGCATGGCGGTGAACCGGCCGGTTCCAGCATCATAATCCATTTGCAGCACGTCAGTTCGCACAAGCGCGCCGACTGGAAGCAAAGGGGCGGTCACGGCTGACAGTTCAAGGTCGACGTCTTGCCCGGCGCCCGCTTTTACTAGCGCTGCCAGCAACGTGTTCGAAAAGTCTTCCCGGACGAGCGGCCGGCCTGGTCGGTCGAGCACAACCCGGTCCGCCGTCGTAGCGGCTTGTCAATCCACGTTGTACTGTCGGGCAATCCCGCTCAACTGCGCCGCTTCCAAAGTGATTCGTCCACCCGGCGCCGGAGCTGGACCGAGCGGCTTGTCGGAAATGACACCCTCGAACAGGTCGGACAAACGGACAACCGGCTCAGTGAGGCTCACAAAATTTCGAAGCGTGGCGGCAAGGCTTGGAGTTGATATCGATAGCATAAAGATAAATATTATTTTCACGTATTTACCTGAGATTCGTAAGCGTTGACTGCATCTGATCGGAGGTCGTTATAACACGGCTGTTCATCTCGTAGGCTCGTTGCGCTGTGATAAGATTAGTGATCTCGGTCACGACATTCACATTCGATGTCTCGACAAAGCCCTGCATGACGCTTCCAAAACCTGGTGATCCTGGCGTGCCTGAAATGGGGTTGCCTGATGCTGCGCTGGCGATCAGAAGGTTGTCTCCCTGCGCTTCAAGCCCCGCGTCGTTCGCAAACGCCGCAATCTGCAGCGTTCCGACCGTTTGCGGCGCCACCGTGCCATCAAGCTTCACCTGCACCTCGCCGCCAGCGTTGATGGTCACGTCTTTTGCATTCGGCGGTATCGTTATGCCAGGAGAGACCAAGTAGCCGTCGGCTGTTACGATTTGCCCGTCTGGCGACAGGCCAAACGTGCCGTCCCGAGTGTAAGCCGTCTCACCTGAGGGCAGAGTGACTTGGAAGAACCCATGGCCTTTGATGGCGATATCAAGGCTGTTGCTAGTCTGTTGCAGGTTCCCCTGCTCGTTAATGCGGTAAATAGCCGCCGTCTTGACGCCTAAGCCAACCTGCGCGCCGGAAGGAACGACTGTTCCATTATCTGAGCTGTTGGACCCCACCCGGCGTAAGTTCTGGTAGATAAGATCCTGAAACTCCGCCCGGCGTCGCTTGAAACCTGTCGTTGTCATGTTGGCGATGTTGTTCGAGATGACTTCAACGTTAGTTTGCTGTGCCTGCATGCCAGTGCCAGCGATATCTAATGAGCGCATTGCAGCTTATGCCTTTCGTTGCGTAATTTTATCTATTGAGGACTGCTGCCGGTCAGCTTCGCTTTGCACGAACTGCGACGTGAACTGAAACTCGCGGAGTTCGGCCATCATGCGTGTCATCTCCAGGACCGGCACGACATTGCTGTCTTCGACTGCGCCTTGGAGCAGGCCTTCAGGCTTGACCGCCAGGGTTGGACCGTCCGACCTCAGGAGCCTGTTCCCTTCAGCTATCAGGGCGTTGGCATCCACTGGCCGCACGACGCCCACCGCGCCCAGTGGACCGTTCTCGCTGCTGATGACTCCATTGCTGGAGATTACGATCTGGGCGTCGTTCGCCGAGATGCGGAGCGGTTGCCCGGATATGTCCAGCAACGCGTTGCCGTCCGCGTCGCCCAGCTTTCCGTCGGCCATGGGCGTGAAGTGCCCAGCGCGCGTCAGCCGCGGGCCGCGGGCGGTATCAACGGTGAAGTAACCCTCGCCCGTAAGCGCGAGGTCAAACGTGTTCCCAGTTTGTTTTATAGTTCCTGACTGTTGGTCGCGATATGTCGCGCGGTCTTGCGTGTAAGCGATGTTTTGCCCTTCCGAAGGCGTCTCGACCCTTGTCTGCTTGCTGAGCCAATCGCTGAAGATGACGCGCTGCGTCTTGAAACCTGGCGTATTCGCGTTGGCTATGTTGTTGGCGGTCACGTCAAGAGAGTGTTGCTGGGCCACCAAACGGGACATCGCAACGTAGGTCGGTAGCTCCAAAGCGGTCTTTCCCCAAACGATTACCCAACTAGGCGAATGCCTAGCCTGCGAGAGCGGCGTGGCAACTCCGGACGCACACTGACGGAGAATCGTTAAGGGAGAGTGAAGCTTTTGGCCTCGTGATTTGATTCTATGCGCAAGGCAGTGATGAACTCGATCGAGACAGCGTCAACGTCGAGTTCATGCGGCGTGCACTCGATCCAGTCTCCGAGGGGCACGCCGTCGAACTTGCTGGCGTCGATCCACTCATTTGTTTGATGCACCCGGGAGCGTGATGAAAACCTTTGACACTGGACGTCGGCATCCCTTTCTGGTGGAACCGGGCTGCCGTATCCGAAGAGCCCACCGCTTTGGTCACGATAAGCGAGGGAAGCTGCCCCGCCGTTTCCGCTAGGGCCGGCACTCGGACGCGATGTACTCCGGCGACGCGAACCAGATGTCGCCGATTTCTGGATCGCGGCCGGACGCACGCCATTCCCGGATAACGCCCTCGACGATTTGAGACGGTTCGTCGCCAAACCGAGTGACACGCGTCCAGTAGCCGCCGTCGTCGCTGTGGCCCTGGATCGGCCTTGCACCGCGGGCCATTAGCCCTTCAAGAACTTCTCGCACAGCCTGCTCAAGCTCATCGCCGCAGAGCCCGAAGCCTATGCGTAGGCCAGGTATGAATAAAAGCGACAGAGCGTCCACGTCGAGGCCGTTGATCTTGCCCTCAATCCATTCATCAAGGGTTATACCGTGGAACTTGTCGCGGGCCGATCTATTCAATCCGTGCCTTTCATTGCGCCTGGTATCGAGTCCTGATCCGTCCGCTGGAGCAAGCGCCTAGCCTCACGTCCCCGGATTTGGGCCTCAATATACTCCGGCAGCGCGAACCAGATGTCGCCGATTTCTGGATCGCGTCCCGACGCATGCCACTCCCGGATGACACCCTCGACGATCTGAGAGGGCTCGTCGCCGAACCGCGTGACACGGGTCCAGTAACCGCCATCGTCGCTGTGGCCCTGGATTGGCCTTGCGCCGCGCGCCATCAGTTTCTCAAGTAGCTCTCGCACCGCTTGGTCGAGATCATCGCCGCTCAGCCCGAACTCAGTACGCAGGCCAGAAATGAAATCAAGCGGCACCGCATCAATGTCGAGTTCGTCAGGCTTGCCCTCAAGCCATTCACCAAGCGGCGTGCCGCAGAACTTGTTTGGCGTCGATCTATTCGTTTGTTTGATGCACCCGGAATTGCGGTGGAAGCTTTTGCCACTGGATGTCGGCATCCCTCTTTGTTGGAACCGGGCTGCCGTATCCAAAAAGGTCCCCTCTCTTTGGTCACGGTAAGCGAGGGAAGCTGCCCCACCGCTTCTGCTAGGGCCGGACCTCTGCTTCGATGAACTCCGGCGACGCAAACCAGATGTCGCCGATTTCTGGATCGCGTCCGGATGCATGCCACTCCCGGATAACGCCCTCGACGATCTTAGACGGCTCGTCGCCGAAGCGCGTGACACGGGTCCAGTAACCGCCGTCGTCGCTGCAGCCCTGGATCGGCCTTGCGCCACAGGCCACCAACCCTTCAAGAACTTCTCGCACGGCCTGTTCAAGCTCATCGCCGTGCAGATCAAAGCCAATGCGCAGGCCCGAGATTAACTCAAGCGAGACAGCGTCAATCTCGAGTTCATGCGGCACGCACTCGATCCACTCGCCGAGAGGCGTGCCGTAGAATTTGTTGGGTTTTGATCTGTTCATTTTATTTGATGCACCCGGAATTGTGGAAGATTTGGGTATTTGACATCGATTGTCGGTCCATACTGTTTGCTAAGCCTGAGGCCGAACTCTGATCCGTCTGCTCTGGTACACCACGTTCCGGAGTAAGTTCCGTTCGGGGTGGGCCGAGCGCCAAAAAGAAGCTCGCGCTCGATGCGGTCGAATTCGGTCTGCGTGACCGTCCGAATGTTTGGACTGGCCCTCTTGAAACGGAAGCCAATAAGCTCCCCACCTGGCGCAACGATATCGAGCGTCGGGCGCGGTGTCGCGCTCGGAGCCGCTTCCACTTTTTTCGTTGGTTCTGGTGGCGGGACCGGTCCACTGCGATGGCGGGCCGCCTCCACCTCGGTCTCAAGTCTGCGGACCACCTCCACGCCGGGAGCCCGGTTTGGATCGTTAACGTAGGTCAGCTCGCGGTTGTTCGGCTCTAGCAGTCTGTCGGAGTGGAGTGTTGGGCCATTGGGTCGGCGACGGTGTCA
>CAXTCN010000147.1:0-11355 GCA_964242575.1 uncultured Acetobacteraceae bacterium | reverse complement strand
GACCACCTGGATCGACTTCGGCGTCGCCAGCCGGATCGCAAAGTGAACAGTATTGGGCCTAAACAGCAGCCGGCGACATCACGCAACCCGCCGGTGCGGGATGGACACGCCGCCGTCAACAGCCACGCTGACGCCGGTGACGTACTTCGCCGCCTCAGAGGACAGGAACACAGCCACGTCGGCTGCATCCTCCGCGTCAGGAAGCCGCCTGAGAGGGATCTGCAAAACCGTCGCGTCAATGTACTCGGGCGGGTGGGCCGTCAGGCCGCTGCCCACCCAGAACCCCGGTTCGATCATGTTGGCGCGGATGCCATGCGGCCCGAGCTCGAGCGCGACGCCCTTCATCAACCACTCCAGCGCGCGCTTGGATGCGCAGTACGCCAGGCCGTTCGTCCGCAGGACATGGGCGGAGGCTGATCCGACGAAAAGAAAGGAGCCTGCCTTGCCCGCGGAAACCATCTCCGACGCGAGGCGGCGCGTGATCTCGAACCCCGCCCGGACATTCACGCTAAAAACGCTATCGAACGTTTCCAGCGACGTGTCGAACAGCCCGCCGAACGGGTAGATCCCGGCGTTGTTGATGACCACGTCCGGTGCGCCAAACCGCGCGACGACGCCGTCGCACATCCGCTTAAGGCCCTCCGCCGACGTGAGGTCCGCCGCATGGAGCGCCACGCGGTCGGCGACGCCCAGCTCAGCCCCGAGCGTGTCCAACGCATCGCGTTTCGCGTCCGTCAGGAAAACCTGCGCTCCAAGCCGGAGGAACCGCCTTGCGAACTGCCCGCCGTAAATCCCGGCAGCTCCTGTGACGACAACGGTCTTGCCGCCGAACTGCCCGTATTCCGGCTTCTGTTGCACACTCATGCCTGGGCTCCTTGAGGGTGTTGCGCGGTGGGCGGCGCCCGCACCGTTTCAGCTGTCCCGAAAGCGCGGGAGCTTCCTGAGGAACGCCGGTCTCCTGCCACCCGCTTTGCGTGGGGCCTTGTCGCAACCTTAACGGAACGGGCGACCGACTTGACCCGCGCTTTGGTCATCTCAACCGCTCGTGGGCCGTCTCGCGAAGGGTGAGGATCACAAGCGCCGAGCACACCGCCGCCGCGATTAGGTAGTACGTGTGGGCCACCGGCGAAGCGAACCGCTCAATCAGCCAGATGGACACCACCGGGGCGAACCCGCCAAAGATGGAGGTCGAGAGCGCGTAGCCGGCGGTCATCCACGTCGAGCGGTGCGCGGTCGAAAAGATTTCGGCAATCGCTGCCGGCCCGGGGCCGGAAAACATCGAGATCGAGACGGCGAAGATCGCCTGAACCGCGATCAGCGTGGCGAGGGTTGCCCCACCAGCCGACAGGTAGCTGAAAAGCGGGTAGGGGAGAACCACAAACGCGAGGCATGAGGTGAGCAGGAGGGGCTTCCGGCCAATGCGGTCAGACAGGTAGCCCATGCATGGAATGGCCAGGACAAGAAGGAGCAACCCGGTCGTGTTCGCCCAAAGCGCGTCCGACACGGAAAACTTGAGAACCCTTTGGGAGTACGACGGCATGTACACCAGCAGGACGTAAACCGAGACTGTCCAGACAACGGTGAAGCCGAACGCTTTCGCAGCCAGGCCCAGCGGACGCTGGCTCGTTTCAGCGGCCTGGACGCTGCTCTCCTTGAGCCTGCGGTACGCCGGGGTTTCATCCATAGTCCGCCGCATGTAGATGCCGACGGGACCGATGGAGCCGCCAAGCAGGAACAGGAGCCGCCACCCCCAATCGTCCATCTGACCCGGCGTGAGCACGGTGGTGAGCAGGGCGGCCACGCCGGAGCCAAGGAGAAGGCCAGCGAAGACAGTGCTTTGCTGGAAGCTTCCGTAAAAGCCGCGCCGGTTCTCCGGCGCCCATTCGACGATGTATGTGGTCGCGCCGCCCCACTCGCCTCCCGCGGAGAACCCCTGCGCCAGGCGCGCGAGCACGAGCAGGACTGGAGCCAGGATCCCGATTGATTCGTAGGTTGGAAGGAGGCCGATCACGGTGGTGCTGGCCGCCATGAGGAAGATCGTGAACAGGAGAGCCCACTTCCGGCCCCTGGTGTCGCCCCAGCGCCCGATGATGATCCCGCCCAGGGGTCGCGCGACGAAGCCGAGGCCGTAAGCCATGAACGTCGCCATCAAGGACGTGACTTCATCGGTGTTCGGGAAGAACTTCCGCGCGATGATGCCCGCGACGAAAGCGTAGGCCGCGAAGTCATACCACTCAAGGATGTTGCCGATCACTGCGGCGGAGACGGCTTTCCGGCTCTGGTCATCCGTGACTGCCATCGTTCTGCTCCTTTTGCTGGCACTGACCGGCCGTGAGCTGCAAGCGAGGCCTCATGACGCCACGCCGGCCCGCGAGGCTAGGCCGCCGGCCATGGAGCTTCAACCCTGCGCGGCCCACCAGAACAAGCCTGCTGCTGCACACGGTGGCGCGGCGCAGCCCGGCCTTCAGCTTGGCCCAGCCAGCCCGCCACAGTTGCGCCGGCGCCACCGTCCAACGGTTTCCCCGCCCAACAGCACCCGCACGCGAGATAATCAGGTCCGGACAGCTTAGCGCAGGAACGAGGAGAGCGCGGACAACGTGTTCACCCAGCCCAGCACCGCCAGCATCGTGTCCGCGCGGAAGGCAACCGTGACGGGGTCAACCCGCTCGGACACCGGGATGATCGCGGCGAGGTCGGCGAGCGCCGGCGTGTTGAACGCTGCCTCCAGTCGATATGGACCCGGGACAACAAACGGCGCGACCGTGCCGGCCGACTGCACGGCAGCGCCGGCGGCCTCGCGCAGCCGGTCACGCGCTGCCGCGGGAGAGATGCTGCGCGCTGCGCGCTGGCCAAGCGCCCATTTCGTCACAACGAATTGCGCGCCGGGGAAATACGCCCCGCACTCCTCCGCGGTCACGTCGTCTCCGGACAGCAGCAGCACCGGGACGCTTAGGCTGCCCGCGAAGGCGCCGTTCAGGGTCGCCTCGGAGCAGGGCTGGCCGTTCAGCCGGATTGCGCCGAAGGCAAAGCCGTTTACCGTGTGCGACAGCACGCCGCGCCGGCCTGCGCCGGCATGGTAGCCCAGGCAAAACATGCCGTCGTGGGCGGCATCGAGCCCGGCGCACATGTTGGCGAGCTTGGGCTTACCCAGGATTAGCTCGGCGCGTGGATCAAGCAGCTCGGGCAGCAGGTTGGTCATCGGCCCGTGGCCGTCATTGACCAGCACCTCGGAAGCGCCCCCGTCGAAGGCGCCCTGGATCGCGGCGTTCACCTCCTCGGTCATCAAGCGGCGGGCGCGCTCGTACTCGGGGTTGCCGGGCTGACCGTGCAAAGGCGAGACGACGCCTGCAACGCCCTCGATGTCGGACGAGATGTAGAGCTTCACACTGGGAACTCCCGCAAGGCACGGCACTCATGGCCGCGGTGGCCGCACATGGGTCCGGCGGCGGGTGCATCCAGCACCGCCTCGGCTGCGGCCTGGAGAAGGCCGATGCGGACTGCTGTGGGCGCGCGGGGGGCAGGATGCCGGCGCTGGGTTGGCGCCGAACGCGCCCGCCGTTGCCGCGGCGCCAGAAGCCGCCGCATAGGGCGCGCGCCGCTCCGGCGCACGCCGCCACGCGGCGGAGTTTGCGGCGCTCGAGCGGCACGTCGGTGGGGGCGTTGCGCGCCCTCATGCCTGCAGCGTCTGGTCCAGCGCGTCATGCAGGCCGTCGCCCAGCACGTTGAAGGCCAGCACCGTCAGCAGGATCGCAAGGCCTGGGAACATGGTCACGTGGTCGGCAACCCCGAGGTAGGAGCGGCCATCCGCAAGCATGGCACCCCACTCCGGCGAGGGCGGTTGCGCTCCCAGGCCGAGGAAGCTCAGCCCGGCCGCCACCAGGATGGCCGTGCCGATCCGCAAGGAGGTCGTGACGATGACCCCCGGCAGCGTTCCGGGCAGGATGTGGCGCAGCACGAGCGTCGTGCGGCCCACGCCGATGCTGCGCGCGGCTTGCACGTAGAGCGTCTGTTTCAGCACGAGGGTGCTGCCGCGCACCACCCGGGCGTAGATTGGGATGCTGAACACGGCGACGGCGTAGATCACATTGGCGACGCCGGGTCCCAACAGCGCGACAACGGCGGTAGCGAGCAAGATGCCGGGAAAAGCGAGCAGCACGTCGCAGAAGCGCATGATGACGCCATCAATCCAGCCGCCGAAGAACCCGCTGAGGAGGCCGAGCGCCACGCCGGCCACGCCGCCCAGCACCGCCGAGAGGAGGCCCACAGTAAGGGAGATGCGCGCGCCCCACAGGATGCGGCTGAAGATGTCGCGGCCGTAGGCGTCCGTGCCCGCCCAGTGCAGGGACGAGGGGCCGGCCAGCAGGTTCTCGTAGTCCGGCGTCGCCGGGTCGTAGGGGGCGAGCAGGGGGGCCGCGGCGGCGGCGAGCCCGACCAGCAAGATCACAAGCCCGGCGACGACGCCGGCGCGCTGACGCAGGAAGCGACGCCAGAATTCGGCGAACGGCGACTGAAGCTGTAGGGAAACCGCGACCGCGTCGTCGATAGGGACGCCGTTCATCGCAGGCGTATCTCAGGGTTCACGGCGGCATAGAGCATGTCCACCACCAGGTTGATCAACACGAACTCCAGGGAGAACAGCAGGATTTCCGCCTGGATTACGGGATAGTCGCGGTAGGCGACGCTTTCCACCAGGAGCCGGCCCAGGCCGGGCCAGGCGAACACGGTCTCGATGACGATGGCGCCGCCGAGCAGGGTGCCGAACTCCAGCCCGGTCAGGGTGATTACGGGTATCAGCGCGTTGCGCAGCGTATGACGCCAGATCACGCGGTGCTCCGGCACACCCTTCATGCGCGCGGTGCGCACATAATCCTCCGATGCGACCTCAACGTAGGCGGAGCGGGAGAAGCGGGCGAGGATGGCGGCCACCGTCACACCAAGGGTGAAGGAGGGCATGATGAAAGACTTCCAATCGCCGTAGCCGCCGGTGGGCAGCCAGCCCAGGCGAACGGAGAACAGGTCAATCAGCAGCAATCCCAGCCAGAACGACGGGAAGGAGATGCCGGTCACTGCCAGCATCACGCCCAACCGGTCCTGCCAGCGGTTGCGCTTCACACCCGAGATGACGCCGATCAGGATGCCAGCCGCGGTTGCCCACGCCATGGCCAGCACCGTTAGCCATAGCGTCGGCATGAAGCGCTCGGCGATCTCGTCCGCAACGGGTGCCCGGGTCTTGGTGGAGCGGCCGAGGTCGCCCCGCAACGTGTTCCCGACGTAGCGGAGGTACTGCTCCCAAATCGGCCGGTCGAGGCCGAGCTCCTCGCGCACCAGGGCCACGTCCTGCGCCGTGGCGTCTGGCCCGGCGATCAAGCGCGCGGGATCGCCGGGCAGCAGGCGGACAAAGGCGAACACGAAGATCGACACCGCGACCAGTACGGGCATGGCGCCGGCCAGGCGACGCAGGACGTAGCCGAACATTAGCCGAAAGCCGCTTCCTCAACCAAAAGGCCGCCGTCGGGGATGCGGTGCAGGCCGGTAAGCCGCTTCGCGTGCGCGGCCAAGATGTTCTCGACGCCGAGGAAGATCCAAGGCGCGTCCTTCCAGATGATCGCCTGCGCCTCCGCGTAGAGTTGGCCGCGCCGCGCCGGGTCGGCCGTGGCGATCGCGCCCTCAATCGCCCGGTCCACCTCGGGGTTACTGTAGTAGGCCGTGTTGTAGAGCGTGGGCGGGAAGCCCTTGCTCCATAGCAGGGGACGCAGGCCCCAGTCGGCGTCACCGGTTGAGGACGACCAGCCGCCGTAGTACATCCTGATCTGCGCGTCCGCCGGCTTCTGCACGGACCAGATGCGATCGGTCAGCACGCCCGTCTCCAGAGGCTGCACCGCGACCTTCACGCCGACCGCGGCGAGTTGCTGCTGGAGAAACTGCAGGGCGCGTTGTACCAGGGTGTTGTTCGAGCCCCACATCTCCGTCTCGAAGCCGCCCGGAAGGCCGGCTTCGGCGAGGAGTTGCCTGGCCTTTGCGGGATCGTAGGGGTAAGGCTCCTGCTTCGAGTAGAAGCCGAGCCGGGGCGGGATCGGCGCGTCTAGCGGCGTGGCGAAGCCGTTGTAGACCACCTTGGCGAAGGCCGTCTTGTCCACGGCGTAGTTGAGCGCCTGTCGCACCCGCACGTCGTCGAACGGCTTGCGCATTACGTTCATGGTGGCGTAGCGGGCGATGATGGACGGTGCGTTGATCACCGCGAGGTTGGCGTTGCGCTGCACCACCTGGGCCATCTCCGGGGGGAGGGGGTAGATGAATTGGGCTTCGCCAGTCTGCAGCATGGCGATGCGGGCGCCGTTCTCCGGCACGGACCGGAACGTGACGCTGTCCACCTTCGGCAGCCCTGGCTTCCAGTAGGACGCGTTCTTCCTGACCCGCAGCGTGTCGGCGCTCCAGCTCACGAAGGTGAACGGCCCGGTGCCGACGGGACGGCGGTTGAGCTCGCGGCCGAACTCCTTGATGGCCTTCGGGCTCAGCATCAGCGTGCCGGGGTGGGCCATGTTGTTGACGAAGGCGCCGAACGGCTCTTTCAGCACTACGCGCACGGTCGCGGGACTCAGCACCTCGGCCCGGTCCACCATGGCCAAGAGGCTCTGCCGCTTCAGTCGGTTCGCCGGGTCGGCCACGCGGTCGATGTTGGCTTTGACCGCCTCCGCGTCGAACGGCGTGCCGTCGTGGAACGTGATGCCGGAGCGGAGGTGGAAGGTGAACTCCTTGGCCGCCTCGTCTGCCTCGTGGCGCTCGGCCAGCACTGGGATCAGGTTCATGTCCTTGTCGAAGCCGTACAGCCCCTGGAACATCAGCTTGCACGCGGACTGGGACAGGGTGTCGTTCACGTCCGCTGGGTCGAGGCCGGTCAGGTTATCCGGCACGCCGACCACGAGGTCGCCGGGGGCGGCCAGGGCAGGCGCCCAGGGGAGCGTGGTGGAGGCGGCCAGCGCGCCCACCAGGGTGCGCCGGCGGATCGTTGCGGGTTCGGTCATGGTGCTGCTTCTCCTCAGGTTCAGTAAAGACCGCCGACGCGGTGCCGCGCGACGTAGTGGTCGGGTCCGACGGGAACGAGGGGTGCCACGACGGGCGGGTCGTCTATCCAGCGCAACGGGCTCGGCACCTCGCTGTCGTCGAGCGCCCGGTCGTGCCCGCGCCGTGCCGGGTCGGGCACCGGAACGGCTGCAAGCAGTCGCCGCGTGTATGCATGCTGCGGATCGCCCAGCACGGCCCGGCGCGGCCCGATCTCGACGAGCTGGCCCAGGTACATCACCGCGACCCGATGACTGACGCGCTCCACCACCGCCATGTCGTGCGAGATGAACAGGTAGGCCAAGCCGAGCTCGGATTGCAGTCTCATAAGAAGGTTTACGACCTGGGCGCGGATGGACACGTCAAGCGCCGCCACCGCCTCGTCGGCGATGATGAGCCGCGGCTCGGACGCGAGCGCCCGCGCGATGCACACGCGCTGGCGCTGGCCGCCGGACAACTCGTGCGGATACCGGCGCGTGTGCCCCACCTCCAGCCCGACCTGGTGCAACAACTCGGCGACCCGGCGCTCCACTGCAGCGCCGGCCAGCAGCTTGTGCGTACGGATAGGCTCGGCCACGGAGAAGCCGACGGTCAGGCGGGGGTCGAGCGAGGCGAACGGATCCTGGAACACATACTGTATGCCGCGGCGCAGCAGCGGCTCCGTCCTACTGTCCAGATGAGTCACGTCGTGGCCGGCGAAGCGGATGCCGCCCGCCACGGGCTGCTCTAGGCGGATGATGCTACGCCCCGTGGTTGATTTGCCGCAACCGGACTCGCCGACTACGGCCAGCGTCTCGCCTGGCCGCACGTCGAAGCTGACGCCCTCCACGGCGTGGACTCGCGCGACCGTCCGGCCGAAGAAGCCGCGCCGCACGTCGAACCGGATGGTCAGGCCGCGCACCTCCAGCAACGGCGGGGCGTTGAGGCGCACGGTGTCCTGCGGCATCGGCGCGGAACTGTCCGGCGCCGGGAAGGGAGCGGGCAGGTCCTGCCCGGCGAGGCTGCCCAGCACTGGCACCGCGGCCAGCAACTGTCTCGTGTAGGGGTGCCGGGGAGCAGCGAAGATGCGGCCCACCTCGCCCTCCTCCACCACCTCGCCTCGCCGCATTACCACGACCCGGTCGGCCACTTCCGCCACCACGCCCATGTCGTGCGTGATGAACAGCAGCCCCAGCCCGGTCTCCTCCTGCAGCGAGCGGATCAGCCGCAGCACCTGGGCCTGCACCGTCACGTCGAGCGCAGTGGTCGGCTCGTCGGCGATCAGCAGGCGCGGGCGGCAGCTCAGCGCCATCGCGATCATCACCCGCTGGCGCATCCCACCCGAGAGCTGGAACGGGTAGCGGTCCAACTGGCGCGCAGCCTCAGGAATGCGGACGCGCTCCAGCATCCGCCGCGCTTCTGCGCGAGCAGCGCCACGGTCCAGCCCCTGGTGCAACCGGACGGCCTCGGCGATCTGGTCGCCGACACGGAGCACCGGGTTTAGGCTGGTCATCGGCTCCTGGAAGATCATCGCAATCTCCGGGCCGCGAAGGCGCCGCATCGCTTCCTGCGGCTCGGCCGCGAAGTCCCATTCGTTGCCGTCACGGCTGTGAAAGGCGATGCGCCCGGCGGTGATGCGGCCGCCGGCGTAGTCGAGCAGCCGGGTGATGGCGAGCGCCGTGACCGACTTGCCCGAGCCGCTCTCGCCCACGAGCGCCACCGTCTCCCCCGCGCGCACGGCAAGGTCCAGGCTTCGCACAGCGGTGAAGCTGCCGAACGCGACAGTAAGGCCGGCGACCTGCAGCAGGGGTTCGTTCGGGGGCGTTTCGGTCAACAGGTAATCCGGGAAGCGTGAAGCGAATACCGTAGGGGGCAAACCGCCAGCGGACAAACCATCCATCCGCACCCGGGCCATTTGCCCTGGCCAGCCCGGGGCTGTATCCGCAACCGCATGCTTGCGCGCGCCACCTTTGAGCAGCTCGACCGCGCCGACCCGCTTGCGCCATTCCGCAACCGCTTCGCATTGCCGCCGGGAGTTGTTTATCTCGACGGGAACTCGCTCGGGCCGCTGCCGCGCGCGACGCCGGGCCGCATCGCGGAGGTGGTGCAGCGCGAGTGGGGCGAGGGCTTGATCCAAAGCTGGAACGACGCCGGCTGGATCAACTTGGCCGGCCGCGTGGCAGCAGGCATCGCGCGGCTGGTCGGGGCGGCGGAGGGGAGCGTCGTTGTCGCCGACTCGACCTCCATCAACCTGTTCAAGCTGCTCGGCGGCGCACTTGCGCTACGGCCGGAACGCCGGGTCATCGTGTCCGAGCGGGACAACTTCCCGACGGACCTTTACGTCGCGCAGGGCTTGGCGGCGTTCGGGGGCGGGCGGCATACGTTGCGCTTGGCGGAGCCAGGCTGCATCGCCGCGGCGGTCGGCGATGACACGGCCGTCGTCATGCTGACTCATGTCAACTACCGCACCGGCGCAATGCACGACATGGCGGCCGTCACCCGCGCAGCCCAAGCGCGCGGGGCTCTTATGCTTTGGGACCTCGCGCATTCGGCGGGCGCCATGCCGGTGGACCTTGCGGCGGCGGGCGCGGACTTCGCCGTCGGCTGCGGCTACAAGTTCCTCAATGGCGGACCGGGTGCGCCCGCCTTCCTGTATGCCGCACCGCGCTTGCATGCCGAGTTGCGCCTGCCGATCACAGGCTGGCTCGGCCATGCGGCGCCATTCGCGTTCGAGGCGGAGTACCGGGCCGCACCCGGCCTGGCGCAGGCGGTTGTCGGCACGCCGCCGATCCTGAGCCTGGCCGCGCTCGAAGTTGGGGTCGGCATCGCGCTTGAGGCGCCGATGCTGGAGGTCCGGGCGAAGTCGGTCCGCCAGGTCGCGTTGCTGGCAGAGTTGTTCGAGCAGGCCGCGCCCGGCGCGTTCCGCCGCGTCACTCCAAACGACCCGGCACGGCACGGCAGCCAGCTTTGCCTGTCGCACCCGGATGCGTATGCCATCA
This sequence comes from uncultured Acetobacteraceae bacterium, assembly GCA_964242575.1. GTDB lineage: Bacteria > Pseudomonadota > Alphaproteobacteria > Acetobacterales > Acetobacteraceae > JANPPS01. The sequence continues at coordinate 1,318 of CAXTCN010000147.1, read as the reverse complement.
TGCAAGCGCTCATCGCGCGCGGGGTGATCGGCGACTTCCGCGCGCCCGACATCCTGCGCTTTGGCGTCACCCCGCTCACGCTCAGCTATACCGAGCTTTGGGATGCGGCCGTCATCTTTGGCACCGTCATGGCCGAAGGCGCTTGGCGCGACCCGTCGTTCGCCATTCACCGGGCCGTCACATGACGCTGGCCAGCGAACGGAGCAACCTTTGCGCTGCTTTTGCCAGCAGGCATAAACGGCACCAGCCACAGCAATGCTGCCGGTCCGCAGGTTGTTTTGATCCCGATGCTGCCTCAGCCCGGCATTTTGGCGTTGAGGCACCCTAACCTCGCGTTTGCGCCAGATACCGTGGCGGCAAACTTCGGCCCGCTGCACCCGTCCAACGGCCGCGTGCGCCGTAGCCTGGTGGTGGACGCCATCCCAGCTTCGATACGGAGTTTGCAAGCTACCCCGCCACCAACGGCTGTTGAGACAGCGTCGGCACTGGGTGAGGGACGGTCTGCAAGTCAGGACACCACTTTGACCCGCTTGCGGCGACCTGCCGTGGCTCCTAACTTCCGGGCATGGGCGTCCCTGTTCCACTCGGCTCGTCTGCGCAACTGCTCCGCATCACTGCCGAGCAGCTTGAGGCCATGGCAGCGAAGGGGGCGCTCGCGGGCCTGCCGCGCCTCGAGCTGCGGGACGGAGTGCTTTGCCAGGTGAACCCGCAGTATCGGCCGCACCTCCTCGCCAAGTCCGCCGTGTATGATGCGCTCCGCGATGCTTTGCGCGCCCTTGGCTGGGCGCTTGGCGTTGCTTCGGAAGGCTCGGTCCGCATTGGCGAGCGCGAGGTGCCGATGCCGGACGTGTTCGTGTGGGAGGTGCATCGGGGTGCCGGTCCGGTACCGGTCGAGCACGTCCGCCTGATCGTCGAGGTGTCGGACACGACGCTTGAGGACGACATCGGCCGCAAGCGCCAGGTTTATGCTGCTGGCGGCGTTCCCGAGTACTGGGTTGTCGATCTTTCGGGACGTGTTATTCATCAATATTGGGTGCCGGTGGACGGCAGCTACGCTGGCGAGACCACCGTGCCATTCGGCGAGCGGCTTTCGGCGGCGACGCTGTCCGGCCTCGGCATTAGTACGACGGCGTTGCTGGACGAAGGATGAGCCAACAAGCTACTTACAATAACAAACGAGAATGGATATTATCGTCGGTTATACGTGCTATGAGGGTCTGAGCATGCCAAAGCACCCAGCTCTGCCCACTCCACGACCGCCGTCCCGACCACGCGGCGAAGACGCGCCTACGCCACGCGCCGCTTTGGCCATGGCCAA
>CAXTCN010000146.1:0-11359 GCA_964242575.1 uncultured Acetobacteraceae bacterium | reverse complement strand
AACCCCGGTGATGATCTCCATCCCAAACCGCCTCCGATCTTAACAGCACTCGTACAAGCACCCCTAAGATCATCAAGCCAGGTCAGACATGCTAGGCGCTACTCGCCGGATGGATACCGGGCGGCTGCCAGCCGGCGATGGTTCGGGCGCACGCCCGCGCTTGCGCATGGTCGGTGATGCTCGGGAACTGCCGCCGCAGCTCGATGATAGCCGACAGCGCGCCTTCCTGGCCCAATCACCGCGAAGCTGTGCAGTTTGGCCGTTTGACGTTGGTTAAACGTGTGGCGAGACGTGCGAACCAGCCGCGTCCCACACCTGCATCAGTTCCGAGATGCCAGCGTCAAGAGCTTTGACCGGGACGCCGTCCCGGGCCTGTGTTGAGAGGCCAACCAAGTACGTGTCGAATACGGCGGCAAGCGCATCCGCGTCGGTGTCAGCCCGCAGCTCGCCTGCGCCCATGGCACGCTGCACACAGGCGCGCAGCCCGGTGCGGCTGCGCTGCCGTTCCGCCGCGAGCAGCGCCTGCAAGTGCCGGTTCTCCGGTGAGCAAGTCGCGATGGACAGAACAACGAAACAGCCAAGCGGGTGCGCTTGGTCCGTCTGCATCCGGGCCGACGCACGCAGGGTCCGCTCCACGGCTTCCTTCGGCGGGATGGCTGGGTCAAGGAGGGGCGCCGTGACCCGGCCGTGCGTATCCATGTACCGGGTGAGGACCTCCCTGAACAAACCTTCCTTCGAGCCGAAGGCAGTGTAGAAGCTGGCGCTCGACAGGTTGCCCATCGCGTCCTTGAGCTGCGCGAGCGAGGTGGCTTCGTAGCCCTGTTCCCAAAACAGCCGCATCGCCTGCTGCACCGCCTCGTCCTTGTCGAAGCCGCGTGGGCGGCCCGTCCTTGCCATGCGCGCCTCCGTAATCAGCACCGTAGTTCTGAAATGGTCGATCTGGATGTCATTGACAAGCCGGGACCGCACGCCCAATTCTAGACCGAACGATCCTTATTATCTGGTCGTGAATGGCAGGAGGCTTGCCTGGCAGCGGATACGACCAGCATCGGCGCGACCACCCGGCTGCCGATTGGCGGGCTGCTCGCCCTGGCCATGACGGGATTCATCGCGATCATGACCGAAACGGTGCCGGCCGGGCTGCTGCCGCAGATCGGCAACGGGCTTGGGGTGTCCGACACCTGGGCCGGGCAGTTTGTCACCGCCTACGCGGCGGGCTCCCTGCTCGCGGCCATTCCGCTGGTGGCGGCGACGCTGGGCTGGCGGCGGCGAAGGGTGCTGCTGCTGGCCGTTCTCGGCCTGTTGGCCTTCAACACGGTGACCGCGGTATCCCCGTTCTACACGCTGACCTTGGCCGCCCGCTTCCTGGCCGGCATTTCGGCCGGCCTGGCATGGGGCATCGTCGCGGGTTACGCGCGGCGCATGGTGGCGGGTCCGCTGCAGGGCCGGGCACTCGCCCTGGCAATGATCGGCACGCCCCTCGCCCTATCGCTGGGCGTGCCCTTCGGAACCCTGCTCGGCGACCTGGTCGGCTGGCGGCTCACCTTCGCCGCCTTGTCGCTGTTCGCGCTGGGCTTGGTCGGCTGGATCATGTGGAGCGTGCCCGACCTCCCGGGCCAGCCGGCTGACCAACGACCCAGCATCCGCGCCGTGTTTCTCACCCCGGGCATCCGCCCCGTGCTGTTCGTCATCGTCGCCTGGATGCTCGCCCACAACATCCTCTATACCTACGTCGCCCCGTTCGTGACGCGGGCCGGGCTTGGCGGCCGGATCGATCTCGTGCTGCTCGTGTTCGGCCTTGCGGCCCTGCTTGGCATCTGGATCACGAGCTTGCTGGTTGACCGGTTCCTACGCCTGTCGGTGCTGGTGAGCTTGGCCGTCTTCGCGCTGGTCGCCGTGGCGCTAATCGCCGGAGGCCGGTCGCCTGTCATCGTCTATTCCGCCGTCGCCGTGTGGGGCCTGACGTTCGGAGGTGCCGCCACGCTGCTCGGGACGGCTGGGGCCGATGCCGCCGGGAACGGCGTGGACGTCGCACAGGCAATGAACACGACAGCGTGGAACGTCGCCATCGCGGGCGGCAGCGCCGGCGGCGGCGTCCTGCTCGCCCGCTTCGGCCCGGGTTCCTTCCCATGGGCGATGCTGCTCGCGATTGCTCTGGCCCTGCTGGCGACGTGGCGCGCGCGCGATCACGGCTTTTCCCCTGGACCCCGCCAGCAGGGCCGCCCCTCAAAGGCGGCCGGTCCCAAAGCGTTGCATCCAGCAAAAGAGATCGCATGACCTACCCGGCCCTGCCCGCAAGCGCCGAGGAGTTCCCGATCCCAGAGGGCTTCACCGGCGCATACCGCGAGATCGACGGAGTCCGGCTGCACTACGTGACCGGTGGGCAGGGGCCGTTGGCGCTCCTGGTGCATGGCTTCGCACAAACCTGGTTTGAGTGGAGCACGCTCATGCCGCTGCTGGCGCGCACGCACACGGTCGTGACGCCCGACCTGCCCGGCCTCGGACTGTCCGGGCCGCCGCCCTCCTATGCCGGGCAGGACGTGGCGGACATCGTTTACGGCCTCGCCCGCAGCTTCAGTCCGGACGCAGCGTTCGATTTGGTCGCGCACGACATCGGCATCTGGAACACCTACCCCATGGCCGTCCGGCACCAGGCCAGCATCCGGCGGGCCGTGTTCATGGAAGCGCCGATCCTCGACGAAGGTCTTTACGATTATCCCGCCTTTACCCGGGAAGGGGAGTCGCTCGTCTGGCACTTCAGCTTCTTCGCCGCCGCCGGCCACTTGACGGAGATGCTCATCACCGGCAAGGAACGGTTCTTCCTTGAGCACTTCATCAAGGTGCGTGCAACAAACAAGGATGCGTTCACGCCGGACTTGCTGGACCGCTACGCTTGCTCCTTCGCCAAGCCGGAAAGCCTGCACGCATCGTTTGAATACTACCGGGCGTTGAACGAGACCGCGCGCCGGAACGCCAAGTTCGCTGAAACGAAGCTCACCATGCCGATCCTAGCCATAGGCGGTGGCGGCCATGGCGGCTTCGGGACGGCGCAGGCCGACCAAGTCCGGCGCTATGCATCCCGGGTCGAGGGGCTGTCGTTGCCAGGATGCGGCCATTAGCTGCCCGAAGAAGGCGCCGAGCCGCTGAACCAAGCCGTGCTGGAGTTCTTTGGCCGGGCCTGAGTGCGGGCTGCTGCGGCAACTCCCCCAATGGCCCAACGCACGGCTTCGCGCTCACTTGACCTACTGGAACGTGCCTGCCTACTGCGAACTGTCAGGAACTCCCGATGAATCGGCAAGACGTATCCAGCGACACCCGATTCCGTCCGTTCTGGGCCGCCACCCCCGCGCGCGCAGTGCGCCGCGGCCATTTCTGGGTTCCCGGCGAGCATGTGGAGCGCGACGGCAAGACGTACCAGCGCGGGCCGATGTTCGCGGAGTGGGAAGCGCCCGAGCGGGTCACGCGTCCCTACCCGGTCGTACTGGTGCATGGCGGCGGGTTCCAGGGCACCGAATGGCTCGACACGCCGGACGGTCGCCCGGGTTGGGCGCAACGCCTGGTCGAGGCGGGGTATGCCACCGTGATCGTTGACCGTCCCGGTCACGGCCGTTCGCCCCTGCATACCGACATCATGGGGCCGATGGGACCGCCCTTCTCCTACGAGGGCGGCCGGCAGATCTACTTTCCACCCGATCCGTCGGGCCAGCACACGCAATGGCCATTCGCGCCCGGCGACGCCGAGGCGATGGACCAGTTCATCGCCGGCAACGGCCCGCTGCCCGCCGATCTCGCCGCATCCGAGGACATGGACGCCGACCGGCTCGCGCGGCTGCTCGACCGGATCGGGCCGGCGATCCTGCTCACCCACTCGGCGTCGGGCCCGAGCGGCTGGCTGGCGGCGGACCGCCGGCCGGGTCTGGTCAAGGCCATCGTCAGCGTCGAGCCGATGGGACCGCCCTTCGCCGACATCCCCAACATCGGTCCGCTGCGCTGGGGGCTGACCGCCGCGCCGCTCACCTTCGACCCGCCGCGTGCCTCGCCCGAGGCGGTGCGCGACGCCGATCCCGCCACGCTGCGCCTGCCCAACTTGGCGGGCCTGCCGATTGCCGTGGTCACGGGCGACACCTCGTCCTTCGCGCCTGCCAGCCCGCCCATCGTCGCCGCGCTGAAGGCGGGCGGTGCCGCGGCGGAGCTGCTGCACCTGCCGGACCACGGCGTGACCGGCAACGGCCATGGGCTGATCTACGAGAAGAACTCGGACGCGGCGCTGCAACCGGTGCTCGCCTGGCTGGAGCGCCATGCCGGCGCGACGCGAACGCAGGAGTTTGAGTGATGGAAGTCGGCTTTATCGGTCTCGGCGCCATGGGCAGCGCCATGGCCCGCAACCTGGCAAAGGCGGGCCACAAGGTCCGCGCGTGGAACCGCTCCGGCGACCCCGGGATCGAAGGGGTGGAGATGGCGTCCGATCCGGCGGATGCGTTCGGGGCCGAGGCGGTGTTCACCATGCTGTCCGACGACCCGGCGATCCGCGAGGTGCTGCTGACGCCCGGCGTGCTGGGCCGCGCGAGGCACGGCCTGGTCCACGTCGTGACCTCGACCATTTCGGTCGCCTTCGCAGGCGAGCTGGTGGCGGCGCACGCGGCGGCGGGGGTGGGCTACGTGTCGGCCCCCGTGCTCGGACGGCCGGATGTGGCCGCTAAGGCGAGCTCAACATCCTTGCGGCCGGCAGGCGCGAGGCGGTCGATACGGTGCGCCCGCTGCTCGACGTACTCGGCAAGAAGGTGTGGGACATGGGCGAGGACCCGCCGCGCGCCAACGGCGCCAAGATCGCCGCCAACATGATGCTTACCATGGCCATCGAAGCCATGGCCGAGGCCGTGGTGCTGACGGAGGCGAATGGCCTGCCGCGCGCTGCCTTCTTCGAGCTGATCCTGGGTACGCTGTTCGGGGGCCGCGCCTATGAGACCTACAGCGCCAAGGAAAGCTACGAGCCGGGCTTCAAGGCGAGGCTGGGGTTGAAGGACCTGCGGTTGGCCACCGAGGCCGCCAAGGACGCCGGACGCCGCCTTCCCATGCTTGATGCGGTGCGGGAGCGCCTGGGCGAGGCGGTCAATGCTGGGTTGGGCGACAAGGACTGGTCGGTCATGGCCGACTACACGCTCAAGCACGGGAAGTGAGCAGGCCATGGACGAGCGGAACTGGACGCGGCGCGACGTCATCGCGACCTCGCTCGCGGGCGGGGCTGCCATGGTAGCCGGTTCGGCAGGAACGCCTGCCTCGGGCGCCACGTCGGAGCCGGCGGGCGAGCCGCGTCGGCAGCTCGACGTCGTGCTCACCATCAACGGCGCTGAGCACCGCCTGCCCGATCTCGACGCGCACGCGACCCTGCTCGACGCGCTGCGTGATCACCTCCAGCTCACCGGCAGCAAGAAGGGCTGCGCGCTCGGCGCCTGCGGCGCCTGCACGGTGCTGATCGACGGGCGGCGAGTGAATTCCTGTCTTGCGCTCGCGGTGATGAGCCAGGGCAAGGCGATCACCACGATCGAAGGGCTGGCGCAGGACGGGGAGCTGCATCCGCTCCAGGCGGCGTTCGTTGCGCATGACGGCTACCAGTGCGGCTATTGCACGCCGGGACAGATCATCAGCGGCGTCGCCTGCATCGCCGAGGGCCACGCGCACTCCGACGACGAGATCCGCGAGTGGATGAGCGGCAACATCTGTCGCTGCGGCGCCTACACCAACATCGTCGCCGCGATCCGCGACGCTGCCGGCCGGGAGGGCTGACGATGGTTCCCTTTACCTATGCCCGCGCGGCCAGCGTCGCCGCCGCGGCTGCGAGCTTCGCGCGCCACCGCTCGGACGGCGCGCATGAGCCCGGCGCGGACTTCCTCGCCGGCGGCACCGACATGGTGCAGCTGATGGGCGAGCACCTGCGCAACCCCGACCGCATCATCGACATCTCTGCCCTGCCAGGACTGGACCGGATCGAGCCACGCGCCGGCAGCTTGCGGCTCGGCGCCCTCGCCCGGATGAGCGACGCGGCCGCGCACCCGGCGGTGCGGGCCGAGTGCCCCGTGGTCGCAGAGGCCCTGCTGGCGAGTGCGTCGGCGCAGGTCCGCAACCTGGCGACGCTCGGCGGCAACCTGCTCCAGCGCACCCGTTGCGGCTATTTCCGCGACCCCGGCGCGCCCTGCGGGAAGCGCGAGCCAGGTACGGGTTGCCCGGCCATCGCCGGGCAGAACCGCTTTCACGCGGTGCTCGGCGGCAGCGAGCATTGCATCGCCACCTATGCGGGCGACCTCGCCAACGCGCTGCTGGTGCTCGACGCGACGCTCCGTATCGCCGGACCGGACGGGGAGCGCACGATCCCGCTCGCCGAGCTGCACCGCGTCCCTGGCGACACGCCCGCGGTCGAGACGCAACTGGCGCCGGGTGAGCTGATCCTGTCCATCGACGTGCCGACCGGCCCTGCCGCGCGGCGCTCGCATTACCTGAAAGTCCGCGACCGGGCGAGCTTCGAGTGGTCGATTGCGTCGGCCGCGGTGGCGCTGGATCTCGGCGAGGACGGGACGGTGCGCGACGTGCGGATCGCGGTCGGCGGGGTCGCGACCAAGCCGTGGCGGCTGCCGCAGGTCGAGGCGGCGCTGCAGGGCGAGCGCCTGACCGCCTCGCTCGCGCAGGCGGCAGCGGCGCACGCCGCCGCCGGCGCGGTCCCGCGTGGGCGCAACGCCTACAAGGTCGAGCTGATCCGGCGCACGGTGGCGCGTGCGCTGGTCGAGACGGGAGCGCTCGCATGAACGCCGTCGGTGCCCCGCTCCCCCGCGTTGACGGACCGGCCAAGGTGACGGGCGGCGCCCGCTACGCCGCCGAGTTCCACCCCGATGGCCTCGCCTATGCCGCGACGCACGACAGCACGGTGCCGGCCGGGCGCATCGCCGCGATCGACACTGCCGCTGCCGAGCGCGCGCCCGGCGTGCTGCTCGTGCTCACCCATATCAACGCCGACCGGCTGCCCTACCAGGCGCCCGCCGAACGGCCCGCGGTCGATCCGGTCGCGGGCGAGCAGTTGCGCGTGCTGCAAGATGCGGAAGTCCGGTTCAGCGGCCAGCCGGTTGCGCTGGTTGTCGCGACGACGCAGGCGCAGGCGCTTTATGCGGCGTCGCTCGTCCGCGTGACCTACGTTCCCGATCCCGACCGCCGCATCCGCTTCGATCCGGCGCTCGCCGGGCCAACCTCCGAGGCCGCCGCCAAGAAGGGGCGTGGCCCCGAGACGAAGCGGGGCGACCCCGACGCCGCATTCGCTGCCGCGCCGGTCCGGGTCGAGGCGACCTACTCCCTGGCGCGCGAGCAACACAACGCGATGGAGCCGCACGCCACAGTGGCGTCATGGCAGGGCGACCAGTTGACGCTGTGGAGCAAAACGCAGTGGGTCGGCAACGAGCGCGACGAAATCGCCCGCCGCTTCGGCATCGCACCGGAGAAGGTGCGGGTCATCAACCCGTTCGTCGGCGGCGCGTTCGGCTCGGCGCTGCGCACCTGGCCGCACGTCACGCTCGCCGCGATGGCCGCGCGCCGCGCCGGACGCCCGGTGCGGCTGGAGCTGACCCGGCGCCAGCTCTTCACCGCAATCGGCTTCCGTCCCGAGACGCGGCAGCGCGTGGCGCTCGGCGCCGACCGCGACGGCCGGCTCACCGCCATGATCCACGAGGTCACGGGCCAGACCTCCACCTACGAGGAGTTCGCCGAGGGCACGCTCGCCCCTGCGGCCACAACCTACGCCTGCCCCAACCGCCGCACCCGCTACGACTTGGTGGCGATGAACGTCAGCACGCCATGCCCGATGCGCGGGCCGGGCTGGGCGACCGGGCTGATCGGGCAGGAGATGGCGATGGACGAGCTTGCCGAGACGCTGCAGCTCGATCCCATCGAGCTGCGCCTGCGCAACCACGCCGAGCGCGATCCGGTGAGGGACCTGCCCTGGTCCTCGAAGGCGTTGCGCGAGTGCTACCGGCAGGGGGCGGTGCTGTTCGGCTGGAGCCGCCGCGCGCCCGGGCCGCGCGCCATGCGCTACGGCCGCGAGCTGGTCGGGTTCGGCATGGCAACTGCGATCTACCACGTCGCGCGCTACCCGACCTCAGCGTCCGCCACGTTGTTCGCGGATGGGAGCGCCACCGTGCGGTGCGCGACCACCGACATGGGGCCGGGCACCTACACGTCGGCGACGCAGGTCGCGGCGGACGCGCTCGGCTTGCTGGTGGGACGGGTGCGGTTCGAGCTCGGCGACTCCACGTTCCCTGCCGCCAAGGAGCATGGCGGCTCGACCACGATGGCCAGTGTCGGATCGGCGGTGCAGGCAGCCTGCGCGGCGTTGCGGTCGAAGCTCGCGGATCTTGCCAATGGCACGAACGACTATGAGGGACTGCTCCGGAGTGCCGGGTTGCAACGCCTCGATGCGGAGGCCAGCACCGCGCCCGGCGACGAGGCGAAGACGCACAGCTCGGCCGGCTTCGGCGCGGTGTTCGCGGAGGTGCGCGTCGATCCGGAGCTTTGCACCGTCCGCGTGGCGCGGGTGATCGGCGCCTATGATGCAGGCCGCATCATCAATCCCCGGCTCGCGCGCAGCCAATGCATCGGCGGCATGGTCGGCGGCATTGGAATGGCGCTGCTGGAGGAGGCCGAGTGGGACGCCAACCTTGGCCGCGTCGCCAATGCGACCATCGCCGAGTACCTCGTCCCGGTCTGCGCCGACATCCACGAGCTCGACGCGACGTTCGTCGAAAGCGAAGACACCATCATGAACCCGCTCGGCATCAAGGGACTGGCCGAGCTTGGCTTGTGCGGGGTGGCCCCCGCCATCGCCAACGCGGTCTGGCACGCGACGGGCAAGCGGGTGCGCGAGCTGCCGATCACCCCCGACCGCCTGCTCATGGCCTGATCACAAAGGAGACGTCGATGCGTTTGCCCCTCATTCCACCCGACCAGCTCACCCCCGAGCAGCGGTCGCTCTACGAGCGCAACCGGGAGCAGATCGCGCACGGGTTCACCGCCTTCAAGACGACGCGCGAGAACGGCGCGCTGCTCGGCCCGTGGGGCGTGTTCCTCCACGAGCCGGCGGTCGGCCAGGCGCATTACGACGTGATCGGCGCGCTCACCGCCATGAAGCGGCTGCCGCCCTCCGCCAAGCAGGTCGCGATCATCGTCGTTGGCGCGCGGTTCAACGCCGCCTACGAGCTTTACGCCCATGCCGCGACCGCGGCGGCCGAAGGCATGGACCCGGCCAAGATCGCGACCCTCGCCGCCGGCGGGCGTCCGCTCGACCTCACGCCCGAGGAAGCGTGCGCGTTCGATGTCGCCACTGCCCTGCTGGGCGGGGGTGTGCTGGCTGGCACAACCTACCGGGCAGCGCGCGACCTGCTCGGCCAGGGGGCGCTCAACGAGCTGGTGCTCTGGATCGGCACCTACGCCCAGGTCGCCGTCACGCTCAACGCGTTCGACGTGCCAAGCGAGGAGGTATTCGACCGATGACAACGATGTACGTGACATATCCCGGCCACGAAGGCACGCAGTTCGACCGCGACTACTACGTCCGGCATCATGTGCCACTGGTGATGGAGTGCTGGGGTCCGCTCGGGCTGGAAAGCTGCGCCGCCTTCTGGCCCGCCGAAATTGACGGGGGAACGATCTGCATCTGCGAATGCCGGTTCCGCGACGACGCGGCGATGCGGGCCGCGCTCGCCTCGCCCGAAACGCCGCGCGTGATGGCGGACGTCGCGCGCTTCACCGACGCAAAGCCCGCGCAGAGTCTCGCGGGTCCGACCTGACAAGGAGGCATTCATGGCCAAGACCTGGCTCATCACCGGCTGCTCAAGCGGCTTCGGCAAGGAACTGACCGAAGCGGTGCTCGCCCGCGGCGACCAGCTGGTCGCGACCGCACGCAAGCCTGAGGCGCTGGACGCGCTTGCTAGCCGCTATCCGGAAACGGTGCGGACAATCACGCTTGACGTGACCAGGGAGGGCGACGCCGCTGCCGCCGTCCACCTCGCGCAGAATGCGTTCGGCAGGCTCGACGTGCTGGTCAACAACGCCGGGTTCGGGTTCGTCGCCGCAGTTGAGGAAGGTTCGCCGGACGAATACCGGCCGATGTTCGAGACCAACGTTTTCGGCTTGATCGAGACGACGCGCGCGGCACTTCCCGCCCTGCGCGAGAGCCGAGGCCGCATTGTCAACTTCTCCTCGGTCGGCGGGCTCGTCGGGCGCGCGGGCATGGGCTTCTACAACGCCACCAAGTTCGCGGTGGAAGGCCTGTCCGAGGCGCTGGCGCAGGAGGTCGAGCCGCTCGGGCTCAGGGTGATCATTGTCGAGCCCGGCCCGTTCCGCACAGAGTTCCTTGGCCGCTCGATCAATGCCGCGTCGGCCGAGCTACCCGCCTATGCCGAGACCGCGGGCAAGGCGCGCGCGTATCGCGACACCAACAACGGCCGACAAGGCGGTGATCCCGCCAGGGCAATCGCGGTGGTGCTGAAGGCTGTCGATGCTGACGATCCGCCGCTCCACCTGCCACTCGGCGAACCCGCATATAAAGGCGTACGGGCGAAAGTATCTGCGTTGCTGAAATCAATGGAGGTGTGGGAGGCTGATTCAACTGCAACTGGTTTTGACTGAGGCCCAACAACGATCGCGCGATATCGATACAATTTGGACGCGGTGGGCGATGATTTTGCGAGTCGAATTTACATGAGATACTCTAAAGTATCAAGCGGACCAGTTGCTCAAAACCGGTCTTTGAGGGAGTGGCCGAGCACGATTGCAATCGCATCCCGCGTCGCTGGACTTGTCGCCCGCTTTCCGCTTCGCGGTGGGCAAGGCTGGCCCGCTCGCCGGCCTTCATCGCGGCTGTCAGCTTAGCCACTTGGTCCAGCGCCGGCCGCTGCTCGGCCGCGACGGACGTTACCGTGACGGTGCCGGGCTGGCACCTGGCCCGTAGCATGGCGCGCATACCCTCCTCCCGAACCGCCGCCCGACTGTGGCGCCACAAGCCCGCAGCTCGCCCGCGACCACCTTGTCCGGCTGCACTGCCCGCCACGCCTCGCTCCGGGCGTGGCCGTCTTTCCCCGTGGCACGCTGCGCCTCCACGCCGGTACGGTAGCCCCGTCCGCGCGCTGCGCCGTTTCGCGTTCCGCCCACGTTTTCGTACCAGCGAACATCCCCTTCTCGTCCTCGTAGCTCCCCAAGCTGGAGCAGGTCGGCTGCAACCGATGTGTTTCCTGCGGCATTGCCGTTTTCGACCGATCGGCAAAGCCGCAGCCTGTCCGCTCCCGACCGAGGCTGTGTGAAAACGTCGTCGAAACGGGCACCCAAG
>CAXTCN010000145.1:0-11460 GCA_964242575.1 uncultured Acetobacteraceae bacterium | reverse complement strand
GTGTGGCGGAGCAGACTCAACACGGCCGATCCAGCAGCGTTGAACAGCCCTGGGCGCCGGGTCGAGCGGATGCGGGCAGGTGGAGAGTGCCACGATCACGTCCATTTCAAAACGCAGGTCCACGGTGCGTCCGGCCGGTGGCGGGTCATGCCACGCAAGCCGCCCGTCCGTGTCGGCGCGCACGTCTGCAAACAGGCTAAGGCAGGGCGGGATGTCGCGGCGGTCCAAGCCATGCTTGCCCGCAGCCAGAAGGAAATTATCCCGGGTGTTGCGATGGCCCTCCGCGCCATACCGGCGCGCGTTGCTGGCGCGGGTGCTCCCGCCCACCAGCATGTCGTGCCGGCCATGCTCGTCTCCGGTGATGGACGCCATGACCCGGCCCATGTCGGACAGCAGCAAGTAGCCGGCGCCGACACGGACGGTCCACTGCACCTTTACGGTATCGGCGGCGTTGAACCGCTCCGAAGGGTCGTGGACGCTCCAGAACAGGGCGGACACGCTGGTTTCAGCACCCACGACGCGCATGGTGCGCCCGCGCGGGACCACCGCGCTCCAATACCATCCGCCGGGTATGATTTCCCGATGCAGCACCTGGCTGGCGGCAATCTCCGGGCACGCCAGCGTCGGGGGCTGGGCAGACCGCTCCTGCGCCTGTACACGCAGTCGTTCGTAACGCTGGCGGTGCTGCTCCGGCGATTGCCGGTCCAGCGCGGTCATGCCGCCGCTCGCCTGGCGATCAGGTCGATCTCGATGATGCCGCCGCGGGCCAGCCCGGTGACGCCCACAGTGGTGCGGGCCGGCAAGCGGTCGGCTGGAAAGTAGGTCGCATAAAGCGCGTTCATCGCCGCGTAGTCCTGCTCGAAGCGCGTTAGGTAGATTCGCACGCATACCACGTCGGCCAACACCGCGCCGGCGCCGCGCAGGGCGCGCTGCAAATTATCCATGACCTTGTGCGTCTGCGCCTCGATCCCGTTGGGCAACGGCAGCGCGTCGTCCAGCGGATCGGTCGCGAGTTGGCCGGTCACGAACAGCCACCCGTCCCGCTCCACCACATGGCTGTAGGGCGCCACTGGGCGCGGCGCGTCAGGGATCATGTGGAAGACCAGTCCGCTCATGGTGCTGCCTCCTGCAACTGCCCGGCGGCGTAGCGCAACAGGAACTGCCGCGCGCGCTCGGTTTCGGGCGCCTTGAAAAACGTGTCAGGCTTGGCGGTCTCCACCACCCGGCCGTGGTCTAGAAGCACGATCCGGGTTGCAGCATCGCGTGCGAACGACATTTCATGCGTCACCACGATCATCGTCATGCCCTCCTGGGCCAGGCCCTGCATCACGGCCAGGACCTCGCCCACCAGCTCGGGGTCCAGCGCGCTGGTTGGCTCGTCGAACAGCAGCACGTCCGGTTGCATCATCAGGGCGCGGGCAATGCCGACGCGCTGCTTCTGGCCGCCCGATAGCCGGGCCGGGTAGGCCTGGGCCTTGTCCGACAGGCCCACCTTGTGCAGCAAAGCCTCCGCCTCGTCCGTCACCTCGTGTCGTGGCCGGCGCTGCACGTGGATCGGTGCCTCCGTCAGATTTTGCAACACGGTCCTTCGTCCGTATGTATTACCTGGAACGCGCCTGCCAAATTGAGGTGGCAAGCCGCGTGTTGAACGAGGAGCCAGTGGCGATCACCGATGACATCCTGCAGAAGGCGGCTGAACACAAACGACGGCAACGCGGAGCAGACTATGGCCTAAAGGAGTGGGACAGCGTCCTTCGCATGTTGGCACGACAGAAAGTTGAATACCGGCAATAGCCTGCCCGGCAGTTACGTCAGAGCTCGCGCTGCTGTCCCGTGGTCTACGAGGGCCGAAGGATGAGGTGGCTCCGTTTGTCTGAACAGCAGCTTGCGCGTTTCTGAGTGGAGCCTTGCCAAGTTCAGGCTACCGCGGTCTGCGGCAGCCTGTCGAAGTAGGCCTGGTCCGGCGTCTTCCGGTCAAGCCTCGAATGCGGCCTTTGGCCATTGTAGAAGGCTAGATACCGGCCGATCGAGGCCCGGGCCTCGCCGACCGTGTCGTAGGCTCTGAGGTAGACCTCCTCATACTTGATCGATCGCCAAAGCCGTTCGACGAACACGTTGTCTGGACTTGCTCCTTTCCCGTCCATGCTGATGGCCACCCCCGCCTTGAGCAGCACGCCCGTGAAGTCCTGGCCGGTGAACTGCGATCCTTGATCGGTGTTGAACACGTCCGGCTTGCCGTGGCGGGCGAGCGCTTCCTCGAGCGCCTCGACGCAGAACGCGGCCTCCATGGTGATCGACAGCCGCCAAGCCAGAACGCGGCGAGAATACCAGTCCACGACGGCGGCCAGGTAGACGAAGCCCCGCGCCATGGGCACATAGGTGAAATCCATGGCCCACGCCGGATCAGGGTGGTCCACCGTCACGCCGCGCAACAGGTACGGGTAGATCTTGTGCCCCGGCGCTGGCTTCGAGGTGTTCGGCTTGCGGTAGAGAGCTGCAATGCCCATCCGCTTCATCAGCGTCGCGACATGCCGGCGGCCGATCTCAATGTCCTCCCGGTTGAGCAGGTCGCGCAGCATCCTGCTGCCGGCGAAGGGGAAGTCGAGATGGAGCTCGTCCATCCGCCGCATGGTCGCAAGGTCGGCCGACGACATCACCCTGGGCAAACAGTAGACGCTGCCGCGGCTGATCCCGAGGGCCTTCGCCTGCTTGGCAATCGACAAACCATGATCGCCGTCGATCATCGCTTTGCGCTCAGAAGGCCGGCCTTGCCGAGCGCGCCGGACAAAAAACCGTTGGCCAACGTTAGCTCGCCGATCTTGGCATGCAGCGTCTTCACATCGATCATGGGTGCCGCGTCCGCCTTCGGCTCCGATCCGAATACCCCGGCTGCCCCTTCCAGGAGCTGGCCTTTCCAGGACGTGATCTGGTTCGGATGCACGTCGAACTGCTGCGCCAGCTCGGCCAGCGTCTTCTCGCCCTTCACGGCCGCCAAGGCCACCTTCGCCTTGAAAGCCGGCGTGTGGTTCCGGCGTGGTCGCTTGCTCATCGTCTCTCCTGTTCCGCAGCCATCCTGGCCGTCGTCAGGCAGAAACTCCACTCATCAAACCTGTGCAGATCTCCTGAGCCACCTCAGGAGGTGGCAGGCATAGGGACATTGTTTTGCACCAACGCCTGTGCGTAACCCGTTTCATCGCGTGCCGCTGGTTTAAGCTGACGAGCGTGTATCGATCCGGGAGAGCACATGCGAAAAACGCTCGTTGCGTTCCGACGCATTGGGGTGCGGTGTCGCGAGCGCCCCTCTGGCTTCAATCACGAAAGAAGCCGACACCGTGCCTCGTGCCGCGCATTCGTGAATGGGAAGGCGATCGACTAGTCCTGACAAGAAGCCACCGCAATACGCGTCGCCCGCGCCGGTGGTGTCCAGCACCGACGCCGGGAAGCATGGGATGCGATAGAGCCTGCCGGTGCACGCCTCGCAAACCAGGGAACCGGCATCACCGACTTTCGCCGCCACGTGGCAGCTATGCTCGGCGGCCTGCCGATGCAGCCAGGCTTCCAGGTCGGCAGGGCGCCAGATGCGCTCAACCTCCTCCCGGCTCGGAAGGAACGCCGTGATCCGGTTCAAGAATGCCAGGTCATTGTAAAGGCGCGCGTCGATGAACGCGTCGGAAAGGATGTCGAGGGTGATCACCGGCGCCGTCGGCAACCGGTTCAGCCGATCAATGTTGGCGAATGAACCGTCCGGACTTTGGGGCGCGATATGAAAGCCGCGCGCCGGATGATACGACCCTGGCAGCGCAGCGCGGCCCTGGTCCATTTCGGCCGCGCTCGACGAAGCAAGTTTCGGCACTTGCTGCTTGTCATGGGCGCTCTCGTGCAACAGCCACAGCAACAGCCCGTTGCCGTCGATCGTGTTGATCCCAGCCGTGTCGAGGCCATACCGTTCGATCGCATCGCAGACGTCTGCACGATAGGGCCGTCCGATGACTGAGTGGAGTCCGACCCGGTCATTCCATATACGTGCACCAATGGCGGAGTACAACGCGCCGCCGCCCACGACATGCCGGTCGCACGCCCCGTCTGGCAGGACGATGTCATCGATGGTCAGCCAGCCGACGGTGACCAGGTCCGGCGCAGGCCCAGCCTTCAATGGACCCGCTCCTCGCAAAGCCTACCGGCGCGCACTGGGCCGTTCACGCGCTGGGCCGGAGCAGCCGAGACTGGACGTCCTGATACAAGGGCCTGATGGCAGAGAAGTAGACAAGCGCCTTCGAAAGGTTGACGACGTCGTGCAGGTTGGCGCGAGGCTCACCCAGGTCGAAATGCCGGTTGAAGCCGGGAAAGCCAAGCAGAAGGATGTTTGGCGTCTTGAGCAATACGCTCACATCGTCGCTGCGGGACGAGTATGCGTTGTTGGATTCCTGGATGCTGACGCCCATTGCTGCCAAGCGACCGATCATCTGCTGGGCCTCGGCATACAAGTGCGGCGGCGTGACGGCCCCACGCGCCAGGCTGGAGAACTCCGCCAGCACGGCGCCCTGGCCAAGCCGGGTGCTGTTCTCCACGCCGCCCCGCGCATCGGCGTGCGGGTCCCCGCCCGCCTGCTGCACGTCGGCGATGATGGCGAGTTCGGGGGTGGGCAGGAGGTTGACGATGCGGGTTCCCCCGCGGCCCATGACCTGGCTTCCTGCGCCGGGCGGGCCTTCTTCTTCGTCCGGGAACGCCAGCATTGCTTCGACCCCGGCGCGGGCCAGCACCGGCGCCGCGACCGCCAGGGCCGCCACGGCGCCCGCATTGTCGATGTTGCCGACGATCCCGCCGGTCACGCTGTCTTCGCGGTATGCCGCTGACAAGACGATGCGGTCACCGGGGCGAAGCGAGACCAAAGGGTCGTCCGGACGGAAAAACGGAGCGCCCTGTTCCGATACCAAATGTCCGTTTGCCGTCAGGTGATAGCGGCTGGACGCCGGGTCATACCGGTAGGCGTGGGCGAGCCGCTCACCATCGGCCATAAGATGGTAACAGAACGGGACCAGCGGATAGCGGTCGCCGGCGCGTGGCTGGACCAGATAGCTGATGGTGTCGAGGTGGGCGAAATACCACAACGGCTTGTGAGCGTCCGGCGTCCCGGTCAGGAGCACGGTGCTGCCGGTTTTCTCGAAGTTGTCCCGGAGATGCAGGCGAGAATCATCGAAGGCTCGGTCGTCGCTCAGCAGCTTGCGCAGCAGGGGCGTGCGAAAAACGTTGGCTGCGGTGGACGGCGCCGGCATGTCGGCGATCGCGTGCAGGTACCGCCGTACCCGCTCCACTGTGATGTAGGCGTCGATATCAGGCCGCAACGCGTCGATGGATAGGTGCGCGGCTCTCATTGAGCCCATGCCAATATTGGTCATCGTGGTGGGTCCTAGCGTCGGCTGGAACGGCTCATGACAAAGACGGCAATGACGATAAGCGCGCCTTTGAACAGCTGCTGCACGAAGGGGTCCACCCCGGTCAGGTTGAGCATATTGGCCAGGACGCCGATGATCAGCGTGCCAATGAACGTGCCGAACACCGAGCCGGCACCGCCGAACAGGGACGTGCCGCCGACAACAACCGCTGCGATCGCGTCGAGCTCATATCCCTGGCCGGCAACCGGCGTCCCCACGCTGAGCTGGGACGAGTAGACCAGCCCGGCCAGGGCCGCGAGCAGGCCGGAGATCACGTAGACCAGCACCTTGTAGCGGCGGACCGCGACGCCGGAGAGGCGCGCGGCTTCCTCGTTGGAGCCGATTGCATAGACAGAGCGGCCAAACGGCGTGAGTCGGAGCACGACGCCGGTCACCACGAGTGCTGCAATCAGTATGAGCGCCGGGATCGGGATGCCCAGCACATAGCCGTTGCCGATGTTGTAGAACTCCTCGTTCAGAATAGGGACCGGGGTGCCTCCAGTGGAGATAAACGCAAGCCCCCGCGCGAAGGACAGCATCCCGAGGGTCATGATAAATGGCGGAATGCCGCCATACGCAATGCCGAGTCCGTTGATCAGGCCGGCCGCGGCGCCACTCAGCAGGCCGAGCGGAATCGCGACGATAAGGCCGTGATGTTCCAGCAGGCGCGCGAACAAGACGACCGACAGGCCGAGCACCGCCCCCACCGATAAGTCAATCCCGGCCGTCAGGATGGCGAAGGTCTGGCCCACCGCCAGAATGCCGACGATCGCCACCTGGCGCAGCACGTTCAGCAGGTTCGGCACGGTCAGGAACCGGTCCGACACAGTGGTCGCGACCACGACCAACAGCAGCAGGGCGAGGACGACGCCCGCTTGCTTGTGCAGCCGCGCTGCGGCGCTCACAAGCCGCACGCGCCGTGAGGCTTGGGTGTCACGGCTCATGTTCCTAAGCCCCAATAGCGGCGGCGCGCATGATGGCGGCCTCGCTGGCGTGCTCGCGGCTGAGCGTGGCGGCGACCCTGCCACGGCGCAGGACCACGACATGGTCCGACAATCGCAGGATTTCCTCCAGTTCCGACGAGATCAGGATGACCGCCACCCGCTCCGCCAGGAGACGCTCGATAATGCCGTAAATTTCCTGCTTGGCGCTGACGTCCACCCCCCGCGTCGGTTCGTCCAGAATCAGGATTTTAGGCCGCACCGCCAACGCCCGGCCGATCAGCACCTTCTGCTGGTTGCCCCCGCTCAGCTTGCGGATTTCGTGGTCCATGCCCGGCAGCCGTATATCCAGCCGCGCGATCATGTCCCGGGCGAAGCTGCGTTCGCGGCCCGGCCGCAGGAAACGGAACCGGCTGAAGCGCCTGAGGTTGGAGATTGTGAGATTCTCGCGCACTGGCCGGTTGGCCAGCAGGCCGCACGCCTTGCGGTCCTCGGTGACGTAGGCGATCCCTAGCCTGGACGCGACCTCCGGCCCGGTGATGCGCACGTCCTTCCCGAACACCGCGATCGATCCGCGGTCTGGCCGGAGCGCGCCGATGATGGACTGGGCAATCTCCGACCGGCCCGCGCCCACCAGTCCGGCCAGCCCCACGACCTCACCCTCCCGCACCGAGAACGACACGTCCCCAAACTGCCTGGCGCGCGATAGCCCGCGCACCTCTATCGCAGTGCGGCCCCAGTGGCGCGACTGCAACGCGCTGGATGCGAAGTTGCGCCCAGTCATGCGGCCGACCAGCCAGTCCTCGGTCACGTCAGCCACCGCGGCGTGCCCGGTCCGCCGGCCGTCCCGCAGCACGGTCACGCAGTCGGCGACGCTGAAGATCTCGTCGAGGTGGTGCGAGATGTAAACCAGCCCCAGCCCCTGCGCCCGCAACCGCCGGATGACATCGAACAAGGTCTGCAGGCGCTCGGTGTCCAGCACCGCGCTGGGCTCGTCCAGGATGAGCACGCGGGCGTCGAACGACAGCGCCTTTGCGATCTCGACCATCTGTTGCTGCGCGACGCTGAGCTCTCCCACCGGGCGTCCAGGATCAACGCCGATCGAAAGGCGGGCGAACAGCGCCTCGGTGCGCCGGCGGATTTCCCGGCGATTGACCAGGCCGAAGCGGGTGACCGGGAAGTGGCCGAGAAAGATGTTCTGCTCGCTGGACAAGTGCGGCGCCAGCGAGAGTTCCTGGTGGATGACCACGATCCCATGCGCCAGCGCGTCGCGCGGCGAATGGAGGCGCCGGGGCGCACCGTCGATCAGCAACGCGCCCCGGTCCGGCTGATGGACTCCGCCCAGCAGCTTGATCAGCGTCGACTTGCCGGCGCCGTTCTCGCCGACCACCGCGTGCACCTCGCTGGGACGGATGGCGAGGTCCACGTCGGACAGCACGATGTTGCCGTCGAACGACTTGCAAACCCCCCGGGCCTCGAGGACCGCGCTCAGCGGCAAGGATCGAGCGTGGGTTCGAAATCGCCCCAGCCGCGGCCGATCCAGGTGTCCGCGTTCTCGGCCACCACGCTGGGCGAGTCTGGCAGTAACAGCCGCGATCCTGGGCTGTCGTAGGCCGTGCGCCCGGGTATTTCCTTGCCGGCCAGGGTGTAGAGCACCGCACGCAGGCCGATGTCGCCGATATACGGGGTGTAGTTCCCGTCCGCCCCGAAGGTGCTGCGCTTCACCGACTTGAACCCGGCGTTGGACCCGTCGAACGTGTAGTGGCGGATGCTCTCCTTGCACCGCCCGGCCCGGGCGATCGCCAGTTGCGCGCCCCACGAGGACTCCTCGGCGTGGGAGAACACGGCGGTGATCTTGGGGTGGGCCGTCAGCCAATCCTCCATCAGCCGCACCGCCGGCTCGCGGATCCATTCGCCGTCCCCCTTCACCAGGACCTTGATGCCGGGATGCTTCGCCAGGACGTTCGACATGCCCTTGTCGCGGTCGACCGCCGGCGATGAGCCTTTGAGACCGGTGATCACGACGATGTTGCCCGCGCCGCCCAGGTCCTTGGCCATCCGCTCGGCGACCTGTTCCGCCATGGTCACGTTGCTCTGTCCGATGAACAGCGTCTTGTCCGACGGCACGTCGCGGTCCAGCACCACCAACGGCAGCTTCTGCGCCATCACCACGCGGGCCGCCGGAACGAGCCCGGCGGACTCGACCGGGCTCATCACCACGCCGTCCACGCCGCGGGCCAGCAGGTCGCGGATGTCATTGTTCTGCTTGGCGACGTCAACGTTGCCGTCGAGCACGATGATCTTGACGTTGGGGTGCCGGCAGGCCTCGGCCTGCAGCGCCTCCAGCATGGCGATGCGCCACGGATGGTTGAAGCCGGTCTGCGAGAAGCCGATCGTGATGGGGCGGGCTCTTCCCTGGATTTCGACCGGCCCCGCCGCCAACGGCAGCAGGTCGGTGAACGGCAGCTTGGCGTAGAACGCCGCCAGGTCATTGCAGGTCTTGTTGGTGATCGGCTGGCGTTCCTGGGCCAGCGCCACGGACCAAGTGGCCGCCAGCAGCGATGGGATCAGCAGTGCAAGGTGCTTCAGCATCAGACCTGTCATCCTTCCTGAGAAAATTGCTGGCACGCGATGATGGCGACGCTGGCGCTGGCGCCGATCCGGCTCGCGCCGGCCGCGATCATGCGTTGCGCGTCCTCGGGCGTGCGCACGCCGCCGGACGCCTTCACGCCCATGGCGTCGCCGACCCAGCTGCGCATCATCGCGACATCCGCGACAGTGGCGCCGGCCGCGCCGAAGCCGGTCGAGGTCTTCACGAAGTCGACCCCGGCGTCTTGCGCTATTTGACAGGCGAGCCGCTTTTCGGCGTCGGTCAGCAGGCAGGTCTCCAGGATCACCTTGAGGACGACGCCGGCGCAGGCCTGCCGGACGGCGGCGATGTCGCGGCCGACGGTCGCCGGGTCATTGTCCTTCAGCGAGCCGATGTCCAGCACCATGTCGACCTCCCGCGCCCCGGACTCGATCACGTCATGCGCCTCCGCGACCTTCGCCCGTGTCGACATCGCGCCCAGCGGGAAGCCGATGACCGCACAGGCGGCGACCCGGGAGCCGGACAGCAGCCGCGCCACGGCCGGAACATGCACCCCGTTCACGCATACGGCCGCGAACCCATGGGTTAAGGCCTCGTTGCAGCAGCGCTCGATCTCACGCAGTCCGGCGTCGGGCTTCAGCACCGTATGGTCAATGTAGCGCGCGAGGTCCCTGCCGGTCGGAACATGCATGACGCGCGCTGGGTCGGCTATCGGACGCACGGGTGCGCTCCTGGCAGCAGCGGCCCTGATCCGATGCACTGAACGAAGTGTTTCATCGCAAGCCTCCAGGCATCACGTCAGCCGCTACGCCGTGCGGTGGACCGGATTGACGGCAGGTTCGACGCGATCACGCTGCCGATGAGCAGCAGGCCGACCACGCCAAGCTGCCAAGCGGGTGAGACATTGGCGAGTTGGAGCCCACCCTGCAGCACAGTAATGATCAGCACCGCGAGCACTGGCCCGGCGATGCTGCCCTCGCCGCCGAAAATCCGTGTCCCTCCCAGCACCGCGACCGTGACGGCCGCGAGCTCCAGGCCACGGCCGGCGTCCGGCCGGGCGGCCAGGAACCAGGATAGGTTGACGACCGCTGCCAGCCCCGCCAGCCCGCCGTTCAAGGCGAACAGGGCGAAGCGCAGGCGGACCACGCGAATGCCCAGCAGCCGTGCCGCGCGGTGGTCGTTGCCCACGGCGATGATGTGGCTGCCGGTGCGGGTGTGGCGCAGCATGACGTGCAGCGCGACGGCGACCGGGATGAACACGAACAGCAGCTGGTTGGGCAGGCCGAACAGCGTTCCCTGCCCCAGCCAGCCGAACGACTCCGGCAGGCCCGCGACCGGCCGCCCGTTGGTCACCGCGATCGCGAACCCACCGAACAGGAACAGCGTCGCCAATGTCGCAATCAGCGCCGGGATGCCGACGATGGTCACCAGCACGCCATTGACCGCGCCGAGCAGCAACCCCAGCGCCAGCCCGGCCAAGGACGCCGCATACGGGTCCAACCCGAGCTTCCACAAGCCAGCGATCGCCAGGCCGCACAGCGACATGATCGCGCCGGACGAGAGGTCGATCCCCGGCCCGCCAGCCAGGATAATCAAGGTCTGCCCAAGGCTCAGCAACCCCACCACGGGAGCGAACTGCAGGATATACTGCAAGGTGCTGGCCTGCAGGAACGATGGCGACAGCAACGCCATCACGACCGCGCTCAGGCCGAGCAGGGCCACCAGCGCCATGAGCCTGCGTCCCGCGCCCGCGGACCCTGCGCCGGTGCGGTTCGGGCCGTGCCGCATCACGCGAACATGCCCCGCCAGCCGGCCCGGCGCCGCGCATCGGCCGAGAGCACCAGGATCAGCAGGCCGCCGATCACCACCGGCTCCCACAACGACGAGACGCCAACCAGGATCAGGCCATTCTGCGTCAGCTTGATGAACACGACGCCCAGCAGCGTGCCAACCAGGTTGCCGACGCCGCCCTCGATCTGGGTGCCGCCCAGGATCGTGGCAGCGATCGCCTCCAGCGCGATCGTGGTGCCGATGTTGATCTCGACATTGCGCAGCCGCGCCACGTACAGCAGCGCGGCGAACCCCGCCAGCACGCCCAGCAGCCCGTAGGCGCGCAGCTTGACCCCGTCCACCGCAATGCCGGCCAGCCGCGCCGAGGCGTCATTGCAGCCGACGGCGTAGACGTGACGCCCGAAGCGCGTCTGGTTCATTACATAGGCGCACAGGCCATAGACCACGGCGATCACCAGCGCCACGCTGGGAATTCCGGCCACCGATCCACGCACAAGCGGCGCGAGCGATCCAGGAAGACCGCTGATCCAGCTGCCGCCGAGCACCAGGAACAGGACGGCGATCCACACATACATCGTGCCCAGCGTCGCCACGATCGGCGGCACGCGCAGCCGGCTGCACAGCAGGCCGTTGACCAAGCCAAGGCAGCCGCCGACGGCGGGCGCCAGCGGTATCAGGACGAACGCCGGCGCACCCGCCTGCCACG
>CAXTCN010000144.1:0-11543 GCA_964242575.1 uncultured Acetobacteraceae bacterium | reverse complement strand
TAGGCGTGGCCCATCTCCAACCCTTCAAAACCTCTGTGCAGAGGTACTAGGTGACCGCGCAGCGTGCGGCTGAACCGGCCCATGTCCATCGGGACCCCCAGCCATAGTTCTTGCTTTGTTCCATGGCGCGCCCTAGCCTCTCCACCATGACCAGCAAAGGCGCACCGGCGTGGCTCAGGACGACGACCTCTCCCCAGCCACGCGGGACGAGGTGATCAGCACCCTGTCGTTGGCACTGCGGTTCGCCGGGCGCAAGCGCGACCACCCGGCCGACGGTGTCATGGCCCGGAGCGGGTTCGTCATCAGCAAGCGTCCGCTGTCGGGCGGCCTCGCGCACCTTGATCCCTGCCTGCTTGGCCCGACGGCGTAGGCGCCAGCATGCGCCATGTGCTCGACGCGCTGTGCCGGCTGGAAAGCCTGGCCGAAGCGGGCGCGTCCGCGGACGAGGTGGCGCACGACGCCGCCATCATCGCCGCTGGCTGGTGGTGGGACGCGCGCGGCGACCTGGCGCCGGACCGGCTGGTGCTGCTGGTCCAGGAGCTGCGCTGCTGGTACGCCGTGGCATCCCGCCGCTACGCGCTGCGCTGGGACAGGCTGGAGCGGGCCGGGCGGGCGGACCAGGCGGACCACGCCCGACGCCAGGCTGAGGCGCTGGACCGAGCCAGCCACGCCCTGCATGTGTTCGGGTAGCGGAGCTGCGGACGTGCCGCCCGACCGCGTGCTCACGCCGGCCGAGGCGCAAGCCCTGCAGGACCGGGGCGAGGCGGCAGCCTGGGTGGTGACCGGCTGCGACCCGCGCCACCCGGGCAAGCTGGTCGCGCGCCCGCACACCTGCGAACACAACGGCGGACGCTTCCTCGCCTGCGTGCTGGTGTCGGACAGCCTCGCCACCCTGCGTGTCCAGATGCCGGCCGGAGTAAGCCGCAGGGGCGAGCTGGCGTTCCCAGTGCCGGACATGATCGAGATGTGGGACTGAGACGCCGGCATCAGGAATGGCCAAGGCGGTTACGGCGTGGCTGCGGATACTTAAGCGTTGCGACTTCAAAACTGCCGCCCATCCACTTTCTCGTGCCGAGTGTTTTGCGTATGATAATAAGGAACGTTATCATACTCAAAAGCGCTATCGCCTCGGCGGACGACTCAATTGCTATCATTGGTCCCATTGACTACATTGGGTGCATGGCTGCTCGATCCGAAACCGCTCCAACCGCGTCGCTCAACATCCGGCAGCTCGATCCGGCGCTGAAAGAGCAGCTGCGCATCCGCGCGGCGCATCATGGCCGGTCGATGGAGGCGGAAGCCCGCACCATCTTGAAAGAGGCCTTGGCGGAGAAGCGGCCGGCGACCGGCGCTGGCCTCGTCACCGCCATCCGCCGTCGTTTTGCCCCCCTCGGTGGGGTCGAACTGGAATTGCCGCCTCGCCAGGGAGGGCGCGAACCGCCGCGTTTTGAATGATCGTGCTCGACACCAACGTGCTCTCCGAGCTGATGCGCCCCGAGCCAGAGGCCGCGGTGTTGCAGTGGATGGCCGCGCAAACGGACGCCCTCTATGTCACCGCCCTCTCCTATGCCGAGATCCTGTTGGGCATCGACCTATTGCCGAAAGGCAAGCGCCGTCAGCGGCTGGGCGAGCAGGCGACCGCCATGTTTACCGAGGATTTTGCCGGGCGCATCCTGAGCTTTGATCTTGCCACAGCGCCAGCTTACGCCGCCATCGCCGGCAAACGCCAAAAGGCCGGGCAGCGCCTGAGCCCGATCGACGGCATGATTGCCGCCGTCGCCCATGTGCACAGCGCCTCGATTGCGACGCGAGATGGCGATTTTGCCGGATGCGGGGTTCCTTTGATCAATCCGTGGCACGCGCAATGACCAGCGAGCTGACGGTTGCCAACCAGGCAGGTTTGCCCGTTGGTGCTGGGCCGCGGCTTGTGCCGGCCCTGGTCGTTGTCGAGGGTGAGCGTACAGTCCGGCGCTATGTCGAGTTCTTCACCGCCAACATCCGCAACCCGAACACCCGCACCGCCTATGCGCGCGCGGCATCCGGGTTCTTTGCTTGGTGCGAAGGGCTCGGACTGGCCTTGCCGGGCATTCAGCCCGTGCATGTTGCGGCCTGGGTCGAGCAGCTGGGGAGGGAAGGGCGGTCGGCCCCAACGGTGAAGCAGAACCTGGCGGCCGTGCGGATGCTGTTCGATTGGCTGGTGGTCGGCCAAATCGTGCCGCACAACCCGGCTGCCGCCGTGCGCGGCCCGAAGCACAGCATGACGACCGGCAAGACGCACATGCCAAGCCGGGAGGAGGCCAAGGTGCTGATCGCGTCGATCGACACCGGCCAGCTGATCGGGCTGCGCGACCGCGCGCTGATCGGCACGCTGCTGTTCACCTTCGCCCGCATCGGCGCCGTCACCGCTATGCGCGTCGGCGACTACTACCCCGTCGGTAAGCGCTGGTGGTTGCGGCTGCACGAGAAGGGCGGCAAGGAGCACACGATGCCGGCACACCACACGCTCCAGGACTGGCTCGATGCCTATCTGGAGGCTGCGGCGGTCGGCGACAATCGCAAAGGCTTCCTGTTCCGCACCGCCGAGCGGCGCACCGGCCGGCTCACCGGTAAGCCGCTGGCTCAGGCGGACGCCTACCGGATGATCCAACGCCGGGCCGCGGCATCCAATGTAGCCACCCGGATCGGCTGTCATTCGTGGCGGGCGAGGGGGATCACGGCATACCTGGAGAATGGCGGGCTGCTGGAACATGCGCAGAAGATGGCGGCGCACGCCTCAGCCCGGACGACCAAGCTCTACGATCGGCGGGGTGAGGGGATTTCGCTCGATGAAGTCGAGCGAATTGCCTTATGACGTCAAGGACCTATTGCACATTTTGCACATCATGCAACGAATATAGCGGCAGAACATTAAGAAGTGGGTCTAAACCACCCGGTAGCGATGGCGCATTTTGGCAAGCCTGAAGGATTACGTTGCACAAGTCGTCAGCTTAAATGTTACAGGAAATGAAGTATCCGTCGTTCGTAGTGGAACACGTGCCATCTTGAAAGACGAGCATAAGGGTTATACCCTAGGTAGGCATGTTTCAGGACAGCTCCCTCACCAATATCGCACAATAGAGGGAATTACAGCTGACTTTGCTTCCGGCCACTCCGCATTGGAAGCGGTATTAGCACTGGCAGCATCCATGCCTATTTCGCCTAGTTTGGCCTGTGCGGCTGAGCGGAACAGAAAAGCAGCATAAGGCGGCTATCGTTCCAGGACGCGGTAGATCGTGGCCGGATGGACGTTGAAGGTCCTGGCGACGGCACTGATGGATTTCCCGTTGCGGACGAGGTCTCGTGCGAGTTCCTGCTGGTCGGGCAGCATTTTCTTTGGCCTGCCGAAGGCCACGCCGCGCGCCTGAGCGGCCAGCCTGCCCTCTTGTGTGCGGCTGAGGATCAGGGTGCGCTCGAATTCGGCGATGCCGGCAAAGACGGTCATGATCATGCGGCCGGACGCGCTTGTCGTGTCGGCCCACGGTTCGTCAAGTGACTGCAACCCGGCATCCTTTTCGGTGATGCGCTCGCCAATCCGCAGCAGTTCGGAGGTGGAGCGGGCCAGCCTGTCGAGGCGCGTCACCACGAGCACGTCACCTTTGCGGAGTTGATCGAGCAGTTTCTCAAGCTTGGGGCGTTTGCGCGCGGCGCCGGAGATCTTTTCCTCGAACAGCTTCTCGCATCCGGCGGCGGACAGGCGTTGGTATTGGCTGGTCAGGGTTTGCTCGTCC
Source organism: uncultured Acetobacteraceae bacterium (assembly GCA_964242575.1). GTDB lineage: Bacteria > Pseudomonadota > Alphaproteobacteria > Acetobacterales > Acetobacteraceae > JANPPS01. Next base: position 7,776 of record CAXTCN010000144.1, on the reverse strand, counting down.
GTTGAGACCCGGGCATAGCCGAGCTTCATGGGAGAGCCCCCAGGGCTTCGCAAAACATATTGCTAAGTAGATGGCTTCCGCATAGGTGTTCTGCGAGGAAAAAAGCGTGGAATTTCAGTTGACCTCTTCTCTGCCGCAAATGTCCTAAGTTCCGCACGCCATGCCCACCCGCCACTTGTCCGACGAGCAGCGGCAACGCTATGCCAGTCTCACCGCCGCTCCTTCTCCGGACCAGCTGTCGCGGTACTTCCACCTGGATGGAGGCGACCGGGAAATCATCGATGGGCTGCGGGGCGACCACAACCGCCTCGGCTTTGCCCTGATGCTGGGATCGGCCCGGTTTCTGGGCGCCTTTCCGGCCACGGACCAGAACGTCCCGCCTCCCGTCACGACGTTCCTGATCGACCAGTTGGGGCTGCCGCCCCAAACCTGGTTCAAGGGCTACTTCGACCATGGCGGGCAGCGCATCCGCCACCTCGCCCTGATCCGCGAGCGCTATGGCTTCACCGAGTTCGCCGGCAACGGCTCGGCCCGGTTCCGCCTGGCCCGCTGGCTGTATGCGCTGTGCTGGAGCGGCGACGACCATCCCGGCCTGCTGCACGAACGGGCCACGTCCTGGCTGGTGGTCAACAAAGTGCTGCTGCCGGGCGTGAGCGTCCTTGAACGGTTCGTCGGCCGCATCCGCGACCGGGCGCAGAAGCGCCTTTGGAACCGCCTCGTGGCGGCGCTCGACGACAAGCAGCGCGCGCGGATCACTACGTTGTTCGAAGAAACCAGCAAGGCCAGCCTTGCCGGCCTTGATGCGTTGCGGACCGTGCCGACGCAGCGTTCCCCCGGCGAACTCCTTTTGCACCTCGACAGGCTGGAAGCGATCCGCGCCTTTGACCTGCGCCCCTCGCCGCCCAAAGGCGTGCCGGCCGCAAGCTTGGAGCGGCTGGCACGGGTCGCCCGTGTGGGCAAACCGTCCGCAATCGCAGCACTTGGGGAGCCGCGCCGCACGGCAACTGTGGCGGCCCTGTTCCATACGCTGGAGACGGCTGCCCAGGATGACGCGGCCGAGCTGGCCGAAGCCTTGCTCACCGACCTGGTCAAGGATGCCGAAGCCGCCGACAAGAAAGCCCGGCTGAGAAGCCTGCGCGACCTCGACAGTACAGCAATCCTGCTGCGCGACATGGCCGCACTGGTCTTCACGGAAGATGCGCTGCCGCTGGACCAGTGGCGCGAGGCGTTGTTCGAACGGCTGCCGTGTGCCGACCTCGTGGCCGCCATGGCCGAGGTGGACGCGATTGCCCGGTCGCACGACGCCAGGCCCTATGCGGAGCTTCGCACCCGGTGGCGGCGGGCGCGGCGCTTGTTCTTCAACATCGCCACCCGGCTGCAGATGGAGGCCGGGCCTGGCGGCAAAGCCGTGGGGGAGGCGATGGCCTATCTCGCCGGCGTCGCCGACTGGTCCAATGCGAAGATGCGCAACGCGCCCACGGCAGCGGTCCCAAAAGCCTGGCGCATGCACGCGCTGGATGCCGATGGCCGCGTGGCCGATCCCAAGGCCTACGTGTTTGCGGTCATCGACGCCTGGCGCGCTGCCATGAAGCGCCGGGACATCTTTGCCAGCCCGGGCACGCGGTATGGCGATCCACGGCGCGGGATGCTGGACGGGACCACTTGGCAGGAGTCCAAGCTCGTGGTGTGCCGGGCACTCAACCGCTCGCTGGATGCCGACACGGAGATCGAAGGGCTGGCCAAGCTGCTCGACGGTGCTTACCGCACCGTGGCGGAGCGGGCGGCAAGCAATCCCGACCTGCGGTTCGAGACCGTGCAGGGCAAGACGCGCATGGTCGTCGCCCCGCTCGACCGGCTGGAGGAGAGCGAAAGCCTGCGCGCCCTGCGCCCGGCCATCGGCGGCAGGATGCCGAGGGCGGCCATGCCCGACCTCTTCCTGGAAGTCATGCAGCGCACAGGGTTCGCCCAGGCCTTTACGCACGTAAGCGAGCGGCGAGCCAAGGTCGAGCACTTCGAAACCAGCTTGTGCGCCGCTCTGGTCGCCGAAGCCTGCAACATCGGCATCGAGGCGGTCAGCCGGCAGGACGTGGCGGCGCTGCGGCGCGAGCGCCTGGCCTGGGTCAGCCAGAACTTCATCCGCCCTGACACCATCGCGGCCGCCAGCGCCTGCATCGTCGGGGCGCACGCGGCGCTGCCGCTGGCCAGGCTTTGGGGGGCGGGTGACATCGCCTCGGCGGACGGCATGCGCTTCGTGGCGCCCGCCAGCGCCATCCATGCCGGGCCCAATCCCAGATACTTCGGCCAGTTCCGCGGCGTGACCTGGTACAACCTGATGTCCAACCAGTTCAGCGGCCTGAACGCCATCGTGGTGCCCGGCACCCTGCGCGACAGCCTCGTGCTGCTCGCCCTCCTGCTGGAACAGGAAACCGAGCTGGAGCCGGTGGAACTCATGACCGACACCGCCGCCTACTCCGACGCGGTGTTCGGCCTGTTCTGGCTGCTCGGCTACCAGTTCAGCCCGCGCCTGGCCGACCTCGGCGACGCCAGGCTGTGGCGCATCGACCGCCGCGCCGACTACGGCCCCTTCAACAAGCTCGGCCTCGGCACGGTCAACCTCGGCCTGATCCGCGACAACTGGTCCGACGCGATCCGCCTGGCCGGCTCGCTCAAGCTCGGCCACCTCAAGGCGGCCGGCATCATGCGCACGCTCCAGGTTCGCGACAAGCCGACCACGCTTGCGCGCGCCCTGGCCGAGATCGGCCGCATTGCCAAAACGGTCCACATCCTGCGCTACGTTGACGACCCGGCCTTCCGGCGCCGCGTGCTGACCCAGCTCAATCACACCGAACTGCGCCACCGCCTTGGCCGCCGCATCCACCACGGCGAGCGCGGCGAAATCAGAAGTCCCCTCCGGCAAGGCCAGGAAGAGCAACTTGGCTGCCTTGGCTTGGCGCTGAACGCCGTTGTCCACTGGAACACCATCTACATGCAGGAAGCCATCCAGCAGGCCAGGGCAGATGGCATGGAGGTCCGCCCCGACGACCTGGCCCACCTGTCCCCGCTCATCTGGCGCCATCTCAGCTTCCTCGGCCGATACGATTTCTCCCTGCCCGACACCGTCCGCAACGGCGGACTCAGGCCACTTCGAAACCCTAATTCCGCATGGGAGTTTTGAACAGCCTTATGCTGCTTTCCTGGTCCGCTCAGCCGCACAGGCCGATACAGGCCAAGAAACCCGTAACCGGACACTCCGAGAGTGACGGCGCTGAGGGCGCAGATCACGACGTTGCGGTTGAGGACGCCAGGTGGGATGTGGCCGTCCGCATCCGGCCTTGCGAGGTTGACCGTCTCGGCTTGCTGCTCGGTGAAGTCGGGCGGGACGGTCAGCCACGCTGCCGCCATGGCGACGAGGCCAAGCACCCCGTAGGTGATCAGCGGCGCCTTCCAGTCGTTCGTCCAGACCAGGATGTAGGCGGCCAAGCCTGGTCCGATAAACGATCCGATGCCGTAGGCGAAGTTCATGGACCCCAGAGCAGCGGCGCGGTTCGATGCGAAGTAGGCACCGACCGCGGTGAACAGCGCGGCGTTCTGCATGCCCTCGCCCACGCCGGACAGCGCCCGGTAGAGCGCCATGTCGTAGAAGCCGAACGAGAAGGCCGACAGGATCGTCAGAGCCGAGTAGATGGCGATGCCGATCAGCATGACGCCCATGCGCGAGAAGCGGTCGAGCAGGTAGCCGGTCGGGATGCCGGACAGCCCGATCCCAAGGGTGAACACTGTCGCCAGGAACCCGCCCTGCTCCAGGGAGAAGCCGAACTCCTCCCGGACGTTCGGCAACAGGATCGAGAACACGATCCGGTCCATGGCGTTGACCGCATAGGTCACGCCGACCACGGCCAGCATGGTGAACGCCGTGCGCTGGGACAGGCGGGCACGGGCAAGGCCAGGTGCGGGGACCGATACGCTGGACATGCTGCCTCGCAAGATGCGTTGAATGGCCGGAGCTGGTGGAGCAGGCGAGGCTAGGCGGCCCGTGACGCGGCGGCCTGCTGCCGGAGGGCCATCTCGTCGATGCCGAACTGCTCCGCGAGCCAATCGCCGATGATCTCCTGTCCCAACGTCGGATTGTCGTGCTGGCAGTGGTCGGCGCCGGTGTCTTCCGCGCCGACTAGGCGGAATGTCACATCGACCCCGTTGGCCGCCGCGTGGTCGCGGACGAGCTGGGCCTGCTTGACGCCGAGGACATCGTAGCCGCCATGCACGATGAGGTACGGGCATTTCATGCGGCCGAGCACGCCTTCGAGGCGGAACCGGCTGACCGCCTCCGGCAGCTCCGCCATGGAGCGCACGCCCATCACCCAGAGGAAGTGGGCAGCCAGGCCCCAGCCCTCGTCCCGGCCCACGATCTGCGCCGGCAGGTCCCAGATCGCGCCGTGCGAGATGCAGGCGGCAAGGCGCGGCTCGAAGCTGCCGGCGCGGGCGGCGTAGTAGCCGCCCAGGCTGGAGCCGCACAGCGCGATCTTCCCCATGTCCACGTCGCCCCGGGTGCCGAGGTAGTCGATGCAGCGGCCGACCGGCACCTCGTAGTCGTAGCGGCTGACTACGCCATGGCGCCGGAGCGTGCCACCCTGGCCCGGCCCGTCGATCATCAGCACGGCAATACCGCGTTGCAGGGCACCGTGGGCCTGCATGAACCACATCTCATCTTTGATGGAGTCCAGCCCTCCCATCGAGATCAGGACCGGCTGGCGGCCGGGGCCGCCCCAGGGAGAGCGAACAAAGTAGCCGCAAAGGGCCACGCCGCTCTCGTAGGGGATGTCCACAACCTCGCCGGCGGGAACCAGGTGGGAGATAAACTTCTTGGAGCAGGCTTCCATCAGCTCGAACGTGGCGAGGCGGCGCGGGTCGTCCGCGGGCAGCCAGAACTCGGCCTGCCGGTAGTACCCGCTTGCCCGCAGCCATGCGTTCTGGGCCGTCTGGATGTGGCCGGCCTCCGCAGCGTTGTTCCCCCGCTCGTAGTTGCGCGACGCGACGGCCATCCACTCGCGGTGCCAGCTCTCGTCATCGCCCGGGGTCATTCTGGAGGCAGCCAGGAACGCCTCGCTGACGGCACCGGCCCCTTCCTGAGTTTCGCCGAGGCCGCGCCGGAACTGGTACGACCACCACGGGTGATCCGGCCAGTGCTGCCAGCCGTAAGGCTCGAAATGCGGACGGGCGTCCGCGGCCTGTGCGTCGATCAGCGCAGCCTCGATGGCCATCTGAAGCCTCCCATTGTCGGTCATCAACGGTTGAAACGCTACGGGCATACGCAATTGAGTTCAAGTGGCTTGAATATAATTATTGCGATATGTTCGCATTGCCACTCGCCTGTCGCCGGCTGCACCACACGCTGGCCGTGGCCGTCCCGCTTGCAACACAGAAACCGAGATGCCCTTGAGGAACCGCCCCCAGCCCGTAGCGTCCCATGCGGACACCGCCCCGCCCCCCGACGAGGCGATCCAGGTCGGGGTGCGCCTCCGGCATGCCCGCCTGACCCGGCGGCTGACGCTGCGCCAATTGGCCGACCGGGCCGAATGCTCCGAAAGCATGGTGTCGAAGGTGGAGAACGGCCGTGCCTTGCCGTCCCTGACAACGTTGCACCGGATTTGCCGCGTGCTGGACCTGACTGTCGGGCAGCTTTTCGGAAAGGCGAACGATCCCCCGGGCGTCCTCACGCGCGCGGGCGACCGGGCAGTGTTGAACATGCACCCGCTCCGGCCCAACAGCGGCATCAAGCTTGAGCAGTTGATCCCATTCGATCCAAAGAACCTCCTGGAAGGCAGCATCCACCTGATCGCGCCGGGATCAGGGCTGGACCTCATCTCCCACCAGGGCGAGGAGGTCGCCTACGTCATCGAGGGCGTGATTGAGCTTACGGTCGGCGAGGCGACATACGTCGTCAAGGCGGGCGACTCCGCGCATTTCCGGTCAGAGCTGTCCCACGGCTACCGCAACCCCGGCCCGAAGGCGGCCCGGGTCATCGTGATCAACACGCCGCCGACGTTCTGATGTTTGGAATGCGTCCGTCAGGTGCGGCATGGCGGAGCACCGAACAGCTTGCAGCCGATCGCAGTTGACCCTGTCGATGACCGTTGGGCGCTGCGCGCGGCTGACCGCACGCTGATCGGCAACAAGACCGGCGCCACGCGCCTGGGCTTTGCCGTGCTGCTCAAGCTGTTCGCAGCCGAGGGCCGCTTTCCGCGGCGACCGGAGGACGTGCCCTTGGCCGCGGTCGAGGCCGTGGCGTCCCAGGTCGGCGTTTCCGCGGCATCATGGCGCAGCTATCCCTGGCAAGGCCGGACCATCGAGTACCATCGTGCCCAGATCCGCGCCGCCCTCGGCTTCCGCGAGGCCACGGACGACGACGCCGCAGCCCTGGGCGGCTGGCTCGGGCAGCAGGTTCTCACCCTGGAACGCCGGCACGACCGGATGGTCGCGGCTGCGCGCGAGCGATGCCGGACGTTGAAGCTGGAGCCGCCCTCGCCCGACCGTCTGGACCGGCTGGTGCGCTCCGCCCTGCACCGCCAGGAGGAGGCGCTTTGCGCCGCCGTGCTCGCGCGCCTGACGGCCGAGACGGTCGCGGGTCTCGACAGTTTGCTCCGCCCGCCCGCGCCCGGCGGCGCGGAGAGCGCCGCCGCGGACGGTCTTCACCACCCACCCCTGCTCGCGTTGCGTGCCGGCACTGGCCCGGCCCGCTTGCAGAGTGTGGACGAGGAAGCCGCCAAGCTCCGGCGCATCCGCGCGCTGGTGCTGCCCGGCGACCTGTTCGACGGCGTGCCCGCGCGCGTGCTGCTCGCTTACCGCCGCCGGGTCGGCGTCGAGGAGCTGCACGAGCTGCGCCGGCATCCCGACCCGATCCGCCTCTTGCTGCTCGCCGCCTTCTGCCATGTGCGCGGGCGCGAGATCGCTGACAGCCTCACCGACCTGCTCATCGCCACCGTACACCGCATCGGTAGCCGGGCCGAGAAGCGGGTCGAGGGCGAGCTGGTCGCCGACCTCAAGCGGGTGGCCGGCAAGCCCGCGCTGCTGTTCAAGCTGGCCGCCGCCAGCGTGGCCCACCCGGACGGCGCCGTGCGCGACGTGATCTTTCCCACCATCGGCGAACAGACCCTGCACGATCTCGTCGCCGAGGGCGGGGCCACGGGGCCGATCTACCGCCGGCACCTCCAAACGGTGATCCACAACTCGTACCGCTCCCACTACCGCCGGATGCTACCGCTGGTGCTGGACGCGCTCGCCTTCCGCTGCAACAACCAGGCGCACCGGCCCGTGCTCGATGCCTTGGGCGTCATCGGCCGCCATGCGGCACGCAAGATGCGCCTGTATCCAGCGGACGAGGCCGTGCCGCTGGACGGCGTGGTGCCGGACGCCTGGCGCGCTGCCGTCATCGAGCGCGACGCGCGGGGCCGCGCCAGGGTCAACCGCGTCGTCTATGAGATTTGCGCGCTTCAGGCGTTGCGCGAACAGCTCCGCTGCAAGGAGGTGTGGGTCGAGGGCGCCGACCGCTACCGCGACCCGGACCAGGACCTACCGGCCGACTTCGACGCCCGACGCGACGAGCACTACGCAGCCCTTGGCCTGCCGCAGGACGCCGCCGCGTTCGTCGCCAAGGTGCGGGCGGAAATGACGGACGCCCTGGCCACGCTCGACCGCGGTCTCGCCCGCAACCCGTGCGTCCGCATCCTAGAGCGTCCTCAGCCTGACTAGAATCGAACAAGCGCTTGCGTTTGGTGTCGA
>CAXTCN010000143.1:0-11631 GCA_964242575.1 uncultured Acetobacteraceae bacterium | reverse complement strand
TCCGCACCAAGCCGAACCTACGCACGTTTGCGTCAATGCAAAGGGCGTCTGGTATTATACACCGGGGCGTTCCAGGATTTCCTGGTGGATGATTTCGGCTTCGGAAGCGCGGTTGGCCGGTCCCGCAGCGGGGTGATCGGCAACCTGAACGTGACCTATGACGTCACGCCGAAGCTGGCGCTGTACACCTATGCCAAAAACCTGGGCGGCTCGAAGTTCGAGCCAGCCAGCGGCTTCCGCACGCCCGGCCCTTCGTTCCTGGCGGGCACGCGCGTGAGGTTCTGAGCGGCGCTACCGGTTGGCGCCCGGTGTCCACAGCACGTCGCCACCCGGGTTGAGCCGGCGTCCGAGCACGAACAGGTGGTCGGACAGCCGGTTCAACAGCCGGATCACCGCCGGGTTCACCTCGTCTTCCCGGGCCAACCGCACCACCAGCCTTTCCGCCCGGCGCACCACCGTACGCGCCAGGTGCGCGTGCGCCGCGGCCGGAGTGCCGCCCGGCAGCACAAAGCTCGTGAGCGGCGGCAGCAGCGCGTTCATGGCCGCGACCTCCGCCTCCAGCCGGGCGCTCGGCGCGTCGGTCACGCGCAGCCGTTCACCCGTCTCGCCCGGCACGCATAAATCCGCACCCACGTCGAACAAGTCGTTCTGCGCACGCGCCAGCATGGCGTCCGCCTCCGCATCCGCGCCGGTGTGCAGCCGCAGCAGCCCGATTGTCGCGTTGGCCTCGTCAACGGTGCCATAAGCCTCTACCCGCAACGCGTCCTTCATAACCCGCGTGCCGTCGCCAAGCGACGTTTCGCCCCCGTCGCCACCGCGGGTCACCACACGGTCGATCCTAATCATCGGGCGTCTCCAATCACAAAGCGGATGTCCATCGCATAGTCGAACGGCACGGGCGTGTCGCCCTCCATGGCCGGCGTGAAGCGCCACAGCCGCACCGCCTCGCGCGCGGCGCGGTCCAGGCTCGCGTCCCCGCTGCTGACGCCCACCAGCACGCTGTCCGGCACGCCACGCGCCGAGACGTGGATGGTCAGGCTGACGGTGCCCTCGGCGCCACGCCGGGCGGCCTCCGCCGGGTAACGCGGCGGCCGGTTGCGGTATGCGGCGTTCGGCTTCGGCGGCACGACGTTTTGCCCAGTCACCAGAAGGCCGTCCAGCCATTGGTCGCTATCGCCCAAGTTGACGGCGGGCGTCCCTGTCGGGGCTGGGTTCGTTGGACTTGCCGGCACCGAGGCCGGCGTCTCACCCTGATTAGGCGGAGCCTCCCGCGCCGGGGCGGCAACGGATGTTCGCTGGCCCGCCTGCGTTCCCGGCGCCGCGCTGGGTTGCTGGATCAGATCGACCTCGATGGGCGGGGCTTCGCGGCGCGGCGTGTCGCCCCCGGCTTCGGGCCACAACGCCCAAACCCCGCCCAAATGCAGGACCACGGACGCTGGCAGGACCCAGGCCCTCATAACAGCGACGTGCCGGGCGGCAGCAGGCCGGGCTGGCCGCTTACGCCCCAAGGCAACCCGAACGCCGCCGCCGCCGCCGGCAGCGCCAGAATGGGCGTCGTGTCCGCCACGATGCGGCCGGCGTGCAACACGACCAGGCGCGTGGCGTAACGCAGCGCCAGGTCGAGCGCGTGCAGCGCAACCACGACCGTCGCGCCCCCCCGCGCGGTGTCGGACAGCAGCGCCATGATGTCATGCGTGGCGGCCGGGTCGAGGTCCGCGGTCGGTTCGTCCAGCAGGAACACCGAAGGTTCCGTGGCAAAAGCGCGCGCCAGCATCGCCCGCCGGGCCTGTCCGCCGGACACCTGGTCCACCCGCCGGTCACGCAGGTTGAGCACGCCGCACCGTGCCATCGCGCGCTGAATTGGCTCGGCCGCTTCATCCCGGTGCGGAATGCGCCCGAGCGCCGCCACTTGCGCCACCGTCAGCCCCCAGGCTGAACGCGCGCCCTGCTCCACGAACGCCACCCGGCGCGGCGCGGGCATCCCACCCGGCAGCAACCCGGCCATCAAGCGCAGCAGCGTGCTTTTCCCCGCGCCGTTCGGACCGCACAACGCCACCAGCTCGCCCGGCGTCGCCGACAAGCTGAGGCCGTGCAGCACCGTGCGCCCGGCCAGCGACACGGTTTGGTCCTGGACGGAGATGCCGGCGTCCCTCATGGCGTCACCCGCCGCGCGAGCCGGATCAGCACCGGCGCGCCCAGCAACGCGGTCAGCACGCCCAGCCGCGGCTCCGCATTCAACGGCAGCGCCAATGGCGCCGTTCGCGCCAGCAGGTCCGCCGCCAGCAGCAGTCCCGCCCCCGCCAGCGCCGATGCGCCCAGCATGGCGGACGGACGCTGGCCGAGCCAGGGGCGCAGCAGGTGCGGCACCACCAGGCCCACGAAGCCGATCCCGCCCGCGACCGCCGCCCCCGCGCCAACTGCGAGCGTCACGCCCACCGCCGCCCAGCGCAGCGTTTCCGCGACCGGTTCCCCGAGGCTCGCCGCCGTTGCCTCACCCAGGCTGAGCGCGTCGAGGCCACGGCCGAGCCGGAGCAGCAGCGCGATGCCGGCCAGGATGGGCGGCGCCGCGATGGCCAGGTGCATGAGGCTCCGGTCCTCTAATCCGCCCATCAGCCAAAACGCGACCTCGGCCAGCGCGAACGGGTTGGGCGCCAACGTCAACGCCAGCGCCAGGAACGCTCCTGCCAGGGAAGACACGGCGACACCGCCCAGGATCAGCGCCGGGCCGGACGGCGTCCGCCCCGCGAAGCCCAGCAGAACCGCGCACCCGGCCGCGGCCCCGGTCATGCCCCCCAGCACCAGCGCCGGGGCGAACGCGGCCGACAGGCCCCAGTAGAACACCAGCACTGCCCCGAGCGCCGCCGATCCCGCCACGCCCAGCAGCCCCGGATCAGCCAACGGGTTGCGCAGCGCACCCTGTAGCACGGCCCCGGAAAGCCCCAACCCGGCGCCCACCAGCAGCGCCAGCGCCGTCCGGGGCGCCCGCAGCTGCCACAGGATGATGGCGTCTGGCACGCCGAAACCGGCCGCGCCCACCAGCAACGACAGCCCCGCCAGGAACCCGAGGCCTAATATCGCCGTCATTCCTGCAACAGCCGTACCGCCCGGCTGGTGAATGGGCCGCCGCAGATCAGCAGCGCTGGCGGCACTGCCCGGCGAGGCAGCCCGGCCAGCGCCGGGTGACGCAGCAGGTCGGTGGCAAGCGACGGGAAACGCGGCGCGGATGCCGTGACCAAGATGTCCGGCGGCCGGGCCAGCAACGCCTCAAGCCCGACTTGCCCGCCAGCGGCCGCGTTGCGGAGGCCGGCAGCCCTAAGCACCGCGTCCCCGAGTGACCCGGGGCCGGACGTGAACCCGCGTGCGCCCCATAGGATCGCGCGATGGCCCGGCGGTGGCGGGTCCATGAGGTCCCGGTCCATCGCCTCAATTAGCAGCGTGCCCCGGTCCGGAACGCCGAGCGCCGCCGCGACCTGCACCACTTGACTGCGAATGCCGTCGAAGCTGCTGGGCAGGTCTAAGCGCAGGACTGTGACCCCACGCGTTTCCAGCGCCGCAACTGTCGCCTGCGCGCCATACCGGCCGGCCAGCACCAGGTCAGGCCGGAGCCGCAGCACGGCCTCCGCGTCGGCCCGCACGACTGGCAACTCTGTTGCCTGCTCCGCCACGAACGAGAGCGCCGGGTCGCGCGCGAGGGTGGACAGGGCCACGACACGCTCGGGCGCCAGCAGCACCAGCAACTGATCGGCGCAGAGATTGAGCGACACGACCCGTTCGGCCGCTTTGCCCGGCAACGCACACAGAAGAAACGCCAGCAACAGGCGGGTCAAAGCACCAATACGCCGTGGTGTTTCGCCTTCACCTCCGGCTCGACGTGGATGGTCACGACCAGCCCCTCGACCTCGGCCCGCAACGCTACTTCGATGCGGTCGCAGATCGCGTGCGCCTCCGCCACCCGCATGTCGCCGGGCACGACCAGGTGGAACTCAAGGTAAGTTAGCCGCCCAGCGTGCCGGGTGCGCAGGTCGTGCGCCTCGATCGCGCCGTCGGCGTGCTGACCCACCAACGCCCGGATGCGGCCGACGATCACCTCCGCCGGCGCCGCGTCCATCAGGCCGCCAACGCTGTCGCGGATCACCTGCACGCCGGACCACAGCACATGCACCGCCACGCAAACCGCCAGCACCGGGTCAATCCAGCGGTAGCCTGTGTACACCACCACCACGAGCCCAGCCATGACCGCGAGGCTGCTCACCACGTCCGCATTCAGGTGGCGCGCATCCGCCATCAGCGCCGCCGACCGTTGCCGCCGCCCAACGCGCAACAGCAACACCGCCCAGGCGCCATTGATGACGGTGGCAAAGCCATTCAGCCCGATCCCCAGCCAGGGCTGGTCTAGGGATGGAGGGTCCAGCCAGGCGTCCCAGGCGTGCTGGAGGATTGACGCAGCCGCGAGCATAATAAGTCCGCCCTCGATTACCGCAGCAAAAAACTCAGCCTTGTCATGCCCATACGGGTGGTTTGCGTCGGCCGGCATGGCGGCGAGCCGCAGCGCCACCAACGCGACAACGCTGGCCACGACATTGACCACGCTCTCCAGCGCGTCCGAGAACAAGGCGGCGCTGCCGGTCAGCCACCAAGCAGCCGTCTTCAATCCCAGGACCAAAAGGCCGACTAGGATCGTTCCGCTTGCTATGCGTGCTACCCGTTGATCCACCGGCTCCTCCCGTCCGGGGGGTTGTAGCGGGACTAGCGCTAAACCGAAAAGTACTTCGCCTGCGGGTTCAGCACGACGATGGCGCTGGTGGACTGTTCCGGGTGGAGCTGCCACTCATCCGACAAGGACACGCCGATGCGCTCCGCGTCCAGCAGGCGCAGCAACGGCTCCTGGTCCTCAAGCTTCGGACAGGCCGGGTAGCCGAACGAGTAGCGTGAGCCGCGGTAGTTCTGTTGCAGCATGCGTTCCATGTCCCGGTCGTCCTCCCCGGCGAAGCCCAGCTCGGCGCGGATGCGCTTGTGGGTGTACTCCGCCATCGCCTCCGCGACCTCAACCGAAAGGCCGTGCAGATAGAGGTAGTCCTGGTAGCGGTTGTCCTCGAACCATACTCGCGCGGTGTCGGACGCCTTTTGGCCGACCGTCACGACCTGAAGGCCGATCACGTCGCGCTCGGCGTCGTCCACGTCGCGGAAGAAGTCGGCGATGCACTCGCCGTCCTCCTTCGGTTGCCGGGGCAGGGCGAAACGGCACAGCTCGGTCTCGCCGTCCTGCTCGAACACCACCAGGTCGTTGCCCTGGCCGGCGGCCTTCCAGTAACCATAAATTGCCTGTGGACGCAGGATGTCGTCGCGCTCGCAGATGCCCAGCATCCGGTGCATGACCGGGCGCAGCTCCTGCTTGGCCCAGCCAAGGAAATCCTCAAGCGTCTTGCCCTGCTTCCGGAAGCCCCACTGGAATTGATACAGGCTGCGCTCGTTCAGGAACGGAATCACCGCTTTCGGCGACGCCTCGATCATGCGCGCTCCCCAGAACGGCGGGGTCGCCACCGGCACGCTTGAGGTGATGCGACGCCGGCGCGCCTGCACCGCCGCCACGTCCACCGGCCGGAACGCGCGGCTGTCTGCCTGGCCCAGCGTGCGGCTGGTGTTGCGCGCCTTGCCGGACCGCTTGGCCTGGATCGCCGCGAGATAATCGTCGAAGCCGTTCCCGGTCACTTTGTCCATCAGGTGCAACCCGTCGAACGCGTCCCGGGCATAAGCCACCCGGCCGCAGGCATAGGCCCGCACGCAGTCGTCCTCGACATAGTTGCGCGTCAATGCCGCGCCGCCGAGCATGACGGGGATTTCCAGCCCTTGCCGCGCCATCTCCTCCAGGTTCTCGCGCATCACCACGGTGGACTTCACCAGCAACCCGGACATGCCAATGGCATGGGCATGGTGCTCGCGTGCGGCTGCGACCATGTCGGCGAGCGTGACCTTGATGCCGAGATTCACCACTCGGTAGCCGTTGTTGGTCAGGATGATGTCCACGAGGTTTTTGCCGATGTCGTGCACATCGCCTTTCACGGTGGCCAGCACGATGATGCCCTTCTCCTGGCCGTCAACCCGCTCCATGTGCGGCTCCAGGTGCGCCACCGCCGCCTTCATGGTCTCAGCCGATTGCAGCACGAACGGCAACTGCATCTTGCCAGCGCCGAACAGCTCGCCCACGACCTTCATGCCGTCCAGCAGCATATTGTTGATGATGTCCAGCGGCTTATGGACCAGCATGGCCTCATCGAGCTCATCGCCCAGCCCCTTGCGGTCGCCATCGACGATCCGGTCCTTGAGCCGTCCCTCAACCGTCGTGGACCGCACCTTCTTGACGGCATCCGCGAGCTTGCGGTCGGTGAAAATTTCCAGGAGCTTTTGCAGCGGGTCATAACCCTCGCGCCGGCGGTCGAACAGCAGGTCCTCGACCACCTGCACTTCGGCCGGGTCGATCTGGTGCAGCGGCCGGATTTTGCTCACATGCACGATGGCGCCGGTCATCCCGGCCCGCACAGCATGGTCCAGGAACACCGAGTTCAGCACGGCGCGCGCGGCCGGGTTGAGGCCGAAGCTGATGTTGGACAGGCCGAGAATGATCTGCACGTCCGGGAACGCCTCCCGGATCAGCTTGATGCCCTCTAGCGTCCACTGCCCGAGCTTACGGTCGTCCTCGTTGCCGGTCGCGACCGTAAAGGTCAGCGGATCGATCAGCAGATCCGACTGCGGCAGCCCATGCTTGTCGCAGGCGAACTCCACCAGGCGGCGCGCGATTTGCAGCTTGGCCTCCGGCGTCTTGGCCATGCCGGTCTCGTCGATGGTGAGCGCGATCACCGCCGCGCCGAACTTCTTGGCGAGCAGCAGCCGGTCCCGCGCGGCGTCCTCGCCATCCTCGAAGTTGATCGAGTTGATGATTGGCTTGCCGCCATGCAGCTTCAGCGCCGCCTCCAGCACCGGAGTCTCCGTGCTGTCGATCACTAAAGGCGAGTTCACGCTGCCGGTGAACCGGGTGATGACCTCGTTCATCTCGCTCATCTCGTCCCGGCCGACGAAGGCTGTGCACACGTCCAGGCTGTTCGACCCTTCGGCGACTTGCTCCCGTCCGACCGCGACGCAGCCGTCCCAGTCGCCTGCCTCTTGCAATTGCCGCCACTTTTTCGACCCATTGGCGTTGCAGCGCTCGCCGATCGAGAAGTAGGCATTCTCCTGCCGGAGCGCGGTTTGGCCGTACAGGCTCGCAACCGCCGGCACCCATACGGGTTTCCGCGGCACCGGCGCGGGCCGGAAGCCGCCGCGCCGCCGCAACATGCCGTCGAGCGCCTGGATATGTCCGATGCTGGTGCCGCAGCAGCCGCCGATGAGGTTCAGCCCGTCCTCCGCCACGAACCGCTCCATCCAGACCGCCATCTGCTCCGCGTCGAGCGGGTAGTGCGTCTTGCCGTCCACCAGTTCCGGCAACCCGGCATTCGGCTGCACCGACAGCAGGCCGGGCCAATTCGCCGCCAGCCAACGGACGTGCTCCGCCATCTCCTGCGGCCCGGTCGCGCAGTTCAGGCCCAGCAACGGCACATCGAGCGCGTGCACGACGGTCGCTGCCGCCGCGATGTCCGGCCCGACCAGCAGCGTCCCGGTTGTCTCGACCGTCACCTGCACGAAAATCGGCGTGTCCATTCCGGCCTCGGCGCGGGCGATCTTGGCGCCGTTCACCGCGGCCTTGATCTGCAGCGTGTCCTGGCAGGTCTCGATCAGGATTGCGTCCACGCCGCCCGCCAGCAGGCCCCGGCACTGCACCGTGAGCGCCGCCTCCAGCGGATCGTACGCGATGTTGCCGAGCGTCGGCAGCTTGGTGCCCGGGCCGATGCTGCCCACCACCCAGCGGTGCCGCCCGTCCGAAAAGCTGTCGGCCGCCTCCCGCGCCAGCTCGGCCGCCACCTTGTTGATCTCATGCGCCCGGTCCTGCAAGCCGAACTCGCCCAGCGTGATGGGCTGGCCGCCAAACGTGTTGGTCTCCACCATGTCCGCCCCGGCCTCGAAGTAGCCGCGGTGGATGTCGCGCACGAGGTCCGGGCGCGATAGGTTCAGCACCTCCGTGCAGTTCTCCTGGTTCCAGTAATCGCGTTCAACGTCGAGCGTCAGGGCCTGCACGCGGCTACCCATGCCGCCGTCGCACAGCAGGACCTGGTCACGCAGCGCGTCTAGCAGGTGGGGTCTGGTCATCAAGCGTCCTCAGTAGCAAAAGCTGGTTTCCGAACGGTTAACGCGCTCGCAGGAAGGTCGGCCGGCCAGATACGGACCTCGAACCCGCCTGGTTCCGCGGCTGGGATGCACAGCGGCGCGGCCGGTTGCAGCCCGCACCCAAGCAGCAAATCCTGCATGGCATTGTCGGTGAAGCCGGGCCAGCGATGGGCTAGCCGCTCGGCCACCTCGGCCCGGCCATGCGCCGCAAGCTCCACAACGATCAGCCGCCCATCGGGCGCCAGCACGCGCGTCGCCTCTGCCAATGCCGCGGCCGGGTCTTCTGCGTAATGCAGCACCATCTGCAGCACGACGACATCATAGCCGCCAGCCAGAGGCAGCCGATACATGTCTGCCTGCCGAACGGCACAATGCGCGAGGCCCGGCTTAGATAACCGGGTTCGCGCCAACGCCAGCATCGCCCGGCTGGCGTCCACGCCCAATCCGGTGATCATCCGCGGCGCCAGTGCCTCCAGCAACTGTCCCGTGCCGGTGCCGATGTCCAGCACCCGGCCCACATCCTCCGGCAACAGGGAGAGCAGGCTGGCCTCCACCGCTGCGGCCGGCAAGCCCAAAGCCTGCGCCTCGTCCCACTCCGCACCGGACTTGCGGAAGCTCTCGGACGCGATCCGGGCGCGCTCGGCCAACACGCGGACGCTGCCGCGGCGGTCGGCCAGCAACACGGGATCATCGTCCGGCAAGCGGGCCAAAAGATCTCGCACGAGCGTTGATCCGGAAGCCACCGTGAACCATACGTTCGCACCCTCGCGCACCCGCTCCATGACGCCAGCATCGCAGAGCAGCTTGAGGTGGCGGGACAGCCGCGGCTGGCTCTGCCCAAGGATTTCCGTGAACTCGACGACACAGAATGAGCCGCGAGCCGCAAGCGCCAGCAGTCGCAACCGAGTCGGCTCGGCGCAGGCGCGCAGTGCGGCGAGTAAGGGTTCCATGGCTTGCATATGACATAAAGCTATCTTTATGTCCATATGCAATTCTGGAGGCGATCATGCCGTGGCTCGATGCGCGTATTCCGGTCCGGCTCGGCAACGTGGGTGATGCGCGGGACAGCGACGCCTTGCTGGTCGAGGGCGAAACCGCGCCGCCGCGCGCTCCAAGCGCGCTGTTCACGCCTAACAGGGCCGCGCACCTGCCAGGCTGCGCTTGTTGCGTGCCGCGGACCGGGGCCGCGCGCGCCTTGGCGGACCTGTTCACGCGCCGGGCGCATGGCGCAATCGAGTTCCGTGCGGTGGTGGCGGTCGCGGCGTCCGAAGTCGGCGAAACAGAGGTGGTTGAGGCCCTGCGGCTTGATCCAGTCGCGTCCGCGCGGTTCCGATTGCTGCCCTAAATCGATGCCGGATCAGGCAGTCACGCCGGCACGTCCGCGTCACCGTGCCCCAACGCGCGCTGCATATAGACCGTGTCCACCCAACGTCCGAACTTCAGACCCGACGCCCGCAACAGCCCGGCCCGGTGGAACCCCAACGAGGTGTGCACCCCGATTGAGCCGACGTTCTCGGAGTCGCCGATCACCGCGATCATTTGCCGGAACCCGGCTGTTTCGGCCTCCAACAACAGACGGGCCACCAACGCCTTGCCGACGCCCTGGCCGCGAACGTCTTCGCGCACATAGATGCTGTTCTCGCAGGTGAACCGGTACGCCGAGCGCTCGCGCAACTGGTTGAAATAGGCGTAGCCCAGCACCCCGGTTTCATCGACCATGACCAGGTACGACCAGCCGCGGTCCCGGATGGCATGGTATCGCTCCAGCATCTCCTCGACGGACGGCGGCACTTCCTCGAACGTGCCGGCTCCGTGCAGCACATGGTGCGCGTAAATCGACTGCACCTCTGGCAGGTCGGCGTCGGTAGCGGGTCTGATGTCCATAGAAGTCCTTTATTGCTCCATGAGCGCTTGGGCGAGCGTCAGCAACGCCCGGTCCCGGCCATGCGCGGCTACCAGGGATAGTCCAACTGGTGCGCCGTTGACCAATGCGCCGGGCAAGCTCAGTTCGGGCAGGCCGCAGAACCCGGCAATCGCGGTCACGCCAATGGTTCGCGCACGCACAGCCGCTTGCTCGTCCAGCCCAGCGGCCAGCAGCGGGGCCGGGCAGGGGCTGGTGGGATAGACCAGCACCGCGCCGCCAGCCAGCAACGGAGCAATCCTGGCCTGCAGCATCTGGCGGAACCGCCGTCCGGCTCGCGCCCGCTCCGGCGACACTGCCCGCGCAGCCTCGAACCGCTCGCCGACGCCCGGGCCGAACGCAGGCGCCGTGGCCGTGATCCACGCGCCCTGGGTCGTCCAGGCCTCATTGCCCTGCACAGCGGTGAAATGAGCGTAGGCCTGCTCGATGCCTTCCGGCAGCAGGCGAATGCGGAGCGCAGTTCCGAGGCGGGCCTGAAGCCGCTCCATGAGCGCGTTGTGCGCGGCGGACACCTCTGGTTCAGCGTTGGCCCATGCTTCCTCGACCCGCAGCAGCGGGCCAAGCAGGCCGTCGCCGCCGCCGGGAAGCAGCACCTGCCCGACCCGTGCCAGCACGGCCGCGTCTCGCGCAAACCAGCCAGGAGTATCGAAACTTGGCGCTAGGGCACAAGCTCCGGCAAGGCTGATGGCGCCGAAGCTAGGCCGTATGCCGTAAAGGCCGCAGTAGCTCGCCGGAATGCGGACCGAGCCGCCGGTGTCTGACCCGAGGGCAAACTTCACCGCGCCGGCTGCGACGGCGGACGCGGACCCGCAACTGGAGCCGCCGGGGAAGCGGTCCGGTGCGGCGGGATTGCGTGGGGTGCCGTGCCAGACGTTCTCACCGGTAAGCCCGTAGGCGAGTTCGACGGTCTTGGTTTTCCCTTTAAGTTCAGCGCCTGCGTCCAACAAGGCGGATACGACCGGGGCGGTTCCTGCGGCTGGCGAGTGGGTGCGGGCCCAATCGGGATTGCCGTAGCCAGTGATTTCGCCATCGACATCAAATAAGTCTTTGACGGCAAAAGAAAGGCCCAGTAGCGGGCCGTGTCCTGCGCCGGGCCGATCCACGCGCAAGCCTGGGACAAACGGAGTATCGTCGGTTGGCATATGGCAGGACTCCAGGTAATTTTTCGTTTGGCTCAGACGGGCTACACAGGTTTTTAACCATTGCGTAGCACTTGCGTGCTAAGCAGGTCTTATCAGGTGACGTATTAGCGCCGGGCGTTGCGTTTGGCAGAAGGAACTGTTCGTGGATCATATTGGCTCGGCTCCCCGCGCGGCAGCGCCGATTTTGGGCGAGGGCGATCCCTCGACCCGGATCACGTCTGGCACCATCGGGACCGAAACCAGAACGCCAGGGGTGGACACCCGTCTTCTAGCGTTGGTATCGGTTGCGCGTCACCATGGGGTATCGGTGAG
>CAXTCN010000142.1:0-11856 GCA_964242575.1 uncultured Acetobacteraceae bacterium | reverse complement strand
GTCGCCTCGTCGAGCAGCAGCACGGGGGCGTCCCGCAGCAGGGCGCGGGCGACGGCGATGCGCTGGCGCTGACCGCCGGACAGGCGGATGCCGCGCTCGCCCACGACCGTGTCGTAGCCTTGGGGCAGCGCCTGGATGAAAGCGTCGCACCCGACCGCGCGGGACACTCTCAACACCTCGTCCCATGGGACGTCGGGCCGGCCGTAGCGCAGGTTGTCGGCGACGCTGCGGTGGAACAGCGCCACCTCCTGCGTGACCACGGAGAAGGCGCCGGCGAGGCTGTCCCGCGCGGCGCCCGCGAGCGGCTGGCCGTCGAGCAGGACCTCGCCCGCGTCCGGCCCCGTCACCCCCTGCACCAGGCGCAGCAGGGTGGACTTCCCTGCGCCGGACGGGCCGACGATGCCGACGCGCTGCCCGGCCGGGATGTGCAGGTCGAGGTCACGGAACAAGGGCCTTCCGCCGCGGTCGGGCGTGTAGCGAACGCTCCTGAGCTCGATCTCCCCCGCCCGCGCCCGCAATGGCGGCAGGTTGGGCCGGGCGTCCTCCTCGGGCGGGGCACGCAGCGTCTGGACGGCTTCCTCCACTGCTCCGAGCTGCTGCGAGACGCCAAGGAGCGACAGCGCCAGCTCGCGAGAGCCCATAAGCACGCGCAAGGTGAGCGTGCAGGCCACGACCACGCCGCCCGTGGTGATGGCGCCCTGCGTCCACTGCCAAACGGCAGCCGCGAGCACCGCGGCAGTCGCAAGCCAGAAGATGGCGTCGTGCCCGCAGCGCAGGCGCTCCAGGAACAGCATGCTTGCGGCATGAGCGCGGCCTTCGGCGGCCATCAGATGGCGCAAGTGGTCACGTTCACGCAGGCGCGCGCCGTAGGCGCGGACCAGCCCCATGTTGGCCAGCACGTCGGCGAGGCTGCCGGTCACGTCCGCCGCCTCGCGGTGGTGGGCGCGGTGCAGGGGAAAGCCGCGCCGGCCGAACCAGTGCATCACCCCCGTCCCTATCCCTGCCACGACGACCAGCCCGGCGCCGATGCGCCAGTCGATCGTCGCCAGGACAACGACCGATCCCACAAGGTCGGTGAAGGGCGGCAGCACGTTCCACACGACTGTGCGGATCACGGTCGTCGCGGCGCCGGACGCGGCGGTGATGCGTCCCGCCAGCGCCCCGCTCGCCTGCCCGTTGAAGAACCGCCAGGGACGCGCGCTGACCGTCTCGAACAGGTCGAGGCGGATGTCCTCGCCCACCCGGATCGTCGCCCGGCTGCCCAGCCACCCGCCCAGCCGCCAGCACACGCTCTCGATGGCCAGAAGGCCAAGGAACAAGCCAAGCAGGAGGAACACATGCGTCCGGTCCGTCCCGGACGCCGCTGCCGGAACCGTCTGGGGCGCGGTCATGCCGTCCACCAGCAGCTTCAGCCCATACTGCGCCGCCACTGCGCAGAGCGCGCCGCCCGTTACGGTCGCCAACAAGGCAAGCGACAAGCGCAGGTGCCGCCGGACGTAGCGCAGCAGGAACGGCACGGCGCCGGTGGGCAGGGCAGCCGCCTCGCTCATGTTCGTGCGTCCCTGTCCCGCGCCGACGCGCTCCACGGCTGGTCGCCGGTTCCGGTCACGGTGGGCAGGAGCGTCCGCTCCTCCGCGAGCTGGTCGAGCAGGGCCTCGTGCACCGCCCGGTCCCGCCAGTCCCCGCCGGACCGGATCAGGCCGCACTGGCAGTGCCGGTCATCCTTCCATCCGGGGTAGTCCATCACGGGGTAGAGGCAGAGCCCTTCCACGGGCACGCCGGCCCGGCGTGCGGCACGCACCTCGCCGCTCACGTAGCGCAGCCATCCCGCGCCGTTGCCGCCTTCCGCCCCGGTCTCGGTCAGCAGCACCGGGCGGCCATAGCGCGCGTGCACGTCGGCGAGCAGGTCGCCCAGCGGCCGGTAGAAATGATGGCCGAACGGAATGGTGTCGCCCGCCCGGAACAGTTGGTTGTCGGGGTAAAAGTTGACGCCCACGATGTCGAGGTGGGCCTCGCTGCCGCCCAGTTCAGGGGCGAGCCGGCCCGCGATCATGTCGCAGGCCTCGAACTGGGCCAGGCGGTGCTCGGCAGCGCCCCTCTTGGCGTCCTCCGGCGCGTCCGGGGGCGTGGTGACGTGGATGAGCGGCTCGGCCGTGATGAAGCGGGCCCGTGGATCGACGCCCCGCACCGCCTCGACCGCGATGATCGCCGCCTGGGCGAGCTGCCGCTTCAGCGCCGGGCCGCGTCCGAAGGCAATGGGATACATGAGGCCATGATCGCCGCCGGCCCAGGCCCAGTACGAGATCTCATTGACCGGGCAGTAGAACGGGACCTCGCCGTCGCCTTCAGCCTGGATGACCCGGGCTGCCGCGGCCGAGAACATCGCGAAGCGTTCGAGGAAGTGCGGCGACCAGATGTCGAGGTCGTGCGGCAGGCCGTAATGGCACAGGTCCCAGATCACCTGCACCCCGGCCTGCCGGGCTGCGCGCAGCATCGGTAGGAAGCTCGACCAGTCGTACCGGCCGGGCTTGGTTTCGATCAGGTGCCAGCGGAGCGCGTCGCGCACCGTGCCGATCCCGTGGGCTTGCAGCAGGCGGTAGTCGTCGAGCGCCTGCTCGTCATGCCGGGTGGCGGCGATCAGGTCGAGCTGACGTCCGTCCTCCCGACGGTGGGACGAACCCTCGAACCCCCCCATCAGGAAGCTGCGGAACAGGTCGGGCCGCCGCGGGCGCCCAGAAGCATGCGGTGCCGCCCAAGGCGCAGGCCCCGCGCCCTGCTTCGCGCCGGCCTGCCGCACGGCATGTAGGGTCGTATCGTCCACCATGCGTCTCCTGGTGTTCGTTGGAGGATGCGCTATCGACCGGGACCGTGGCCTCGGCGTGGCGCAGTCAGGCTGGCCCCGCCGCAATCGGCGGGCCCACCACCGCCGCACGCGCGCCGCCACCGGCACGCGGCACCTGTTCCTCGATGCGGCGGAAGGCGGCGAGCGCCTGGCCGACCACCTGGTCCATGTTGAGGTAGCGGTAGGTCGCGAGCCGGCCGACGAACCAAGTGTCGGGCTTGGCGTCGGCGAGCGCCTCGTAACGCTTATAGAGCGCCTGGTTCTCCGGCCGCGGCACGGGGTAGTACGGGTCGCCCTCGGCCGTGGGATACTCGTAAGTCACGCTGGTCCAGGGGTGCTCCTGCCCGGTCATGTGCTTGTACTCGGAGATCCGGGTGTAATCCTGGTCCTGCGGGTAGTTCACCGTGCCCACCGACTGGAACCGCTCCCGCCTCAGCGTCTCGTGACGGAAGCGCAGGGAACGATAGGGCAGCTTGCCGAAGCGGCAGCCGAAGTACTCGTCCACCGGCCCGGTCCAGATCAGGCGCCGGAAGCGCACTGACCCGGCGATCTCGGCGTAATCGGTCCCGGTCCGCACGGTGATGTTGGGATGGTCGAGCATCCGTTCGAACATGCGGGTGTAGCCGTCCCGCGGCATGGCCTGGAACGTGTCGGTGAAGTAGCGGTCATCCCGGTTCGTGCGCACGGGCACCCGCGCCGTCACGGTCCGGTCGAGCTGGGACGGGTCGAGGCCCCACTGCTTGCGCGTGTAACCCTGGAAAAACTTCTCATACAGCTCGCGCCCGATCCGGGAGACGATCACGTCTTCCGAGGTGCGGATTTCAGCGACCGGCTCGGCGCGGGCAGCAAACCAACCTTCCAGCTCATCCGAGGTGAGGCTCAGCCCATAAAGCTGGTTCACCGTGTCCAGGTTGATCGGGATCGGCACGAGCTGGCCGTCCACCTGCCCCCGCACCCGGTGCTCATACGGACGCCATGCCGTGAACTGGGAGAGGTGGGCGACCACCGCGTCCGAGTTGGTGTGGAAGATGTGCGGGCCGTAGCGGTGGATCAGCACACCGGCCTCGTCCAGGTGGTCGTAAGCGTTGCCGGCCACGTGATCGCGCCGATCCACAACCAGCACCTGCTCGCCCCGCTTGCGCGCAATGCGTTCCGCCAGCACGGAGCCCGCGAAGCCAGCGCCTACGATGAGCCAGTCATACATGGGTGATCTCTCCGGCAGAGGCGGGGGACTGCCGGGCGTCGCGCGCTACGTCCTCGATCGATGCCCGCATCCGCGCCCAGGTCGCGTTCCACGACAGGTAGGTCAGGCG
This sequence comes from uncultured Acetobacteraceae bacterium, assembly GCA_964242575.1. Taxonomy (GTDB): domain Bacteria; phylum Pseudomonadota; class Alphaproteobacteria; order Acetobacterales; family Acetobacteraceae; genus JANPPS01. The sequence goes on along the minus strand of CAXTCN010000142.1, from coordinate 7,701 downwards.
CCGGTCCACGCGAGCCAGCCAGGCTTGCCGCGGGCGCGCCAGCAAGGCTTCGGTCGCGGCGACCACGGCGTCTGGCCCGTCCGCGATCTCGACCAGGCCATCCTTCTTCCAATCGGCGACGACGTCCGGCACCGGTGTCGAGACGAGCGGCACGCCGGCGGCGAGGAACTCAGGCGTCTTGGTGGGGCTGATGAACCGCGTCGCCTCGTTCAGCGCGAACGGCATCAGCCCGACATCCCAGCCGGCGAGATAAGGGGGCAGGTCGGCGTAGGACTTCATCCCGAGCCAGTGCAGGTTGGGGCGCCTCGGCAGCGCGGCGGGGTCGATCTTGGCCGTTGGGCCGAGCATGACGAGCTGCCACTGCGGCCGGGTGGCTGCCACGGCGTCCACCAGGGCGTAGTCGATGCGTTCGTCGAGCACGCCAAAGAAGCCCACCCTGGCCGCGGCAGGCCGGCTTGGTCCGCGGGCTCCGCCGCAGGCGCTGATCGGGCACGGCGGAAGTGCGTCGCATCGACGCTGCTCGGGAACAGGTGAACGCGAGGGTGCAACCGGCGCTTGGCCTCATGCAGGCTGCGCCCGCCGGTGAACACCAGGTCCGCGCGCTTGAGCAGCCGCCGCTCCAGAAGAGCCAGGCGGGGAGAAGCGCCCCGGAACAGGCTCAGCTCGTCCATGCAGTCGTAAACCATGACCGGCGCCTCGATATGCCCGGCGAAGGCGAGCGCCATCGGCGTGTAGTACCATGCAAGCTCGACCGGCGCGCCGAGGTCAGCGAGCAGTTCGTCCAGCAGGCCGCGCTGCACGGCATCGGCAGTAGCCGCGTCCAACCCTGCCGGCAGCAACGGCGTGGCAATCAGCACGCCCTCCGCCGACCGACGCACGTCGAGCCTGGGAGCGTCGCCAGGTTCAGATGCGGGCAACGGCTCCTCGAAGTAGATGACTTGAAAGGCAGCGCTTGCTCGGGTCAGCAGGTGCTGAGGACGCTGGAACACGAAATTCCAACGCAGGTGCGAGAGGCACAGCAGGACGGGCAGGGGCGGTGCGGCCGGACCCTTGGCCAGGACAGAACGCGAGGTGATCATGGGAGTGCTTTCCAGGTGGCTCGGTGCTCAGCAGAACCGTGCATCGTGTGAACAAGGGTCTTGGCGGTCGTTAGCTTGCCGCGCGGGTCGCACGATACGCCGATACGCGCCGGAGGCCGGGTGTTGGACAGCGCCGACCGAGCCATTAGATGCGCGTCCACGCGAGGCACCCGCCGGTGGCTGCTGCGCTGCCGACCACGAGGGCGCCGTGCTGGTAGAGCCGCCACGCCCGGGGTGCGGCGTTGGCGTCGATGGCCAGCAGCTCGCCCGAGGCGTCGGCCCAGACGACCCGGCCACCAATCGCCGCCACCGCCCCGAACGCCGCGGCGGCGCTGGTGCCGGGACGGAACAGCACCAGCGTCGTGGCCGCGCCCGCGGGCGGCAGGGCCGCGAGGGGTCCCGCGAGCAGCACCACGAGCGCGAGCGTGGCGGCCACGGCCGGGCGGCCCGGGCCGCCGCCGGACTGGCCGCGCCGGCGCAGCCACAGGCCGGCGAGCAGGCTGGTGGCCCCGAACGCGGCCAGCCAGCCCAGGTCGTAGGCCAGCGGAGCCTCCACGCCCACGCGGACGCGGTGGATGCCGAGCACCCAGTGGAACAGCGCGATGTCCACGAACTGCCACAGGCTGAACCCCAGCAGCGCCGCGCCGAGCAGGCGCAGGTCGGCGCCTGAGCCGCTGAACCCAGCCCGGCCGCGCCACAGCAGCCACAGCCCGGCCAGGGCGATCACGTAGTGCAGGACATGGAACAGGCCGTCCATCAGGATCTGCATCCGGATGTCCTGCCACGTCTCGCCCGGCACTAAGCTGAACAGGTGGTGCCATTGCAGCACCTGGTGCAGCAGGATGCCGTCGAAGAAGCCGCCCAGCGCGAAGCCGATGACGCCGCCCGCCAGCGCCAGGCGCGCCGTGGGCACTGTGGAATGGGAGTGGCTCGCCATGGGTCAGGTCCTCCGAACAGCCATCAGGCCCGGCGCGCGGCGGCGTGGAAGCGGTCGTCGCGCCGCCACCAGCCAGGCTCGTGCAGGCAGGGGTGGGCGAAGGCGCCGCGCTGCGCCAGGGCAGCGGCCGCCTCGGCCAGCAAGGTCGGGCGCGGCGGGTCGTGCCGCGCGTCCCACGCGCCTGGCTCGTAACGCCCGTGCGCGTGGCGCAGCATGCTGTCCCAGTCCACCAGGCCGAACAGCGCCCACACGGTGACGGCGCGCAGGTCCACGCCCGCCTCGCGCAAGACTTGGGCGGCGCGCCAGGCCTCCATCAGCCAGCGCGCCTGCTCCTCCGGACGGTCGCCCAGGTGCGCCTCGGTGACCGCGAGCGGGCGGCGGTAGCGCTCCCACACCTCCGTGAGCCGGGCCGCCCAGCCGGTGGCGCCGTCGGGCAGGTCCATGCGCGCGGCCTCGGTGTCGGCGTAGCGCTCGCGCCCGTTGCCGCCCCGCAGCTTGGGCGGATACAGGCTGGTGCGGTGGTCGAGGTAGCGGTCGCTGGTGACGTAGTGGTTGACGCCGATCACGTCAGGCGCCGCGTCGCCGCTCCAGAAGTCCTCCAGCTCATGGGGCGCTGCGCCCACCGCAACCAGTCGCGGCCACCAGGGATGCGCGCGGTCCACCCGCCCGCACAGCAGATCGAGCGACAGCCAGCGCCGCTCGTTCTCGTACTCCGCCTGCGGGGCGAGGCGGGCGGTCGAGAACACCCGGCCGATGTCCTCGGTCTGCACCAGGCGCGCGTCCGGGATCACGGCGCGGATCGCGCGCATGGACAGCAGCACCGCGCGGCATTGGACCACCACCATGCGCACCATGCTGGCCTCGTCCTGGTGGAACGGGTGCCAGTGGCCATACAGCCCGCAGAAGCGCGCCGTGGTCAGCGGCTCGTTCACCGGGGTCCATGCCTTCACCCAAGGATACCGTGCGGCCACCCGCGCCGCGTGCGCCGCAAGGCCCGCGCCGAAGCCCGGGTCGAGCAGGTCGGTGTAGCAGGGTCCGGAGCCGTGGTGCACCAGGCCTACGATCGGCGCCACGCCCAGCCCGCGCAGGCGGCCGAGCCGCGCGTCGTGCCAGGCCCAGTCGCAGCGCTCCGGCCGGTCGGGCGCCACCCGCTCCCACAGCACGGGGTAGCGCAGGGTGCGGATGCCGGCGGCTGCGATCAGGTCAAGGTCGCCGGGCCGGTCGTGATGGCCAGTCTCAGCCACCTGGTCGCGCCACCCGCCGCCAACCCGCACCACGCTGCACTCCACGCCACCCCATAGCGCCAAAGGGGACGTAGCCGATGCGGGGGATGGCTGCCCTTCCGTTATGTCCGGCGTCATCCGCCAGCTCGCTGCATCAGGGTCGCGAAGCCGAACAGCCAGGGCGGAACGATTGGCAACGCGCCCGTGAGATGGCCTGTTGCGCCATGGACGCGAGTGGACAGGGAACGCATGGTGTTTCTCCCCGGTTAAGGAAAAGGCTTGCGTGCGGCCCAGCCCGAGCCGTGCGGGGTGGGCCGATCCAGGCCCCGACCGGTCGCCCCGTTTCCCAGGACCGCTTCTGTCGCCTTTGGCAACGCGACGCGCCACACCGTTCCGGAGCCGGGCTCACGTGCCAGCGTGCCGCCGCAGCGCTCGACGAGGCGCCGGGCGAGTGGAATGCCGCTGTCCGACGCGGCCGGAGGCTCATTGGTGAAGCCCTGGCCGTCATCAGCGATCAGCAGGAAGGCGCGCACGTCGGGCAGGGTGCTGACCGGCCAAAGATGAATGCCGACATGCCCCGTGCCGCTGCGGGGGAAAGCGTGGGTGAATGCGTTGCGGAGCAGCTCGCTGAACGCCAGGCCGATGAGGATTGCGGCCTCAGCCCTCACGATCAAGGGCCGTAGGTCGGCATAGACAATCGCATGGGGCGCTGCTGGAGGAAGGATGGAATGCTCCCCAGCCCAGAGCGCGCACAGGCAGCGAGCCAGGTCAGTGCCCTCACTGGGATGGGCGGTGGGCATCTGCGCGTCGAGGATGCCGAGTGCGGTGGCGCGATGCCGGCTAGCACCGCCTGTGCTCCGCCCCTCCGGCACGAAGCTGATAGGGAGCGCCATCGCGCTAACCACTTGCGGGTCGTCGCGCAACACAGGCCAGGTTGCGTTCAGAACGGGGAACCCCGCCCTCGAACCAAGGCTCTGCTGTGCGCCCGAGTAGGTCATCCGTCAGGGGACGGGAAAGAGGCACGAGCGGACCGGGGGGCCATGATCCAGCGCCTCGACGTAGCTGTATCGCGCAAACCTGCGCTGCCCTCAGCATCGAGGAGCGCACATGCCCGCGGGTGCTCTTGACCACGAGCCGGGTGGCGCCGGCTTCAGCTACGAGGGCCGAGCGAGCGTGGGCTTTCCGCAGCGGCCCTTGCGACATAAGAACACTCCAGCAATTAAGATGCCTTCCTCAGCACATGCCTAGACGTAAGTGTGATGGATGTAATTATCGAAGCGATAACAACACAGAAAATTCATAACAGAACGCCTTGATGCTTACGTTCCTGTATCTTCGTGTGTACGAAACCGTATGCCACAGACTTAAGTAGTCCTTGGTTGAGTTTCACTGAGGCATTGCAGTTGCATCTTGGAACAATCTGACCGTCTCCGTTACTGGTGTTGGCCAGTTGCGAACTGCCGACGCCCGAAGACTGGTCGAATGCGAAATCTGTGGCGCCCGCCGCCGGCCGGGCTAGTCCTCACCGCCATGAACGCTGGCAAAGCCTTTGTCGCGGGGCTATCGTGCCGCCATCGCTTGCCATCGTTTTTAGGCGCAAGCGGCTGAGAGATCCTTCGTGCTCCCGCCTTCTCACGGGGGACACCGATGTCAGTAGCTCTTAATGACGTGCAGCCTGCATTCCGTAACGAGCTCCTGGCGGCATTGTCGGCCCAGGACACCGAACTGCTGCACCCGCACCTCCAGCGGGTCACCTTGGTCATGGGTCAAGTGCTGCACGAGGCCGGCAACCGGTTTGAGGACGTTTACTTCGTCGAGGATGGCCTGGTGTCGCTGACCGCGGACACGGGCGACAACGGCCTGGTGGAGGTGGGCATGACAGGCCGCGACGGCCTGGTTGGAGCGGCCGTGCTGTTGGACTCCGAGGCAGTGTCCGTCCACCGCGCGGTGGTCCAGGTGCCCGGCCACGCAATGCGCATACGGGTGCTTGCGTTCGTCGAGGCCGTCGCGCAGTCCTCTGCCCTGCGTGACCGCTGCCTGCGATACTTGCAGGTGACAATGGTCCAGACCTCGCAATCGGCGGCGTGCAATGCGCGCCACGAGCTGCCGGAGCGGCTGGCGCGCTGGCTGTTGATGACGCGCGACCGGGTGGACAGCGACGAGCTGCCGATGACGCAGGAGTTCCTGTCCTTCATGCTGGGCGTGCGCCGGGCCGGGGTGTCGGTCGTGACAAGCGCACTGCAGGCGCAGGGCCTGATCCAGCAATCCCGGGGGCGCATCACCGTGCTGGACCGCGCCGGCCTGGAGAGGGAAGCCTGTGGCTGCTACCGCTTCGTTGAGAATAACCGGCGCCGTATCATGAGCGTGCGCAGGTAGGCCTCACTTCCCAAGGGCCAGAAAGCTCTCCATCGCTGCCTCGTCCACGAGCCTGTCCGCAGCCGCGGTGCATCTATAAGGCAGCTTCACACTCCCGTTGGCCCATGAACCCCGGCGCGGTTTTCCCGTTGCGTGTCGGTTGGACATGGCGCCGTTCCCGGAGGCATCAGCATGACAGGCCGCATCTGGACCACACTCGGCGCAGGAGTGCTCGCGGGCACCGCCGGCGTCGTGGCGATGACGCTGGGCGAAAAAGCCGAGCAGGCCGTCACCGGGCGGCCGAACTCCTACGTTCCAGCTCACACGCTGGAGCGCTTGCTTGGCCTTCCGGCCCGTCCGGATAGCGAGCGGCTCTGGCTGAACTGGACCATGCATTACGGCCAGGGGATCATGCTCGGCGTGCTGCGGGCAGCCATGGCGCGGCGCGGGCTGCGCGGCCCGGTCGGATCATTCATGTTCATGAACGCGCGGTTGCTGAACGATCAGACGCTGGAGAACGCGACAGGCGTGGGTGCGCCGCCTTGGACCTGGCCTAAAGACGAGCAGGTGATCGACTTGCTGCACAAGGGTGTCTATGCCTTCGTGACGGGCATGGTGGCGGACCGGCTTGTGCGTGGGCCGGAGCCGGAGGTGCGGTCACGCCGCAAGTGGGACGGAGCGCCTACGTCTCTTCCACGGTAAGCGCCGGCCTCTGCCGTCAACTGAACGTTGCGTGTCTGGACCGGGTGGGTGAGGGCCTCCCGGCGGTGCCCTGCATAGGGCAGGTGGGCGCGGAGGCGTCGGCCGGGTGTTGTGGATCGGTGAACTCAGTCTTGCTTTCTGTGAAGTCTCCAGAGCTAGAGCGAAACTCTACTGATGCAGCGCGGTACGAGCGAAGAAAGCTCAATCGACGCCGTCGAGACGTCACGCGCGTTGGGACCGATGCAAATCGCCAGTTGCCCCGTCGGCGGCTGCACCAGCATCAAGTCGTCCAGCGTTTTGCCGCGAAAGTAACCTGCCATTTCCGACGTGACAGTGAAAACAAAAGTATGCGACGCTTTTGGTTCGATGTCGGCTTCTTGGCATTGCTGCACTTTTACCACTTGGACACGGTCTGCCTGGGTCGGGCGCGTATAGAGCTGTAGCATCGCATGCCCCAACCGGGTGCCAGTATTGGTGACTTTCATCACCGCGTCGACTTGGCCTTCGCTGAAATCCGGATGGCTCAGCGCAATCGGTCCATATTCAAATTCGGTACAGGACAGACCATGGAACAAGGGATAAAGCGGCGCTTTCGAAGCGTCGACATAGGCGGTCAGAGCGTCTGGCGAAGGGTCATCAGGCCGGCCGGAGACCCCTAGAAAATACGCGTTGGGCATGTGGCCTGTGCGGCGGGGCCAGGTGACGGGCGAGCGGCCCCGGAACTCCCGGTCGCCCATCATCACGTCGGCGACGCCATTGCCTTGCTCGGTTCCGCCAAAAGGCACCCAGACCGCCGCTTTTGCCAACGCGATGTCGCGGCTAATCTCCAGCGGCCTCGCACTGATCGGCATGAGGACGATCGGCGTGCCGGTGGCGTGGACGGCACGGATAAGCCGGCGCTGGCAGGCCGGCAACCCGAGGTCGCTTACGCTGGAATGCTCGCCCGAGGCCCGGCGAGGTTCGCCGACTGCCAGGATCACCACATCGACCTCCCGAGCGAGGTCTTCGGCTTCCTTCAACATCACTTCCGGCGAACGCGCGTCCAGCACGTGCATGCAGCTTACGCGCCGGGCGATCTTCGGATCGTCATAGTAGTTGCAGCCTTGCGCCGTCAGAATTGTTGCCTGGCGCGCGACGTTGCGGAGGCCCTCGGCAATTGAGACGCCCCGGACGTTGCTGGCGGTGGGCGCCCAGTTGCCGATCATGTGCTCGGTATCCCTGGCGTTCGGACCGATCACCGCAATCGTCTGCTGCTTGGACAACGGCAGAATGCCATCCTCGTTCTTCAACAGCACGCACGCTTCGCCCGAGGCCTGACGCGCCAGCGCGTGATTGCCGGCCTGCTCAGCCACCACGCGCGCGTGGTGCGCGTCATCCAGGCGGGCGAGGGGATCTTTCAGCAGAC
>CAXTCN010000141.1:0-11906 GCA_964242575.1 uncultured Acetobacteraceae bacterium | reverse complement strand
AGGGCGAGGACGTCCACCATCTCCCGGTCGCCCCCGGGGCGCCGCAGCAACTGGGCCTGGAGCGCGCGGAACACCTCCGGCATCTCGGCAAACGGCGCGCCGTTGCGCAGGGCTCCCGGCTTACGCTGGATCACCGCCAGGTAGTGTCGCCAATCGTAAATGGTGCGGCCAGGGACGTCGTGCGAGCGCTCGACGATCCGGGCGTGCTCGCACAGAACGTGGCCCTCGGCTGCCACGACCAGCCGGTCAGGATAAACCCGCAAGCTGACCGGCCGGTTGGCGAACGAGGCCGGGACGCTGTAGCGGTTGGTCTCGAAATGCACGAGGCAGGTCGGCGACACCCGCTTGGTGTGTTCGACAAACTCGTCGAACGCCCGTCCACCGGCATCAGGCTCGCCCACTCCTGGGCATGCACGGCGGCGACACTGCCCGGCAGGACCCCGTGCGAAAGCTCGCCCCAGCGCTCGATGCAGCGCGCCTCGAGCCACGCGTTGAGGGAGGGCAGGTCTGCAAAGGCCGGCATGGCTTGCCAGATCTGCCGCCGAGCGTCCTGCACGTTTTTCTCGACCTGCCCTTTCTCCCAGCCCGAGGCTGGGTTGCAGAACGTCGCCTCGAACAGGTAATGGCTGGCCATGGCGGCGAAGCGCGCGTTGACCTGCCGCGCCTTGCCCACGCCGATCCGGTCCACGGCGGTTCTCATGTTGTCGAAGATGCCGCGGCGCGGAACACCGCCCAGCACGCGGAACGCCTCGGTCAGGGCGTCGAACAGCATCTCGTGGGTTTGAAGTTTGTAGGCCCGGACCACAAAGGCGCGGCTATGCGCCAGCTTGGTGTGCGCCGCCTGGAGCTTGACCCGCTTGCCAGCAATCGTCGCCCAGTCCTCGCTCCAGTCGAACTGGAACGCCTCGCCTGGCTGGAAAGCCAAAGGCACGAACACGCCGCGCCCGGTGGTTTGCTGCGCAATCTCTCGCCCCGCCCGCCACTGCCGGATAAAGGCAGCAACCCGCCCGTAGGAGCCGTCGTAGCCCAGGGCGACCAAGTCCGCGTGGAGCTGCCGCGTGGTGCGGCGCCCCTTGCGGCCCTTACCCGCCTCCACCCTCAGCCAATCCGGCAGCTTGTAGGCGTATGGGTCCAGGCGGCTCGGGCGCTCGGGCACCCTGAACCTTACCTCGACGGCGTTGGAGCACAGGTATTTGCGGATCGTGTTCCGCGACAGGCCCGTCCGTCTCTCAATCTCGCGGATCGGCATATGCTCCCGGTGATGCCACCGGCGGATTACGCTTAACAACTCCATGTCGATCACTCCGATAACCCCAAAAATTCCGTCGGGGGACGTGGTCAGACACGGGTCAAATCTCGGCGAAAACTCAACCTCTCTCCGGGTCAGATCTCAACGCAATTCAACACATACGCTGTGCCACCTCCGGCTGGCCCACCTGGCGCGTGCCGGGTGGCGGCTGCACAAGATCGCCACCTGGCCGATGCCGCACTTCACGCCGGATAACGGACCGTGGATAGCCCATTGAGGGCCGCAACATCGCCGCCAGGCTGCTGTCGGTTGCCGGCGTGCAGCGGCAGCAGACGCAGGCGCCGGGTCTCCCCAGGCCCCAGGTGGAACCACTCGGCATCGGCCCGCCAAGCGAGGTCGTTCAGGTGCACGCCCTGCGCGACGTGCTCGGCACGGACACTCAGCCGCCACTCCGGCCCGGCCTGCTCCAGCTCTGCCTGTAAACCGAGTGCGGCGCGGGGCAGCAGTCGGCCCGGGAACAGCCAGTGCTCCGTCACCAATCGAGCGTCCTCCGCCGTGAAGCGGGCGCGCACGGCGTCTGCGGGCGGCGGTCCGAAACGATAGGCGTTGGCAAGGTCGCGAAAGCTGCCGATCAACTCGGCCGCGGACAGCACCGATGCGCTGCGCGGGGCGGCGCTGACCTGCCGCACAGCGGGGGCCGACACCAGGCGGCCATCGCGGAACCAAGCCAGCTCCACGGAGCCCGCGACCGGCTTGGCCGTGTCGTTCAGCAGGTGGACCTGCACCCCGTTCAGACCCTCGTCCAGCAGCAGCGCCTGCACCGGCGACAACACGGCACGAAGCGCGTGCCAGGCGGCCTTCGGACGCCCAAGCGAATCCAGGATGCCCCAGCCCGCGCCGGGCCACATATCTTGCAGGGCCAGCACGATGCCGCCCGAGCAGAGGCTGCCCGCACGACGCCACTGGGTGAACACTTCCGCCATCAGGGTGCCAGACACCGCGCGAGAGAGCATGAGGTAGCGGTCCAGATCCTCGCGCCGCAGCAGGCGGGCGTCCTGGCCGAACAGCGACTCCAAATAGTGGTCGCGCACGTCCTCGAAGTCCCATGACGCCCCGAGGTCGCGCGGCAGACGGGCCAGCCACTGGGAACGCCGGACGGGCAGAACGGCAGAGGCGTCCAGCGTGGCAGCACAAGACACGTTGGCCAGCGCCAGGCACTCCGACGCAAAACGGACCCCGGCCGCACGCGCGTCCTCCGGGGGGCGGAGATATGCACCGGCGCCGAAGTAGTGCGCCGGTGCACCATCCGGACGGAACGGCATGTCGGGGCCGATCGGGGTGTGCGGAATGTAGGGAACGTCTGGCCGCAATTCGGCGCATAGGCGGGGCAGCAGGCCGTCGAACAGCGGGCTGCTCTCCCAGGCGGTGCGGGGCAAGCCCAACATGGCGGCCTGCTGCGCAACCTCGCTGGCGCCGCACAGCACGGCCAGGCAAGCCCGTCCGCTGGTGCGGCCCAGGAAGCCGCGCGCCTCTTCTTCCACGTCAGCGAGGAAGGCCGGGTGGGTGGGGTAGTCGAGGTTCGCGAACGCAAAGTCCTGCCAGACCAGGAGGCCCAGCCGGTCGCAAGCCGAGTAGAACGCATCGCTCTCGTAAACGCCGGTGCCGGGCACACGGATCAGGTTCATCCCGGCGTCGCGTGCGGCCTCCAGCCATGGCAGGCAAGCCGCTTCGCCCCCCGCCAGGCTCATGAGGCCAGCGCTGGTCCAGACCGCGCCGCGGCAGAACACGGGCACGCCATTGACCCGCAGGGTGAAGCCTGTTTGGTCCAGGCCGCGGTCAATCGCCACGTCGCGAAACCCGACCGGGGCAAGTGGTAGCTCAGCGGCGTCCCACAGGATCGACGCTGGATAGAGCTGCGGGACGCCATGGGTTGCCGGCCACCAGGGCGAAGCACCCGGCACGGTCACTTCACCCTCCAGCACCCCCGGCGCGGTGCGGCGGAGCGTGACCTCCGTGCCCGCGACGTGCAGCCGGGCGACGCTGGGCTGGCTGGCCCAGGTTACCCGCACCCGCACACGGCCGCCGTCCCGATTGAGGCGCGTGTGCAGCATCACGTGGGCCGGCGCGGGCGGCCCGTCCGGATCGAGCAGCCAAACCGGCCGGTAAGGGCCGACGGCGTGTATGGGCGGGCACCAGCCCGGCATGTGGCCGAGCAAGGTGGTCCGCAACTGCCGCAGCCGCGCATCCGGGATCATGGGCGTCCGCCATCGCCCCCGCCGCTGCGGCAAGGCGTCAAGCGCCTTGAACAAAGACCGGAAACAGACGTGCAGCGTCATTGGCCGCACGAGGTCCACCACCATCTCATGCGCGCAGAACATGCAGGCGGAGCTGAGGACACAGCTTCCGTCCAGCCAGACTTCCGCCACGGTCGCCAACCCGTCGAACCGCAGGATACGGCGTCCGCATGCTGGCAGGGCGACGCGGTACCAGACATCCCGGTCGTGCAGGGGGGCGGGCTGGGCAGGGTCCCACAACCCGGCGTCGCACAACGCCTGCGCCGTTGTGCCCGGCACAGGAGCCGGGACCCAAACGTCAGCGTCGGGCAGTTGACTGGGCGTTGCGACCCAGCCGTTCGGACAGGACAACTGCCATCCTGAGTCTAGCGGTATGGGCCAGCCATTATTCAAGAAGCTTTCTCCCCGGTGCCGGGTGATTACCTACCCCCCTCTGGAATGCAACCTCCGGCTGACTTCGCATCCATGATCCACGTCAAATCTTCGCAAGCTCGCCTGTAGGCCTCGAAGTGAGCGCGGCTTGGACAGATGAGGACAGGAAGGTGAGTAACGACCCGCGAAGCGGTCGAGTGTGGCTCCTTCCATATGCTATGCGGGGTTGCTCGTTCTCCTAACAAATACAGACCAAACATTCTTCCCCATCACAGCCTGATTACGCTGCGGCCTTGCAAGCGGGCCTTATATAGAGAAGGCAACAAATCCTATGCTACAATAGTCGTTTTACGGCTGCGCTTCGCCATTCTGGTGCGGTAACTTACTGTCACATGAAATTACGGTATATGACGGGCAGACCTTATGAACCTGTCAGTAACTGCTCACCTATCCTCTCAATGTATTTTTCAATGCAATCACGCGTAGGACGCAACAAGGGAGGTTTCGGTGAACGAAATCATACGTACGGTACTTCGCGAACACGGCCGGTTGGCAGTCCCGATTGAGCAGTTGAGCGCCGGGGATGACCTGTTCGCGGCTGGCTTGGACAGTGCGGCCGTGGTCAGCGTCATGCTCGCGCTGGAGGACCGGTTTAACATCGAGATACCGGACCATCTGCTGACGCGACGCTCGTTTTCCAGCGTCGGCGCGCTGGAGCAATTGGTCGGCCAATCCATGGCGTTGGTGAAATAGCGCCGTGCTGGACTCCGCCGAGGTGCCAGCGTGGGACGAGGATCGCACGGCCACTGCAGGCGTGGTCGCCATCTCGCGGGAGCATGCGGCGGAGGTGGATGCGCAGGGTGTCCTCCCCGCGGCGGCCCTGGCCGCGATGCGCGACGCAGGGTTGTTGGGCGCGATGGTGCCGCGGGCGATGGGCGGTCAAGGCCTGCCACCGTCGCGAATCGCGGCGATCGCCGCCGAGCTGGGCTCGGCATGCTCCAGCAGCGGCATGATCTTCGCCATGCATCAGATCCAGGTCGCGTGCCTGATCGGTCACGCAAGCCCGGCGTCCTGGCACCGGCAGTTCCTTACGCGGGTCGCGTCAGACGCTCTTCTGCTCGCCTCCGTGACCTCAGAAGTCGGCACGGGTGGCAAGATGCGCGCGAGCCGGTGCGCCGTGGAGGTCGCGGAGAACGGACGGCTGCGGGTCTCCAAGAACGCCACCGCGATCTCCTACGGTGCCTATGCCGATGCCTTCCTGATCACCGCGCGCCGTGGGCCGGACGCCCCGGAGGCGGATCAGGTGCTGGTCGTCGCCGAGCGCGGGCAGTGCGACCTGCAGTCGCGCGGGCGGTGGGACGCGATGGGGATGCGCGGAACACGGACGGAGCCGTTCGCGCTCAGCGCCAGCATCGCGCTGGAACAGGTCATGGCCGCACCTTTCGGCGACATCGCCGCCATGAGCATGGTGCCGGCAGCGCACCTGTTCTGGGCGTCGCTTTGGCTGGGCATAGCCGGCGACGCCGTCGATCGCGCGCGCGCGTTCCTGCGTGACGGAATGCGGCAGGGCCGGCCTCTGTCGGCCGGGGCGGGCCGGCTCGCCGACGCTGTCGCCGGTCTTCAGGCCCTGCAGGCACGGACCCGTGCGCTGCTGGTTGAGTACGACGCGCGTGTGGCGCTGGCGGGCAGCGCGGAGCCTGTGGAACAAGCTCCGGCTGGAGAGGCCGTGGAGCTGAACGGCCTCAAGATTTCGGTCAGCGAGGGGACGGTTGACGCCGCTCGGCAGGCGCTCCTGGTCCTTGGCTTCGCCGGCTACCAGAACGCCTCGCCGTATAGCGTCGCGCGGCACCTGCGCGACCTGCTTTCCGCGCCCCTCATGGTGAGCAACGACGCGATCCGTGAGGCGACCGCACGCATGCTCCTAGGCCGGTCACCAACCCTGGGCATGGGACAAAACTGATGGATGCGTTCCCCCCCGCTCTCGACTTGCTTTTGAGCAGCGGTTTGCTGATCGAAAGCGGCGTAGACGGACTTTACGGCCGAGACGGCGTGTTCGAGGACGTTCTGCAACGGGTGGAAGCCCTGACGCGCACGGTCGCGGCCCAGGATGGGGCCATGGTCATGCGCTTCCCGCCGGGCATGAGCCGTGCGGCATTCGAGCGGAGCGGGTATATCAAGAACTTCCCGCATCTCGCCGGGGTGGTGCGCTGTTTCTGCGGGGACGAGCCGGCGCACCGTGCGCTCATGCGATCCTGCGACGCCGGAGAGGACTGGGGCGCTGAGCTGGGCAGCACGGATGTCGTGCTCGCACCGGCAGCCTGCTACCCGGTCTATCCGGCGCTCGCCCAGCGCGGCGTGGTTCCGGACCAGGGCTGGCTGGTGGATGTCGCAGGCTACTGCTTTCGTCATGAGCCCTCGCGTGAGGTGACGCGCCTGCAGTGGTTCCGCATGCAGGAGTTTGTGCGCGTTGGCACCGAGGCGCAGGTCCTGGCCTTCCGGCAGGAGTGGATGGCGCGCGCCGACGCCCTGGCGCAGGCGCTCGGCCTGCCGCACGAACTGGAGGTCGCCAACGACCCCTTTTTCGGTCGGGCTGGAAAGCTGCATGCGGACGGCCAGCGCGAGAAAGCGCTGAAGTTCGAGCTGGTGATCCCGGTTAATCCCGGCGCACCGCCGACAGCATGCGGCAGCTTCAACTACCACGGCGAGCATTTCGGCCGCACTTGGGGCCTGCAACTGGCCGATGGCTCCACGGCCCATACCTGCTGCGTGGGCTTCGGGCTGGAGCGGCTAACGGTGGCGTTGTTCCGCCAGCACGGCCTCCGGCCCGGGGACTGGCCCGATGAGTTGCGCGGCGTGCTGTGGTCGCCGCCATGCTGACCAGGACGGCCGCCCCGTCGCACTTGCTGCACGATCAGGCCCGGACCTGGCCGCTGACAAGCTGCTACGCCGACCTTTGGATCGAGATGCTGCACGGGCTGGGCCTTGACCCCCACCCTATGCTGGGGTTTACGGCTTCCCTGCAGTGGGAGGGCGACCAGTTCACCTTCCTGAAGCCCCACGCCGCCGACCTCGACGTGCTCTACGGACTGCACTTGCAGGAGCTGGCGCTTTGGGGGGACGTGGAGCGGCATGTCGCCGTCCAGCTCGCCCAGGGCAGGCCGGTGCTGATCGAGGTGGACGCGCTGCACTTGCCTGACTTGGCTGGCAGCAGCTACGGGCGGGAGCACTCGAAGACCACGATCGCCATCGTGCGGATGGATGTGCGGGCCGGCCGGTGCTCCTACGTGCACAATGCGTCCCGTGCGGAATTGGCGGGCGCTGATTATGACGCCGTGCTCCGCGGGTCGAGCCGTGGACTTCCGCTGCCACCCTACGCCGAATTGGTGAAACGACGGCCGGTGCCGTCCAACGCGCCGGCACTGCATGAGACGGCACTTGACCTGTTGCGGGCGCACGTCTCCCGGCTTGGCGGGCAGGCTCAGATACCGCTGTTCCGCGCCGCGTTTCCGCAGCAGCTCGATGAGCTGCGGGCCTGCCCCGAGCGGTTCCACGGCTGGGCCTTCAACACGCTGCGCCAGTTCGGCGCCGGCGCGGAACTGCTGGGAAGCTTGCTGGGGTGGCTGGAAGCCCGGCGTCCGATGGAGTTTTCTCAACTGGAGGCCGCGGCAATGAACCTCGCGACCACGGCGAAGGCCCTGCAGTTCCGCGTGGCGCGGATGGTGGCGCACGACCGCAGGGATGGCTGCAACGGCCTGTTCGACGTCCTGGAAGCGGATGAAGCCAGGCTGGCGGCGGGCCTCAGAGGACGTCTTGCCTGACGTCGGCCGGCTTCCCGCCTTCTGTCGGGAGCCGGTCCCCGTCGCAATGGGTCCTGTTGGCTTCGAAGAATGCCGGGCATGGCTGCATCAGGCGGCCGGCGGCACCGGGATCCTCATGGTGGGGTCGATCGGCTTCGAAGGGCTGGGCACCTACCGGGCCTGGCGCGACCTCGGTGCCCGTCTCGCGCGAGCCGGCATGCCCGCATTGCGTCTTATCCTCCCAGGCACTGGCGACGCGCCGGAGCCGGACGGTTTACCGGACTTGGTGCCGCGCTGGCTGGACGCCATTGATGCCGCAAGCGACTGGATGCGGCACGCGTTGGGTTTGGACGAGGTGGTGCCGTGCGGCTTGCACTGGGGGGCGCTTCTCGTCGCGCACGCCGCCGCACGGGCGGGCGGTGTCGGGCGGCTCGCCCTTTTGGCGCCCCCCACTTCGGGCAGGCAGTTCCTAAAGGCGCAGCAGATGAAGGCACGGATGGCCGGGTTCCCCACGACCTCGGAGCCGGAGCCGATCGAGACGCCGGCCCTGCACCTGCACCGCGCCGCAGCGCACGATATCGAGTCGTTGTCCCTGCTCAACATGTGCGCGGTGCCGGCGCGGCGCATGCTTCTGCTGGAGCCTGTCGGCATATCTGCGGCGGGCGCTATGACCAAGGCCCTGACAGCCCAGGGCGCGGAACTCAAGGTGGGCACGTTCGAGGGCTACGCCGCCCTGATGAATGACGCGCACACGAGCAAGCGGCCCGACGCCGCGTGGCGGCAGGTTGTCGACTGGCTTGGCGAGGACGCGCACGGTCCACGCAAGCCTGTGCGGCGGGCACGGCTCACGCCTTTCCTGCCCAAGGAGGAACTGCACGGAGCAGGGTGGATTGAGCGTTCCATCCGGATCCCGACGACGCAGGGCGTCAGCCTGGCTGGCGTGCACACGGGGCCGGCGGACGGCGTGCCAGGTGGATTGGCCGTCGTGGTGCTCAATGTCGGGGCAAACCCGAACGCCGGTTACGGACGGGGCGGGGCGCAATTGGCCCGGCGCCTGGCGGTGCGCGGCGTATGGTCGATGCGCTTCGATTTCACCGGCATCGGCGAAAGCGACGGCGAGGAGGACGTTGACCTCGCGCGCCTGTACGACCCGGCACGGGTGGCCGAGACTTGCGCCGTCCTGGACTGGCTGTGCAGCATGGGCCACCAACGCTTTGTGCTGGTCGGGATCTGCGCTGGCGCGTTCCAAGCCATGCAGGCCGGGTTGTCGGACCAGCGGGTCAAGGGCCTGGTCCTGGCAAACCAGTTGTTCTACGGCAACTGGCACGGTGGCGGCTTAGGCGGATGGCTGCGCCGGCGCCAGGCGCATGCGTCGCAAACGCTGCGGCAGGCTGACAACAGCGCAACGCGCGCCATGCCAGGGCGTCAGGCGCCGGCAACCCTTCCGAGCCGCCAACTGCTCCAAAAAGGACTGCAAGCCGCTTTGCGGTTGGAAGGGCTGCTGGTCACTGCGGGCCGGCTCGCCGGCCTAGGAACGCCGCACCGCCGCTTCCGGGCATTGGCGGCACAAAATGTGCGCGCCCAAGTGTTGGTCAGCAAGAACGATGACGCATTGGCCGTGCTGGAGACGCATTTCGGCCCTGGCGCGCAGGGCCTCGGCGGTATCGAACGGGTCAAGCTGCTCGTCACACCAGACCTCGACCACGCGCTGGGAACAGCAACCGGTCAGCACGCATTGCTGGAGGCGGTCGAGAACTTGCTCTGCAGCCTGAGGTGTAAGCCAGGAGCAGGCACCGCCCGGGGCCTTGCGCCATGAGTCTCGGGCAACGCGTGCTCCGGGCCATGGGATGGTCGGCCGCGGCGAAGGTGGGCTTCCAGGTAATCACTTGGGCGATGACACTCGCAGTCATTCGCATCCTGTCGCCCGACGACTACGGCTTGATGGCGCTAAGCATGGTTTGCATCAACCTGCTGGCGGTCTTTTGCAACCTCGGCCTCGGCGATGCCCTGGTGCAACAGGAGCACGCTCCCAAGCCGCTTGTCTCGAGCGTGTTCGGTCTTTTGCTGCTCATCTCCGTGGCGCTGGCCGTGTTGATGTCGATCGCCGCCTACCCCATCGCGACTTGGTACGGCGAGCCGCGCCTGATGGGCTTGCTGCAGATGAGCAGCGTGGGGTTCTTACTCAACGGGTTGACAACCATTCCCCGGATGCACCTGGTAAAGAGCCTCCGCGTCCGCCCGATGTTCGTGATGGAGTTCTCCTCAGGACTGGCCGGGTCCGTAGCGGTGATCGTCCTGGCTTATCTGGAGTGCGGCGTTTGGGCGCTCATGGCAGGCTGGTTGCTTGGCACGCTCGTTCGGGCGGCCGGGTTCGCCGTGTTGGCGCGGGAGTATTGGGTTTGGCCCAGCTTCCGGTTCGCGTTGGTGCGTCCGCTTCTGCCTTACGGCGCGTTCCGCATGTTGGACCACCTGGCCTGGATAAGCCTCATCTCCGCCGATGTGCTGATCATCGGCTGGTGGCTCGGTCCTTCTGACCTGGGTCTATACAGCGTGGCGCTGAACTTCGCCGGCATGCCGCTGAACAAGATCGCACCGATCGTCAACTCGGTCGCGTTTCCGGCCTTCGCCTTGGTGCAGGGCAACCAGTCCGAGGCCCGGTCCTACGCTCTGAAGGCTATGCGGCTGATGAGCATGGTTGCCGTCCCAGTGTTCTTCGGGATCTCCGCCATCGCGCCGGAGATCGTGGATTTGGTGTTCGGGCCGCAATGGACGGCCGCGATCCCGATGCTGGCCATACTGGCGCTGGCCATGACGTTCCGCGCCATCCTGCTGGTCGTGCCAAACTTCCTGCAGGGCATCGGCGATGCGAAAGCCGGCTTTTGGTGCACGCTGAGCGGCGCCGCGCTGTTCCCGCCCGCCTTCATCATCGGCGCGGCTTGGGACGTCGAAGGGGTGTGCTATGCCTTGCTGCTGGGCCACCCCGTGGTGTTCGGCATCAACGCCTGGATCGCTGCACGACGGGGCGGCCTCGACTTATCGGCCCTGCTGCTGACGCCGTTGCGCCCGATGGCCGCGGGCGTGGCGATGATGCTGGCTGTCTCGGCGCTGCGGCCGTGGCTGCATGGGCCCGAGGTGGTGCGAACGGCGGCGCTAGTTGCTGCCGGAACCGTCGTTTACATCTGCGTGCTGACGGTGGCTTTCAGGTCGTGGGCCGTGGAGTTCATCTCCTTGGCTAATGTCCTACGTGCACGCGCGCAGTGAAGGAACAGGCTGCAGCCAGGTCGAGCACCAGCAGATATTTCCAGTCGATCCGGATGCGGGCATTCAGAATGACATCGTCAACTTCTTAGATCGAGGTCGTGGTAGCGCGCGATTAGGCCCATTCCCAGCAGTCTTGTCACCAGCCGCCATTTCGGGCAGCGCGGTCGGGGCAATAGGTCCATCGGGTCACACTTTCGGTTGAACTGCCCATTGCAGTAGGAAACCGAGGCCGATAGGCGGTCGGTCTCGCCAACTCCTGCCGGGATGCCCGTGCTTGGAACTGCTCAGAACAGTTATTTCGGGTAGTCCCGAATATCCCGGAGCGCGGGTGAACTGAGCTTGTTAGGCTTTTCCATTCAGTGGTCCGAAGTGGCGGCTGGTGACAGAGCTGTTGGGAACGGGCCTACATCGCAAGAAATTGCCTCAATCTCTATCGTCAAATGCGAGAATTTTTGCCAGAGTTTACAACTATATGGTATAAATCACGAATACGTGATAAACTGGTGGTCCCAGCAGGCTGAGGAATGATGATGCGCGGTCAGAAATGTTGTTTCACTTACACCTGTAGTGTTTTCAGCGTACTCCTTCTATCTTGTATGTCTGCTACAATTTCACCAAGTAAGGCAGCAGAAAATACAGGTAGTGCTAGCCTTATTGTGCAAGGATGCGGCCTGTCATCAGAGTATATAAACAGCAAATATATTTTTGTGGACTATATTTTCATACAGGCTACTTGCGCAGCAAAGATTGATACGATCATCGATATATCTGACAAGGTTTGCCCACCTGATAATTCTACCAACATACAAGCTCACAAATTTGTGATAGATTACATTGAACAATTACCAGCGCGTCTGCATGAACAATTTACTAGGCTTGCTCTAGCAGTCTGTCGGACTTAACGCGACGTGGATGGACACGGTAGGATCGGCG
>CAXTCN010000140.1:0-12058 GCA_964242575.1 uncultured Acetobacteraceae bacterium | reverse complement strand
CGAAGGACTGGTTGTTGCTGGCGCCGTTCCACGCCATCGTGCCGGGGATCATGGTCTCCTGCATGGCGCGGGCATACTCGATTGCCTGGCGCGTTTCCTTGCTGTCGAGCGCCACTTTGCCGTTCTCGTCCACCAGCCGGGCGCCATTCGCCCAGAGCAGCCAGTTGGCGTAGTTCGGCGCGTCCCCGGGCGCATGGCTGAGCGCGAAGCCGCAAGGGTGACCGTTCTTCTTCAGGGCACTGCAAAGCACGAGGAACTGCTGAAGGTCGTTGGGGATCTTGTCGAACCCGGCTTCCTTGACCCACGACACCCGGTAGTTGGCCGGGCCGGTCGTGCCGCCCATCGGCAGGCCGATCCAGGACGTTCCCTTCCAGGCGCGGCCAAACAGGCCGGCGATGTCATACCAACCGCCGTATTTGGCCCCAAGATACTCCGCAATGTCGGACAGCTCGATAATCTTGTCCGAGTAAATATGCGGATCGGGGCCAAAGCCGATGACGATATCAGGGCCGGCTCCCGTATTTGCGACCACCGCCGTCTGCACCGGCATGTCTGGCCACGCTACGTAGTCCACGCGGACTTGGACGTTGGTCTCATCCGTGAACTTCTTGCTGTTGGCCGTAAAGATCGCCTCATCCGGATCGATGTACTTGGCCGGCCGCAGCACGCGCAGCCGCGCGCCGGTCTCCAACGGCAACCTCGGCGCCGGCACGTTCGCCGTGCTGATAGCGGCGCCAGCGGGGAGCGACGCCGCCGCGACTAAGCCTGCGCCGAGACTGAGCGTAAGTCGGCGGCTGATCCGGTCCATTGTCCTGTCCTCCGCTGTTCAGGCAGCCCGGCCGAAGTAGGATTTCTTGGCCGCCGCCTGTGTCTCGTAGATCGAACCCTGGCGGGATGCGGGCGGAAACGGCATGCGCACCGGGACCGCGGCCAGCCGCGGCGTCACCACAGAATCGCCGGCCAGCAGGCGGCTGTCGAACTCCTCGAAGTCCTTCATGCCCATCAACGGCCACGCATCGCTTGCCGCGACCTCGTATAGCAGGAGGTTGCGTGAGCGGTCAGATGTGTTCAAGGCCGAGCCGTGCAGCGCCCGCACGTGATGGAACGACATGCTGCCGGCAGGGCCCATGCAGGGCATGGCGCGGCCAATCTCGTCCTGGATCGTGTCAGGGTCAATTAGGCCGGCAAAGCGGCCATCCTCGCCATGGTGGCTCCAGACGGTCCCCTTGTGCGTGCCCGGCGTGACCAGCATCGGCCCGTTCGACAGGTCGGTGTCGTCCAGCAGCACGCCGACCGCGAGGATGTCGTCGTTGGTATGCGGGTAAAACGCCCAGTCCTGGTGCCACTCGACGGGAGACCCGAAATGGGCGGACTTCATGTTAAGCTTGGATCCATGTAGCCGAAGGCCGGGTCCGATCAGCTTGGTCAAGATGCCGAGCACGGCCGGGCTACGCACGATGTCATCGAATAGCGCATGCACCTTGTGCGGCGCTTTGATGCGGCGCACCCGCGGACTGGTCGGCGTATGGCCCGGCTCCAAGTCATACACGTCGGTGTGCTCGGTGGTGTGCGACGCCGCCGCCACGAGTTCCGCCAGCACGGATCGCAACTGCGCTAACGTGTCCTTGCCGAGCACCTCGGGCACTATCAGCAAGCCGTCGCGCTCATAGGCGCGCACATCGTCCGTCGAGACCATGACCATTCTCCCTGCCGCATCTTGCTGTAAACCAGCGTTCGCGCCTATAAATGATAGCGCTGTCATTCGTGAAGGGCAAGACTATTACGCCCTGTGGCCTGGAATGGGCTACCAGTGGCTGATGGACCCCACTCCAACTGACCAGCTACTTTCTCCAGCACCGACCTTGGCGGCAGTTGCCGAGTACGCCGGGGTGTCCTCCATCACCGTCAGCCGTGTCGTGCGGCTGCCGGGGCTGGTCGCGCCACGGACCCGTGCGCGCGTCGAGCTTGCCATGCGCGAGTTGGGCTACGTGCCGAACCTTGTGGCCGGGTCACTGGCAAGCGCCCGCACGCGCTCAGTGGGGGTGTTGGTGCCAACAATCGCGAACTCGATCTTCGCCGACACCGTGCAGGGGTTGTCCGACGTGCTGGAGCCGCTTGGCTACGCCGTGATACTGGCCCAGTCCCGCTACGACGACGCGCGCGAGGACCGTATGCTGTCGGCATTGCTGGCCCGGCGCCCGGACGCCATCGTCATGGTAGGCTCACCCGCGACCGCCGACGGCGCTCGCCTGTTGCGTTACGCGCGCATCCCGGTCGTCGAGACATGGGACCTTCCGGCGATGCCCATCGACGCCGTGGCAGGCTTCGACAATGTCGCCGCCGGCGCCGCGGTTGCGGACTACTTGGCGGCACAGGGCCGCCGGCGCCTGGCGTTCATCGGTGGCGACGATCCCCGGGCCATCCGTCGCTGGTCTGGGTTTAGGGACGCCGCACTCGCGGCCGGTTTGGCGACGCCGCTTCGGCTGGTGCTGGAGCGCAACGCCTTGGCTGGATCGGCCGCGCTTGCGAGCCTGCCGGGCGTGGACGCGGTGTTTGCAGCCAATGATGCGCACGCCATTGGCCTGCTCGCGGCGCTCCGTGACGCCGGGCTGGTTCAGACTGGTTCAGGACCAGCGCAGCCGGTCGTCGTGATCGGCCTGGGCGACCTGGAGATGGGTCAACTCGTTGTTCCCCGGCTCAGCACGGTCCGTGTCCATGGCACCGCGATCGGCCAAGCCGCGGCAGGGCTGACGCTGGACCGCTCCGGCCCCCGCCGGATCGATCTGGGCTTCGAACTGGTGCTGCGGGACAGCGGCTGATGGCAGTGTCAGGGCCTGCGGCTTGACCCGCAAGGCGCAGCATTCTGTGCTCGACTGGCATTGTGATTGCATTGGCTATCCCGGACATAACACGACGCGAGACATCCGGAACATGGCCGTGGACGCTCCAGACACCCGCCGCCGATATCCGCGTCGTTCCATCACAGCGCGGCATCGGCAAGCAGGTGGCAAGTGGCGAGGCCAAACGGACCACTCCACGCCACGCTCATCGGGCGCGCTCGGTCGCTCTCGGGGGCATATGCCATACTGGCCTCCGCAAACTTTCCAAAAACTCGTGTTTCAGCTTGCAGCGCCCAAGCCCGGGGCAGACTGTCGCATGCCTGCATCAAGCAACGGCAAGGAACAAAGCTTTATGGCGAGTGGATCGGAGCTTCATTATTGCGAGCTGGTCGAAGTTGCGAGCCGCATCCATTCCAAGGAGGTGTCCCCCGTTGAGGTGACCCACGCCCAGCTCGCGCGCATCCGGTCGCTTGACGGGCAGCTCAGAAGCTATGCGCTCGTGATGGAGGAGCAAGCCCTCGCCCAGGCCCGGCACGCTGAGGCCGAGATCACCCGAGGCGATATCCGAGGGCCGCTGCACGGCGTGCCCATCGCGGTCAAGGACCTGTGTTGGACCAAGGGCATCCCGACCGCCGCCGGCATGGCGATCCACCGGGACTTCCGTCCGGACCAGGACGCGACAGTGGTGCGCAAGCTGAGCGAGGCAGGCGCGGTCATACTCGGCAAGCTGCAGCTCACCGAGGGCGCCTACGCCGACCATCACCCGAGCATCCCGCCGCCGGTGAGCCCCTGGAACCCCGATACCTGGGTCGGCTCCTCGTCGAGCGGCTCCGGCGTCGCGACGGCGGCGGGCCTTTGCTACGGCTCGCTCGGTTCCGACACCGGCGGCTCGATCCGCTTCCCGTCGGCCGCGAGCGGGCTGACGGGCCTGAAGCCGACCTGGGGCCGGGTCAGCCGTTACGGCGTGTTCGAGCTGGCGGCGACGCTCGACCACATCGGACCCATGACGCGCAGCGCCGCCGACTGCGCGGCCATGCTTGGCGTCATCGCCGGCGCCGATCCCGCGGACCCGACCGCGAGCCTGGACCCCGTGCCCAACTACGCGGCCGGACTGGAACAAGGCATCAGCGGCCTGCGCATCGGCGTGGACCCTGCCTTCAACGCCACCGCCGACGCCGTGATGCAGAAGGCGACGGAGGACGCCCTCAAGGTGGTCGCCGGGCTGGGCGGCGATATTCGCCAGGTGATGCTCCCCGATGTCCGCCAGATGGTCGAGGACTGGTTCCCGCTGTGCGGCGTCGAGACGGCGGTGGCGCACGAGGCCACCTATCCCGCGCGCAAGGACGAATACGGCCCAGGCCTCGCCGGCCTGATTGAGCTGGGCCGGGCGCAGTCGGGCATGGACTACCAACGGATCGTGCTGCGCCGGCTCGACTTCACCGGGCGCCTGCGCGCGCTGTTCCAGGACATCGACCTGCTGGTGGTCCCGTCCCAGGGCTTCGCCTCGCCCACCGTGGCGCGGATGGCGACGCTGGGCGAAAGCCCGGACCTCATCGCGGCACTGCTGCGCCCGACCTGCCCGTTCGACATGTCGGGCAGCCCGACCATCACCCTGCCGTGCGGCCTCAGCGAGCGGGGAACGCCGGTCGGCTTCCAGTTCGTGTCCCGCCACCTGGAGGAGGCGCTGCTGCTCCGCGCCGGCCACGCCTTCCAGCAGGCGACCGACTGGCACCGCCGCCACCCGGCGCTCTGACCGCCCCTGAACAAAGGAGACACCGGTGTCGAGTTCCTGGCTCCCCTCCTCGATCATGGCCGCCCGTGCCGTCGCACGCGGCCAGCCCGGCCAACGCCACGAGCTGTCCGAGGCACGGCAGGGCAAGTTCCACTTCGTCTATGGCCCATACGTGGACCCCGTGCTTGAAATCGACCCCGGCGACGTCGTGACGGTGGAAACGCTCGACGCGTTCAGCGGCGCGATCAAGACCGAACAGGACAAGCCGTCCGAGAAGCTGAAGTATCCCTTCCTGAACCCGCAGAGCGGACCCATCGCAGTGCGCGGCGCGGCGCAGGGAGACGCGCTCGCGGTGCATATCCTCGGCATCGAGACCCGCGGGGAGCAGCCCGCCGGCACGACGTGCCTGGTGCCGGAGTTCGGCGGCCTCGTGGGGACCGGAGCGACCGCGCTGCTCAACCAGCCGCTGCCGGAGCGCGTGCGCAAGATGCGCATCGACGAGCAGGGCGTGCACTGGAACGACCGCATTGTGCTGCCATACGAGCCGTTCATCGGCACGATAGGGGTCTCGCCGGAGATCGAGGCCATCACGTCGCTACAGCCCGACTACCACGGCGGCAACATGGACCTGCCCGACGTGCGGCCCGGCGCCATCATCTACCTGTCGGTCCACGCCCCTGGCGGCTTGCTGTATGTCGGCGACGCGCACGCGACGCAGGGCGACGGCGAGCTGTCCGGCGTAGCGGTGGAACAGGCAGCGACGGTGACGCTGCAAGTGGACCTCATCAAGGGCTGGAGCTTCGCCTGGCCGCGGCTCGAGACCGAGGACTTCATCATGACCATCGGCAGCGCCCGGCCCATGGAGGATGCCGCACGCATCGCCTACCGCGAGCTGGTGCGCTGGATGGCCGCGGATTACGGCTTCGACGAATTGGACGCCTACATGTTCCTGAGCCAGGCCGGGCGGGTGCGCCTGGGGAACATGGTTGACCCGAAGTACACGCTCGGCGCTTCGGTCCTGAAACGCTACCTGCAAGCCTGAACGCCGGAAAGAACTCCACCCATCAGCAATTAGGAACACAGCCATGCGAGTGCAGCGCAGAAACGTCTTGATGCTCGGCGCCGGGGCGGCAGCGTCCGCCGTCACCGGCCGGAACGCGGCAGCCCAGGGCAAGCCGGTCAAGATCGGCCTGCTGGAGGACATCTCGGGCGACCTTGCCTTGATTGGCATCCCCAAGCTGCACGGCTCCATCCTCGCCATGGAGGAGATCAACAAGGCAGGCGGCATCCTCGGCCGGCCGGTCGAGCTGATCCATTTGGACCCGCAGGGCGACAACGCGCGCTACCAGGAGTTCGCGCGGCGGGTGCTGCAACGCGACAAGGTGGACGTGCTGATCGGCGGCATCACGTCGGCCTCGCGTGAGGCGATCCGGCAGCTCGCCCGCCGAGCCAACACGCTGTACTTCTACACGAACCAGTACGAGGGCGGCGTGTGCGACGCCAACATGATCTCGACCGGCGCGGTGCCGGAGCAGCAGTTCTCGACGCTCATTCCCTACATGGTCGAGAAGTTTGGCAAGCGCGTCTACACCGTCGCCGCCGACTACAACTTCGGCCAGCTCTCGGCCGAGTGGACCCGCGCCTTGATGAAGGAGCAGGGCGGCGAGGTAATCGGCGAGGAGTTCATCCCGCTCGGCGTCTCGCAGTTCGCGCAGACCATCCAGAACATCCAGCGCGCGCGGCCCGATTGGATCATGTGCCTGAACGTCGGCGCAGCGCAGGACTCGTTCTTCGAACAGGCCGCGGCGGCTGGGCTGAACCTGCCGATGGGGTCTTCCATCAAGATCATGCTCGGTTTCGAGCACAAGCGGTTCGCCCCTCCGGCGCTCAAGAACATGCACGCCGTCGCCAACTGGTTCGAGGAGATCGACACCCCGGCCGCGCAGGACTTCAAGCGCCGCTGGCGGACCCGCTGGCCGGAGGAGACCTACATCAACGACATGGGCTACAACGCCTACGTCACGCTGCACCTGTATAAAACGCTGGCCGAGCAGGCGAAGTCGCTCGACAAGGCGGCGATCCGCAAGGTCATCGCCTCGGGCGCCGTGGCGATCGACGCTCCCGAAGGGCGCATCACAATCGACCCGGCGAGCCAGCATCTGTCGCACGCGATGCGGATGATCTCGGTGAACGAGCGGCACGAAGTCACGGTGCTGAAAGACTTCGGCGACATCAAGCCGTACTGGCTCGGCCAAGTCGGCTGCGACCTCACCAAGCGCGACGACAACGAGCAGTACTCGCCAAGCAGCCTGCCCGGCAAAAGCTGACCCCAAGCCGCCAGCCCGGTTCATCAAGCGCGGAGACGCCGAATGTTCGCTGAACTGTTCTCCGTCTTCTATCAATTTGCCGACGTCTTCGCGTTCCTGATCCTCTCCGCCGCCGGTCTTGCCGTGGTGTTCGGCATGATGGGCATTATCAATATGGCGCACGGCGAATTCATCATGTGCGGCATCTACGTGACGGCCGCGTTGTTCCACGCGGGCCTGCCGCTGCCGTTGGCGCAGGCCGGCGGAACGGCGGCGGCTGGTCTCGCGGGCATCGCGGTCGAGCGCGGCATCGTGCGCCACCTGTATCGCCGCCCGTTGGATTCGCTGCTGGCGACGTGGGGGCTGAGCCTTATTGTGACGCAAGGCATGCTGATCCTGGTCGGCTCATCGTTTCCCGGCATCGGCACGCCGCCGGGCAACTTCTCGGTGGGCGGATATAGCTTCGCCACCTACCGGCTGGTGCTGGTTGGCGGCGCGGTCGCGGTGCTGGTTTTCTTGTACTTGCTGTTCATGAAAACCCGCTTCGGGGTGTTGGCGCGCGCCAGCATGCAGAACGCTGGCATGGCGCGCGCCCTCGGCGTGCGGACCGGCGGCATCTACGCCGCGAGCTTCGGCATCGGCGCGGCGCTCGCCGGGTTCTGCGGCGCGCTGTATGCGCCGACCATGACGCTCATTCCCACCATGGGGGTGAGCTTCGTCACCGAGAGCTTCGTCACCGTGGTCGTCGGCGGCTCCAACGTCCTGCTCGGGACGGCACCGGCAGGGGCGCTGCTAGCCCTGGTGCGCAGCGGCCTGAACGCGACCTATGGGCAGATCGCCGGGCAGATCGGCATGCTGTTCGCCGTGATCGTAATTATCCGCGTGTTGCCGGAGGGCATCTCCGATTGGCTGACCCGCCGCGGCGCGTGACGAAGGGGAGGGCGTGACCGTGCTGCATTTGCTGAACGGACCGCAGACGATGGGCCGGGGCCCTGGGTTCTGGGCTGGTTTCTGCACAGTGCTGGCGGTCGCCGTCGCGCTGCCGGCCCTGGTCGACGACTACACCATCGGCAACACGGCGTATTTCCTGCTGTGGATGTTCATGGCCCTCGGCCTGTGCCTGATGTGGGGCTACGGCGGGATGCTGTCCTTTGGGCAGACCTTCTTCTTTGGCTTGTCGGGGTATGCCTATGGCGTCCTGGCGATCAACCTGGGCGGCGAGGACGGGACCACCGTGCTGGCCCTGGTTGCCGCCGTAGCACTTGCGGCGGCCGCGGCGGCGGTCCTGGGCTACTTCATGATCTGGGGGCGCGTCGTGGGCGTGTTCTTCGGCATTGTCACGCTGTCGCTGACGCTCGCGCTGGCGTTCTTCCTCGGGCAGACAGCGGGGCCGCAGTGGCGCATCGGCTCCGCGCGCCTGAACGGCTTCAATGGCATGCAGGGCATGGAGCCGCTGAACATTCCATGGTTCGGGGGCGAGACGCTGTTCTTTGAGGAGCGTGCGCTGTACTACCTGATGGTCGGCCTGCTGACCGTCATTTACCTCGGGCTGCGGGCGCTGGTGAACTCCCGGTTCGGCAACGTGCTGGTGGCGCTCCGTGAGGACCCGCAGCGCGCCGAGCTGCTGGGCTACGACGTCCGCAAGTACCAGTTGGCCGCCTTCGTCATCGGCAGCGCGCTGGCCGGGCTGTCCGGCGTGCTCTACACTTCATGGGGGCAGTTCATCACGCCGTCCAGCATCGGGCTGCCGTTCGCCGCCATGCCGATCGTATGGGTTGCGTTCTCCGGGCGCGGCGATCTGACGGCGGCCCTGGTCGGCAGCTTCGTGCTGCTGGTCTCGTTCCAGGCCATCACGATCTACAGCCAGCAGGCCGCCCTGGTGCTGATGGGCCTGCTGTTGCTGGTGACGGTGCTGTTCGCGCCGCAGGGCTTTGTGTTCGCGCTGGCGCAGGCGGCGGGTCGGCTCGGCCGCCGCGCCCCGGGTCCAGTGCTGGCGGCCGAAATCGCTGCCAAGGAAAGCGTGGGCCGGTGACCGAAATCCTTGCGACACGCGGCGTCGGCAAGCGGTTCGGCGGCCTCGCGGCCGTGTCCGGCGTGGACCTGTCGATCGGGTCGGGCGAAATCCACTGCCTCATCGGCCCGAACGGCGCCGGCAAGAGCACGCTGTTCAAGCTGATCGTCGGGACCTACGCGCCCAGCGACGGGACCGTGCTGTTCCGTGGCGAGGACGTGACCCAGGCACGGCCGTACCAACGCGTGAAGCGCGGCATGAGCATCAAGATGCAGACGCCCAGCGTGTTCCGCGAGCTGCCGGTCCGGCAGAACATCCACATCGCCCTGCAGCACCAAGTGCCGCGTGGACGGATCGCCGCCGAGGAGGCGCGGCTGCTCGACCTGTTGGACCTCACGCCACAGGCGTCCAAGCTCGCCGGCGTGCTGTCGCACGGGCAGCAGCAATGGCTCGAGATCGGCATGGCCCTGGCGCTCGACCCGGTGCTGCTGCTGCTGGACGAACCGACCGCCGGCATGTCGCCGGACGAGACTTACCGTACGGGCGAGCTGGTGCAGCGGCTGAACGCCCAAGGCGTGACAGTGTTGGCGGTCGAGCACGACATGCCCTTCGTCCGGCAGATCGCGACGCAAGTGACGGTGATGCACTTGGGCGAGGTGTTCGCGCGCGGCTCGGTGGAGGAGGTCACCTCGGACCCGCGCGTGGCCGAGATTTACCTGGGCAAGTCGCATGGCGGCCACTGACCCGGTCCTGCACGTGTCCGGCCTGTGGGCCGGCTACGGCGGCACGCCGATCCTGCAAGGGTTGGACCTGGTGGTCGGCAAGGGCGAGATCGTCGGCCTGATCGGGCGCAACGGGGTTGGCAAGACCACGGCCATGCGCTGCCTAATCGGGCTGGTGCGCGCATCGGCCGGGTCGATCCGGTTCCGCGGCGAGGATGTCACTGGGCGGCAGGCCGACGGCCGGGCCAGACTCGGCATCGGCTACGTGCCGCAGGGGCGCGACGTTTTCCCGCGCATGACGGTCGAGGAGAACCTCATGGTCGGCGAGCTCGTGGGCGGCTCCGGCGGGCGTAAGCTGCACGACCTCGTGTACCAGCGCTTCCCCATCCTGAAGGAGCGCCGGCGGCAGATGGCGGGCACCCTGTCGGGCGGCCAGCAACAGCAGTTGGCCATCGGGCGCGCCCTGGTCGGCAACCCGAGCCTCATGTTGCTGGACGAGCCGTCCGAAGGCGTGCAGCCCTCCATCGTGCAGCTGATCTGCGAGGCTCTGCGCGGCATACGCGACGAGCTTGGCACAACGCTCGTGTTCGTGGAGCAGAACCTCGACACCATCCTCGCAATCGGCGAGCGCTGCTACGTGCTGGAAAAGGGGCGCGTCACGGCTGAAATCCCGGCTGGGCAAGTTTCGGAGGAAAGCGTTCGCGAACAACTTCTCTTGTAGCGGAGGAGCATAAGAAAGTGTGAGGTGCCCACGTTTGACTGCGCCACGAGCAATCGGTTTGGGTAGCTGTGACGACCGCGTTGTCCGACTAGGTTCCTTGGTACCTATGATATAACGAGCGCCTAGGGCTGGCGCTCCACACCATTCCGACGCTGCCAAGAACCGTCATGTTGATCGGCAAGCGCCAGGATGAGAGCATGATCTACGCCGCCACCTTTAAAGACGCGGGGGCTGAAAGGGTTTCTGACTAGTGCTGACCATCACTGCAGTAATCCGCGCTCGGAGCGACGCAGCCGAAGCAATGGCTGCTGCCCTGTTGGAGGTGGTCGCCCATGTCCGGGCGGCCGAGCCGGGCACCCTCGCGTTCCATGTTTCTCGCGACGTGAAGGAGCCCGCCGTATTCACAACCTTCGAACGATTCGTCGATCAGGCAGCGATGGATGCGCATAACAGCTCTGCGGCGGTAGCCCATTTCTTTGCAGTCGCCTCGCCGATGCTGGACGGTCCGGTAGTGTTGCACACCTGCGAGGAGCTGGTCGCCGTTTCCGGATCCAGGGTTTGATAGGACCGAGCTGCAAGAACTGAAACTGCTAAACCTGATTGAGGCGATACACGCGGGCAGCGCCTTGCCGATGGTGGTTAATCCACGCACAAGTGCCGAGCACGGCTGAACCCTGACTTTGTTGCACGGATCCACCTAGTGGCGCCAAGAACCGCGCCGGCGTAGGAGGCTAAGTCCTGACCTGACCCGGGATGCCCACGTTGCCGTTCAAGCTGAACCAGGACCGCTGCCGCCCCATTCCCAAGCAGAAGCACAAACTCACGAACTGGCGCGCGTATGACGCCAGCTTGCGCCAGCGCGGCAGCTTAACGGTCTGGTTGTGCGTCCAGCGAAGGCTGGCATGTTCAGCAGGAGACTGAGGTGGTCTCCTCCTGTCGGACAGCTTTGCGGCCTGGATAAGCTTGGTTCTGGTTG
Source organism: uncultured Acetobacteraceae bacterium (assembly GCA_964242575.1). Taxonomy (GTDB): domain Bacteria; phylum Pseudomonadota; class Alphaproteobacteria; order Acetobacterales; family Acetobacteraceae; genus JANPPS01. Next base: position 750 of record CAXTCN010000140.1, on the reverse strand, counting down.
TTGTCAGGCCGCCAGCTTCTCCGTTTTCGTCCCAGGGCTGTTCAACGCTGCTGGCTTGGCTGATCAGAAAGGGGTTCCCGAGCCGGCCGATGTCTGATGTGGGAGTGTCAAAAAGCTGGGGCAACCTGCTTGCTTGCCTGTCTCGGGCTGATTGGCCTGGCTGACGCCTGATCATGAGGGTGGCAGGCGTGATGCAGTGGACGGTGCGGCTGGAGGCGAGGACCAGCGCGGGTGAGGTAAAGACGACGGAGCTGGTGACGTTCAGCCGGCCGGGAGTGATCAGCACGCTTGCGGAGATCGGCCTCATGCTCGCCGAAGCCAAGATGCTGTTGGCCAGGCTGCAGGCGAGCATGCTGTGCGGCCAGGTGGCGGAGTATGCGGCCCATCATCGGGTCTGCCCGGACTGCGGGGTGTTGCAGCCGCTCAAGGACCGGCGCATGCGCCGGCTGCAGACGCTGTTCGGCACGGTGGAGGTCCAAGCGCCGCGGTTCAAGGCGTGCCGCTGCCGCCAGCCCGCGCCCCTGGCGGGGGTGACGGTCTCGCCGGTTTGCGCGCTGCTGACCGCCCGCTGCACGCCGGAGCTGGAGCGCGTGCAGGCCGAGTTGGGCGCACGCACCTCGTTTCGGGATGGCGTGCGCATTCTGCAAGCTCTGCTGCCCGTGTCGCCGGCGAACCATGAGGGCCTGCGTAGCCGTACCCATGCCGTCGCCCTACGGCTTGAGGCGGACGACCGGCAAGCAGCAGCCGAGG
>CAXTCN010000139.1:0-12082 GCA_964242575.1 uncultured Acetobacteraceae bacterium | reverse complement strand
CCCGCGTCAAACTGAAAAGCCTCTGCCCATCAGTTCAAGGCTGACAGGGTAGTAGTGCAGGATGTACCAGGACCAACGTGCGGTACAGGCCCGCCCTGGCGGTTATCGCCAAGATGGTCGCGTGCAGGAACACGCGGGCCGAAGCTTCGGGACCCAGGCCGTTCGCAGCTCGAACGGCTGACGAGACCTCATCGTTGATGGACCGGTCGAGGCGCTGCCTGACCGCCGAGAACACGGCGTCCTTGTCGGCGAAGTAGGTGTAGAGCGAGCCGATGCTGACGCCTGCACGCTCCGCGATCCGGTTCGTCGAGCAGGCCGCCAGCCCGCGCGTCTTCAGCAGCTCGGCTCCGGCATCCAGGATCGCCTCGACCATCAGGACCGACCGGTCCTGCTGCGGCGGCTTTCTGGACCGTGATTTCCTCCGTTTACTCGGACGCATTCCCATCAGCCGTCGCACCTCTGGAGCGGGTCTGTAAGGGGATAGGACGACATGCTTATTGTCACGAATCAGTGATTACTGAACACTAACTCTGAGATGTGGCTTGCCATGGATGGTTCAAGGGCCGCTCCGGTGATCCCGAACTGCACTCCCAATCGATGGCTCTCGACGGCTGATCCGTCCCATGAAACATAAGCAACAGCTCAGAATGTAATTCCAAAACCAATACGCATTATTGTTAGTACAATGTAATAAGTAAAGAGTTTATCAAGAGGCTGATACGGTTAGTCCCATAGCCAAACGATTAGACAGCTAGATGTTCTATGCTCAGTATTCGCCCACACAGGACCGCTACGATCGGCCGTCGCCACGCCACCGATCAAGGAGACGCCCATGCTGGCCCTATCTGCTTCCTATGTAGGACTGCATCTTATATGCCGGGCGCTTCCGGGCGTCGCCGTCGTGCTCGCATGCTGTGGCCGAGGCGCCCAGGCCCAGGTCGCCCCGGCGCCATCAGCCAGGAACTGGAACGCGCCCGACCGTCCCTTGCTCGCGCAGTTGCAGCCTGGCGCCCCTACGAACCTCGGCGCCTCAGGCGGTGCGCCCCAGCACACGCTCGCCCCGCCCTCCGCGACAGGTCGGCCTCCGCTACCGCCCATGTCGGTTGCCACCCAGCCCGGACATACGCTGTTCACCAGCACGCCCGTGCCGGACAGCTCTGCCGCCAGCTGGCGCGTGAACGCGTTCAGCGCTGCCTTGGACGCGCTGTAGCCGGGCGGCCCACGTCCCATCTCGGCCAGGCTGCCCGCGCCGCTGCTTACGTTGACGATCCGGCCCTAGCTGCGCCCGCGCATGCCCGGCGCGAAGGCCTGCGCCGCGGCCCAGGCACCGAACAGATTGGTTTCAAAGGTCCAGCGCACGCGCGCGAGGTCGGCCGAGAGCGCCGTCTGGTCGGTGTCGTAGTCCACGCCTGTGTTGTTCACCAGCATGTCTATGGACCCGGCGAGCGCCTGCACGCTCGTTGGGTCCGCCACGTCCAGCCGCACAGCCCGCGCGTCCAGGCCCTCGCCGGCGAGCGCGGCCGCCGCGGCCTCGCCCTTGGCCGGGTCGCGCGCGGCCAGCAGCACGCGCATCCCGGCTTGGGCGAGCTGGCGGCACACCTCCAAGCCGATGCCGCGGTTGGCGCCGGTGACGAGGGCGAGGGGCGATGGCGGGCGCATGTGTTCCGTCCTTCAGCCACCGCCGACCGGCGTCACGGTTGCGCCCTCGAATGCGGTCGCCTCGCCCGCGCCGCGCCAGCGGGCGAGGTCGGCGTCCACGGCGTCGCGCTTCTTCTCCCACAGCCCAATCGCGTCCGCCCCCAGCAGCAGCCGCACCGGCGGATCGGGGCTTTCCACGGCGGCGATCATGGCCTGCGCCGCGCGGGCGGGATCGCCAGGCTGCTTGCCGTCGCTGCCGTAGAGGTAGGCCTCGACCGGCTCGATCACGGGCCGGTAGGCATCCAGGCGCCGCTCCGGCCGCATGTTCTTGTCGCCTGCGAACTCGGTGCGGAACGCGCCCGGCTCCACGATGGTGACGCGGATGCCCAGCGGCGCCACTTCCACGGCCAGGGCCTCGCTCCAACCCTCCAACGCAAACTTGGAGGCGCAGTAGGGGCCGAAACCGGGAAAGGCCGCCAACCCGCCGATGCTGGTGAGCTGCAGGACGTGGCCGGCCCCTTGCGCGCGCATGGCGGGCAGCACGGCGCGGGTGGTCTCGGCGGCGGCGAAGAAGTTCAGCTCCATCTGCTCGCGCAGCTGCACGGGCGAGAACTCCTCGGCTGCGCCCAGCGAGCCGCGGCCGGCGACGTTGGCCAGCACGTCGATGCGCCCGAACCGGTCAAGCGCCGCCTGCGCCGCCCGCTCCCGCACCGCCGCGTCGGTCACGTCGAGCGCGGCCGCGAGCGCCGTCTCCGGGTGGCGGCTGGCGAGTTCCTCCAGTGCCGCCGTCCGGCGCGCGCCCAGCACGGCGCGGTCGCCGCGCCCCAGCACCGCCTCGGCCAGGGCGCGCCCGAAGCCGCTCGACGCCCCCGTGATGAACCAGACCCGTTGCATCGTCCCCTCCAAAAGCCACCCGTTTGGAACAGCCGTCACGCCATGTCGCCGCCGTCGACGCCGATGACCTGGCCCGAGATGTACGACGCCGCGTCGCTCGCCAGCCACAGCACGAGCGCCGCCGTTTCCTCGGCCGTGCCTACCCGCTTGATGGGGTAGGCGGCGGCGAGCTGCTCGGTCGTCACGCCCCACTGCTGGCGCACCCGCTCCAGCATGGGCGTCTCGATCGCGCCCGGCGCGATCGCGTTGACTCGCACCGCCTCGCCGTATTCCTGGGCCGCCATTCGGGTAAGCTGGATGACACCGGCCTTCGACGCGCCGTAGCCCGCGATGCCCTTGAAGGCGTGCCGCCCACCGATCGAGGCCGTGTTGACCATCGTCCCGCGGGTGCGCAGCAGGTGCGGCATTTCGTGCTTCATGGAAACGAAGACGCCGCGCAGGTTGGTCGCGATCTGGTCGTCGAAGGCGGCGAGGTCGAGTTCGGTCATCGGCGCGGGCGGCTTGTCGGTCCCGGCGTTGTTGAACGCCACGTCGAGCCGGCCATACCTGGCGACAGTGGCGTCCACGAAGGCTGCGATCTGCCGCTCGTCGCGCACGTCCGCCCGGACGTAGGTCGCCTCCCCGCCCGCCTCCCTGATGGCGGCCTCGACCTGCCGCCCCAGCGCCTCGCGCCGGCCGCAGAATGCGACGCGGGCGCCCTCGGCGGCGAATGCCTTGGCAGTTGCTTCGCCGATGCCGGACGTAGCGCCGGTGATCAGCACCGCCTTGCCGGCGAAGCGGCCGGTGGGCGCCTTGTCGGGCGCGGTCTGCGCCCGGCCCGCGCCGGGAGCCAGCGCGGCGAGGCCGGCGCCCGCGGCGCCGATGCCGCCCAGCATGGCGCGGCGGCCGAGATCAGGGTGGGTCGAAGTGGTCATAGGACGCTCTCCTCGGATCGGAAGCTCGATACGGGAGAGGATGGCGGGTCGGGCGTCACGGTCCTTGTAAATTCGTGCGCGAGTGCGGCAGGCGCCGTCAGGCCGCGGCGAAGGCCGAGGGCGTGACCCCGACCAGGCGCTTGAACGCCTTGGTGAAATGTGCCTGATCGAAGAAGCCCGACGCGGCTGCGACCTCGGTGAAGGTGCGGGCGCGCCGCGACCGGATCAGCCGCTGGGCATATGAGACCCGCAGGTGGAGCACGAACCGGTGCGGCGAGACGCCCGTCGCCGCCCGGAACAGGCGTGCGAAGTGGAACGGGCTGACGTACGCCTGGCCCGCCAGCGCCTCCAGCCCAACATCCTCGGCGAGGTTGGCGTGCAGGTACTCGGCGACGCGCCCGAGCTGGGCGCCGGTGAGCGCACCGCGCGGCTCGGTGACGCCCGCGCCGTAGCGCCCCAACAGGTGGCGCGCGAAGGCGAGCGCCACCGTTTCGCCGAACAGGGCGCCCGCGAAGCTTGCGTCGGCCAGCTCGCGCTGGAGGAGGCAAGCAAGGGCCGCCGCGACTGGATCGGCCTCGCCCCGCACCGGGCGGAGGTCGCCGCGCGCGCCGGAGAGCGCGGCGCCGAAACTTGCGGCCACGAAGGCGGGGTCCAGGCCGATGGCCATGAACTCCATCGTGTCGTGCCAGCGCGGCTCGTTCGGCGCGCCGTCGGCCAGCATGGAAAGGTCGCCGGGCCGCAGCGTGCGTGCCTGCCAAGCACTCCCCGCTTCCCGGAACTCGAAGCGGGCAGACGCGCCGACGTGGACCATCAGGCGGTGGGTCTGGACGAGGTGTTCCGGCTGGTGCTCGGGCGCGATGCGGTGCAGTTCGGCCGCGATGCCGCGCCAGCCCAAGGGGCGCTGGTCAGCAGGACGCCCCCACGCGGCGCTGCGGGGACAACGCGGCCCGTCCGGCGCTCGACGTTGCCGATCACACTGTCGGGCACAGCGCGGACCTTGGTGAGCCGCGGCGCCGAGCCCGCGCCGGCGCCGAACCCCCTGGGCAGGCCGGGCCGCGGCCTGGGTAGGGCGATCCGGGCGCGCGGACGCCTTCGTGGCGGTTCCGGCGGTCACACCGGCAGCCCTGCGGCCAGCAGGTGCTCTTTCAGCTCGCGGGCGCGGTCCGGCTCCAGCGTCTGGCGGAACAGCGCCCGCACCTCGGCAGGCTTCGTGCCCAGCAGCTCGCACAAGACCTTGACCGTATGGTCGTGCCGCGTTAGCGTCGGCTCCAGGTCGTCGATCTGCTTGGACAACACGGAGTCCACGATCGCCTCGCCGACCGGCTGCTCGCTGGCCTGGTAGCCCGTTCCCAGCGCCAGCGTGAGGTGCTGCTCGATCTGCAACGGCGTGCGCAGCCGCGACGCCAGCAGGTCCACCGCGGCCGGGTCGAGGATGCCATCCACTTTGGACCGGTCGCCCGCACAGGTGCCCAGCATCCACTCGATGTACTCGCGCTGGCTGCCGGTGACGCCCTCCAGCGAGAACACCGTCGTCCGATAGCCGATCTCCTCCATGGCGGGCTGGCGCAGGTCGTTGCGCAGCCTGGGCCAGCCCGCCAGCAGCACGGACAGCTTGCCTCCGCCGTCGGCCACTATCTCGATCAGCCGCTTGAGGCCGGTCAGCGTGTTGTGGTGCAGGTCGTGGGCCTCATCAACGATGAGCACGACCGGCTTCTTGCGCTTGCGCACGAGGTCGCGCAGCGCCCGCTCGCGCAGCTCGATCTGGGTCGGGGCCTTCGGCCCCTTGTCGGTCGAGAGGTCGCAGAACAATGCCGTGATCAGGGTGCCCAGCGTGGCGCGGTTCCGCTCGACGGCCATGGAGCGCGACACGAGGACCCGGCCCTCCTTGGTCAGTACCTCCTGCAGCCGGCGCAGCGTCGCCGTCTTGCCCGCGCCGACTAAGCCGCAGAGCGCGACCAGGCCGCCCTCGCATACGGCTTGCTTCACGTCCTGGAGCAGCTGGCGGTGGTGCGCCGCCTCATAGTAGCCGACCACCCGCGGCGAACGTGCCAGGCCGTAGTACTCCATCACCTCAGCGCGCATCGCCGCTTTCCTCCCCTGCCTGGCGTTGCCGCACACGGTCGCGATCGCGGAAGTAGCCCCGCACGCAGGCGATCACCGCGCGCCGGTCGAGCGTGTCCCGGAGCAGGGCGTCGATGTGGGCGCGGTCCTCGGCCGAGAGCTTGGCCAACGCGAAGCCAAGATAGTCGGCAATCGCCAGCTTGGCCGCGAGCACGCTGGGGTAGCGCAGCTCTCGATACGGGTCGGGGATCGGCGAAGGGCACAGATAGCGGCGCGGCGAGGGGCGCGGGTGGGAACGGCATCGGGTCCGGACCGTCGAGGGCGGCGCGCGGCAGGCCGAGCGTGCCGGCCAGCGCCTCGATCCGGTCCACCCGCTCGTCGGTCGCAGACTGGCGGAAGCTGCGGTAGCGGTGCAGCGGGATCGGGCCGTCGATCGAGCCGAACGGGCCGAAGCGCTGGTCGGCGTGCTCGACATACAGCTCGTGGTCGAACAGCCCCCACCATAGCGTCACCGTCTCGCCGGCCAGCGACGGCTCGACCTCGTAACTGACCCCGTCCACCTGCACCCGGGCGTCCACGCCGACGCGCCGACGCGCCGCCGCTCGGGCTCGCGGGCGAAAGTGCGAAAGCGGTCCCAGGCGCACATGGCCCGCACGCCCTCAGACGGCAGGATCGCCGCCCAGTCCTCGGCACGCGAGCGCGGCTCCGAGCGGTGCGGCTGGGTGTTGTAGCGGGCGAGATACCGCCGCAGCCATAGGTTCGCCTCCGCCTCGTCGCGTGACGTATGGAAGTAGTACAGCGTCTCGTGCGCCTCCTTCACCGTGCGGAACGGGCGCTCGAACTTGCCCTTCGCCCGCGCCGTGACGCGCCGCCTGTCCGAGCCTTTCGGCATGTGCGGGCGCACCTCGACGCCAAGCTGGGCCATGACGCGGCGGAAGGTGCCCGACTTCGCGACCGGGCCGTTGTCGAGGTAGAGCATCCCGGGGATGCCCTGCAGCACCAGCCCGTCCTCGTCTTTGGGCGACATCGCGTTGAACAGGAAGCGCAGCGCCGCAGCCACATCCTCGCCGTACACGCAGCGGTACTCCTGGTAGGCAACGCCGGAGCGGTCGTCCACGACGCTGAACAGCATCAGCGTCGGCGCCCCCCGGCCCGGCTCGACCCACAAGGGCGCCGGCACCTGCTTGAGGTCGGACGGCGACATGTCGAACTGCCAGCACTCGTTAGCTCGCTCAGCCTCGAAGCGCACCGCCGGCGGCGGCTGCGCCATGCGCCGGTCGTCCAACCCCTAGGCACGCAGGTAGCGGTTCACGGTGGTGCGGGTCAGCAGCCCCGGCGACGCCTGGACCAAGCCCTCCGGCGTTTCGACCCCGTGCTCGACCAGAAGCTCCAGGGCGCGCCCGGTCGAGAGGTGGCGGCCCTTGCGGTTGGTGGTGCGCAGCTTCATCGCCGCGATCAGCTCGCAGAAGCGTTCCATCTCCTGGCGCGACAGCTTGCGCGGGCGGCCGCGGTCGCGCCGGTGCAGCGGGCGCGGCCGGAACTGCTCGCGCAAAGCCCTGTACAAGGTTGCGACCGAAACCCCGTGCAGGTCGGCGCAGCCCTGGACCAGCGCGCCGCGTTCGGTGGACCGGGCCGGCAGGTTCTCCAGCTTGCCGCGAAGCGCTACCAGCGTCTCGTCCGAGGGCCGCTTGCGGCGCACGTCAGGCGCCGACGGCTTCGGCGAGGTAGTTGTAGAGGGTCGGCTTGGAGATGCCCATCATGCGGCAGATCTCGCGGATGGTGTGCTGCTTCTCGTTGTAGAGCTTGACCGCAAGCTGCCGCTTGACGGGTTCCAGCACCTTGGGCCGCCCGCCCTTGCGACCGCGGGCGCGCGCCGCGTTCAGCCCGGCCTGGGTCCGCTCACGCACCAGGCTGCGCTCGAACTCGGCCAGCGCCCCGAACATGTGGAACACGAGCCGGCCGCCGCTGGAGCCGGTGTCGATCTTCTCCTGCACGCTCATCAGCCCAATGTTCGACTCATCGAGTTTCCGGCCAAGCAGGATCAGGTCGTGCAGCGAGCGCCCGAGCCGGTCAAGTCGCCAGACCGTGAGCACGTCGCCGTCGCGGGCCACTTCGAGGGCCATCGCGAGGCCCGGACGCGCCGCCTTGGCGCCGCTAATGCGATCCTCATAGATCTTCTCGCAGCCCGCCAGGCGCAGAGCGTCGCGCTGCAGGTCGAGGTTCTGGTCGTCGGTGGATACGCGAGCGTAGCCGATCAGCATGGCGCCTCGATAGTCAGGAAACCCGTCCAGGCCGGGTGAACTTGGCCCTAGAAAGTATGACCGGGTTCCATGCCCGAGGTCGAGGCGTAAATGGGCGCACTCGGGATCAGTTCAGGTCAGGGCACGAAAGCGGTCGTTTCCTGGCCCGCCCCAGTCCGCGCTCAGTTGCAGTCAGCGTGGGCAGGGTGCCGATGATTGCGGTCCCGCTTGCAGCCTTTATGCGCCCAGTTGCAGTGAGCGTGGGTTCGGACGCTCAGCCCCGATGCAATGAGCGTGGGCACGAGCCGCCGATGATTGCGATCCGAGGCGCCGATGATTGCGGTTCGCTACATCTACCTGCCAATGCGCTGAAGTGGAACGCTGGGCAGGTCCGCGCTGTGGGTCCGCAGCGCATCGTCGGCGGCCCGGCGCCCTGGAGCGCAACTGTCCGACTCCCTCTATCGCTCAAGGCGGAAGAGGTGGTGAGGCTGCCGACTGTCCGAGGACCTGGACAGGTCGGTGTCGCGCCCGTCAGGGTCCGCCAGGAACCGGGCAGAGGCCTGGCGTTCCGCCTGCGGGAGCAAAGAGTGTCCGCGCGCTCGTGATCACGGCCACGTGCTGGCGCCGCCTGAGTTCGGCGCGCAGCCACATTTCGGCCACGATCCAGTTTGGCACCCAGGACAGCCAGGCGATGGCCGGATAAGCGATATGGAAGGGCAGATGCAGCGCCGTGCTGCCTGCAAGCAAGATGCGCAGCGTGACCGCCGCGGCAGTCAGGGCGTAGCTGCGGACCATCCAGCGCCGATGCTCAGGGATTCTGCCTTTCATGGCGTGACGGATGGCGGTTGCCGTGGCGGCCAGCCAGAACACGGCCAGCGTCATGAAGCCAAGGGAAGAGACGATGCCCTGCGAGGCGTTCGTGGCGACGGGAAAAGCCGTCAGTCCGGCCACAAGCACGCTCAACCCGTAGGCCCGCCCCATCCAGCGGTGCCAGGGGAGGCGCCAGCGGCGAAAGCCGGCAACAAACTGCCACGGACCCAAAAGCAGCGCGACGGACGCCGTGACGGCATGGATGATGAGAAGCTTACGATGGGAGACAAAGCTCGGCAGGTTGGCGGGGGCGGGAATGTTCGGAAGGGCGTAGCGCATGGAATAGATGCCGACCACTGTGGCCAGCAGCAGCAGGACCAGCCAAGCAGCCCATGTCGTAGGGCTCCAAGCACCCGAACGGGTCAGCGGGGAGGCTTTCACGGCAAACATGGGCGGCTTCCTTTCGGGCATTCCGGCGGATGACGGCGGGCGCTGTGTAGCGGCCAGGGGCACCGACCGCCACCCTGATGTGCTTCACGAACACTGAGCATTGATTAGTTACAATGGCGGAGCAGGTCAAGCGCGGTGTTCCTTAGTCGCGGCGGGATGCGCTCCAAAGGTCCTGACGCGGCGTGGCCGCGAGGCGCCAGGTCCAGGCGACGTGCCGAAGTTGCGCGGACCGTGCGCCGCACGCCGGCCCCGCCCGACGCTAGGCGGCCTTCTTGCTCCGTGCAGGACGCCTAGGCTTCGCCGTGGGCAGTGCGCCTGTGGCTGCTGTGTCCGGGGGAATGCCAGCGCTGGCGGCGATCAGGCCATGCAGCAGCATGTCGGCCTGCACGGAGATAAGCTCCGGTGCCGGGAGCCAACCAAAATCCGGGTAGGCCAGGCGAAGCGCCACCAAGCCATGGATGGTCGCCCAAAGAGCCTGGGCCGTTCCCCGGCCCGATCCGTCCGCACTCCGCAAGGCACCACTCGCCAATCCCGCAACGACCTGCCTTTCCATATCCGCGAACACTTGAAGCTCTATTGGCGCCTCGTGCCCTTCTTCCAGGCGTTGAGCCGTCTTGCGGCGCCCGTCGCGCAGCAGGAACGCGAGCCGGTACTCGTCGGGGTTGTCCAGGCCGAAGCGGATGTACTCCGGGATGACCGCGCGCAGGTAATCAACCGGGTCGGCGCAATTGGCCTCGATCTTCTTCAGGGCCGCGCGCAGTTTGAGGAACGCGGCTTCGACCAACCGGTCGAGCATCTCCTCCTTGTTCTTGAAATAAACGTACAAGGCCGTCTGCGAGATGCCGACCCGCGTCGCGATTTGCCGGGTCGTGACGCTCTCGACACCGTGTTCCAGGAACAGCGCGCGCGCCGCCGCGAGGATTTCCTCCGGCCGCTCATGGCCAGAGCCGCGCGCCTTCCGGTTGTCGAGCGAGATCACGTAGGACCGGCTCGGTTTCTTGGCTTCTGCAGCGCGACGCATCGGCTCTCCTTCTTTCCCGCTCGGTCAAGGTGCAACTGGGATGATGAAGGTACCTCGTTGACACGCGCCTGCACACTATGTAAGCGGCGATCACTGTTCGGCGCAAGCACTGAGGTGGGCGCCCGGCGCCCACATCATGGAGCAGCCACTCATGCCGGCAAAGACTGAGACAGGCCCTGCCTCTCGGATCAACCTCCTAACCGACACCGTGTTCGGCGTGGCTATGACCATGCTCGCCTTCGGCCTGTTCCAACGGCGGGATGCCTGGGGCGCCATGACACCGGACCAAATCCTAGAGGATATACGGCCGCAGGTCACGGCACTCGTGCTCAGCTTCGTCGTCGGTGGCCTGTTCTGGGTGGGCCAGCACCGTCGCCTGGGCGTGACGCCGAACCGTGGCGAGACTTCGGTCTACGGCAATCTGGCCTTTCTCCTGCTCGTGCTTTTGTTGCCGGTCACGACGACGCTCTACGGCTCGAAGTCCGAGGCGTCGATCGCCATTGGCATCTATGCCGCCCACCTCGCAGTGCTGTCCGGCCTGAACCTGGTACTCTGGCTCTGCGCGCTGCGCGCTGAGGCGCGCCACGGCAACCTGCTCCCGATGACCTACCTCGCGGGCCCAGCCTACACGACGGCCATTTTCGCCGCCGTCACCGCCATCGCCCCGCACGATGCCCTGGTCGCGCAACGGATCGGGCTGCTTGCGTTCGCAGGCCCGGTGGTGGACCGGGTTGCGCGCCGGGCACGGTGGCTTCCAGCCGCAGGCATCGCCACGTCGTTCCTGACGCATCTGCTTTTGCGCGGCGTCGCTTCGGGCTGCAACAGCACGGGACCTGGAACCGTGACACCCATCGCGCATGCTGGAGTCCATTGAGGTTCCCGGCAGTCCGGATTTGGCGGCACGGCCAGTGCGCCCGGATGGAGCAGATCGCCCGCCGCCGTGCGGCCTGCCGCACCTGGTCCGGGCGGCTTCGTTGTACCTTCCGGAGAAAAAGGCTGTGATAATCCGTAGGATGCTTGGCGCAATTGCCGCGTTGCCCGCACTCGGCGCCCTGGCAAGCTGCGCCGAAGCGGCCTACGACAGGGTTTCGCGGATCGGGTCCGCCAACGGCCACTTCGATGGGAAACGGTTCTTCAACCCTGGTGGCGAGGGGCCGCGCGGCTTGGCCGATTTCCTGGGCTGGCAGCTCGGCGGAGGGCGTGAGCCCTGGCCAGATGCGGTCCCTAGTCCCTACGCGGCCGACGTGCCTCCCGCGCGTGTCGAGGGCGCTGGCGTGCGCGTTTCCTTTGTTGGCCATGCCAGCTTCCTAGTGCAAACGGGCGGGCGCAACATCCTGATCGACCCAGTCTGGTCCGAGCGTGCCAGTCCCTTCTCGTTCGCCGGACCTCGCCGCCACAACCCACCTGGCATCGCGTTCGACCAGTTGCCGCACATTGACGCCGTGCTCATCTCCCACAACCACTACGACCATCTCGACCTTGAGACGCTCGCGCGCTTGTGGCGCCGGAGCCGGCCGGTCATTTTGGCCCCGCTGGGCAACGACGCCGTGATCCGCTCGCACGATGCCGCAATCGAGGTCACGACGCTTGATTGGGGCGAGGCGACGCCGCTTGGGCCTGCGGTGACGGCCTGGGCTGAGCCGGCACACCACTGGTCGGCGCGCGGGACTTTCGACCGCAACCGCGCATTATGGGCCTCGTTCGTGCTGCGGGGGCCAGGCGGAACCATTCACTACGCCGGAGACACGGGCTTTGCCGGCGGGCGCCCGTTCCGCCATGCCGCCGCGGGCCACCCTCCTATTGACCTCGCGCTTCTGCCAATCGGTGCTTATGAACCCCGCTGGTTCATGGCGCCCCAGCATATGAATCCTGAGGAGGCGGTGCGCGCCATGGGGCTGCTCGGCGCCCAACAGGCCCTCGGCTACCATTGGGGAACGTTCCGCCTTACAAATGAGGGTGCGGACCGCCCTGCCCGTGACCTCGCGGCTGCCCTGGGCGGGCACGGGGTCGAGCTGCACCGCTTTCTTGCCGCTCAACCTGGGCAGGTTTGGACG
>CAXTCN010000138.1:0-12124 GCA_964242575.1 uncultured Acetobacteraceae bacterium | reverse complement strand
CGTCCTCGCCGACATCCTCAACCATATGCCCGTCGCTTGATGCGAAAGCCCTGCGGTTGCGGCACAGAACCCTGGACCGTTAATGTTCAAGGGCTTATATGTTCCGTAAAGGTGTGTCGTAAAAAAGGGGCGTTTTGTGCCATCTGTATGGGGCTATGCGCGGGTCAGCCGCGAGGACCAGAACCTTGCGCTCCAGCTCGACGCGTTGGAGGGAGCAGGCGTCATCTCGGCCAACGTCGTGGAAGAAAAGGAGTCCGGCGCTCGGCAGCGCCCAGGATTCGACGCACTGCTGAAGCGCCTCCAGCCCGGGGACAGCCTGGTTGCCTGGAAGGTGGACCGCCTCGGGCGCGACGCCTTGGCCGCTCTCACGATCGCCCGCGACCTGGACGCACGGGGTGTGCGCATCGTCATCACCACCCTCGGCGTGGACAGCTCGACACCGGCCGGGCGCATGGTGTTTGGGGTGCTGGCCCAACTCGCCGAGTTCGAGCGCGCCACCCTGATCGAGCGCACAAACGCCGGGCTTGCCGCGGCGCGCAAGCGTGGCACCCATCTGGGCAGGCGCTTCCGTCTCACACCGCACCAGCAAAGAGAGGCCCGGCGGATGCGGTCGGACGAGGGTAAGACCTACGCGCAGATCGCGGCACTGTTCCGCGTGTCGCGGTCGATCGCCTGGCGCGCGGTCAACGGCGTCGCCTGCGGCGGGGTGTAGCCGCATGGCCCTCAAAGAACGGCCAGGCGCACCTTCCTTTGCCTGCGCCGCCGCCGGCCTGGGGACGGCGACACCGGCATGAGCGCCACGATGCTGGACGGCACCTGGGACCTGTCTCCGGCGGATCGCCTCATTGTTGAAGCCAAGCGCTGGGGCAGCCGCCTGCGGTTCGCCGTCATGCTGCTGTTCTATCGCGCCCGCGGCCGCTTCCCGCGTGGCGCGGCCGAGGTGGACAAGGATGCTGTCGCGGACCTGGCGCACAGGCTCGGCATGCCGGCACCTGGCAGCCGGGCGGCGCTGCTGCCCGACTCCGACGACTGCACGCTCAAGCGGCAGCGGGCCGAGATACGCGCCCTGCTCGGCTTCCGCGAGGCGACGGTCGCCGACGCCGAGGACCTCGGCATTTGGCTGCGCGACGCGGTGGCTCCCCGCATCCGCGACATGGATGAGCTTGCCACCGAGGCCGAAGCGAGGTGCCGTGCGCTCCGGGTCGAGCCGCCCAGCCCCGACCGTGTCGCCCGCATCGTGCGCGCGGCGGTGCGCGCCCATGACGAACGGCGCTATGCCGCGGTCCACGCCCGGCTGTCGGCGGAGACGCGCGCCCAGCTCGACGCCCTGCTGCAGGCCGGCAGTCCAGAAGCGGCCGACGTCGCCGGAGGCGAGACCGATCCAGAAACACAGGCCGCGCCGTTGATCCACCTCCGCAGTGGCCCCGGCCGGGCGAGCGTCGCCAGCCTGCGCGACGAGCTGGCCCGGCTGGACACGGTGCGCCGGCTCGGCCTGACCGATGGCTTGTTCGCCGACTGGAGCCCGGCCGAGCTGGAAGCCTGCCGCCAGCGCGTAGCCGTCGAGGCACCCTACGAGCTGCGCCGGCACCCCGAAACGACCCGCCATGCGTGGCTCGCGGCGTACGCCCACCTGCGTGGACGCGCGGTCACTGACACGCTTGTCGATCTGCTGATCGAGGTGGTCCACCACATCGGCGCCCGTGCCGAGAGCCGGGTGGAGAAGGAATTGCTGGAGGACCTCAAGCGCGTCACTGGCAAGCAGGCCATCCTTTACCGGATCGCCGACGTGGCCGTTAAGCGTCCGGATGGCACGGTGCGCGAGGTGCTCTACCCCGCGGTGAGCGAGCAAACGTTCAAGGACCTGCTGCGCGAGGCCAAGGCAACCGGGCCGACATATCGGACCACCCTGCGCGCCACCATCCGCAGCTCCTACCGCGGCCACTACCGCCGCGCCGTGCTGGACCTGTTAGCGACGCTCGACTTCCGCTCCAACAACGACGCGCACCGTCCCGTGATCCAGGCGCTGAACCTGGTTCGCCGCTATGCCCAGACCAAGCTTCAAGCCTATCCCGTGGACGAGGCCGTGCCGATAGAGGGCGTGGTCCGGCCACTCTGGCGCGACGCCGTGGTGGACCGCGACCCGCGCGGGCGGGAGCGGGTGAACCGCATCACCTATGAAATTTGCGCCCTGGAGGCGCTCCGAGACCAGCTCCGCTGCAAAGAGGTGTGGGTGGCGGGAGCCGACCGCTACAGGAACCCCGATGACGACGTGCCCGCCGACTTCGCGGCCCGGCGCGACGAGCATTATGCCGCCCTCGAACTGCCGCGCGACGCAGGCGCGTTCATCGCCCGCCTGCAAGACGAGATGCGCACCGCCCTATCCTGCTTCGACGCTGGCCTGCTGCGCAACGCGGATGTCCGCGTCACCGGCAAGGGCGGCGGCTGGATCCGCCTCACGCCGCTGCAGCCCAAACCGCCGCCGGCCAACGTCGAACCAAGAGGTTCGCCGGACATCGAGGCGCTCAAGGCCGCTGTCGCCGCCGAATGGCCGATGACGGGCTTGTTGGACATGGTCAAGGAAGCCGACCTGCGGCTCGGCTTCACCGACCGGCTCCGCAGACCTACGGCCTATGAGGCGCTCGACCGCGCCGTGCTGCGCCCGCGCCTGCTGCTGTGCCTGAACGGCCTTGGCACCAACGCCGGCCTCAAGCGCATGGCCTCCGTCCAGCACGGGGCCAGCTACCGGGACCTGCTCTACGTCCGGCGCCGCTACATCACGGCCGAGCAGCTGCGCGAGGGCATCGCGGAGGTGACGAACGCCACCCTGCGCGTGCGCGACCCCCTGATCTGGGGCGAGGGCACCAACGCTTGCGCGTCCGACAGCAAGCACTTCGGGGCCTGGGACCAGAACCTGACCACGCAGTGGCACGTGCGCTACGGCGGGCGCGGGGTGATGATCTACTGGCACGTCGAACGCAAGTCGCTGGGCATCCATTCGCAGCTGAAGTCGCCCTCCTCGTCCGAGGTGGCCAGCATGATCCAGGGCGTGCTGCGCCACTGCACCGAGCTGGAGGTGGACCGGCAATACGTGGACAGCCACGGGCAGAGCATCGTTGCCTTCGCGTTCACGAAGCTCCTGGGCTTCCAGCTCCTGCCGCGGCTCAAGCGCATCGGCAAGCAGCGCCTGTACCGGCCCGATGCCGGCCAGCCCGGCGCTTACCCCAACCTAGCGGCAATCCTCACGCGCCCGATCGACTGGGGGCTGATCCGGCAGCAGTATGACGAGATGGTCAAGTACGCCACCGCGCTCCGGCTGGGCACGGCGGAGGCCGAAGCCATCCTGCGCCGTTTTACCCGCGAGAACACCCAGCACCCGACCTACAAGGCGCTGATGGAGCTTGGGAAAGCGGTCAAGACGGTGTTCCTCGCCCGCTACCTGCACGACCGCTCGCTCAGGGCCGAGATCAACGACGGGCTGAACGTCATCGAGCAGTGGAACTCAGCCAACGACTTCATCTTCTTTGCCCGCCGCGGCGAGGTGTCCAGCAACCGGCGCGAAGACCAGGAGGCGAGCATGCTCAGCCTCCACCTGCTCCAGAACTGCATGGTCTACGTCAACACGCTCATGATCCAACAGGTGCTCGCCAGGCCTGAATGGAAAGGGCGGCTGACGGCACGCGACCTGCACGCGCTTACCCCGCTGTTCTGGACGCACGTGAACCCTTACGGACGCTTCGACCTCGACATGCGCACCCACATCACAGCCCTCGCCTGACCCGAATGGCCTCTGGTGACAGTGGTGTTGGTTCAGGGCCGCCTACCGCTGTCAGCGGCAAAGGTAAGCGGTGGAACACGTGGGCCCCGGACCGGAGGGCGGCCCATCCTCCCGAATGCGGTGGGATCAGCTCCATGCGTGCTTCATTCGCTACGACTAGGGCTGAAACGGCCCCCACCTTCTTTGCTACTCAATCTCCTGCCTTGGCGGCCTCAAGCCGGGCTCGCGTGCGAGCTGTGAGACGCCACGCACCAGAACCTGCGCCGGACGGCGCGGGTGCGCGTTTCCGGATGGAGTGGCGGGGAGGGTCGGGGCGGACCAGATGCTGATCGCAAAAGTTGGAAGTGCCAGTGATGACTGAAATGCAGTTTCGGTTCTGCTGCTACCGGACCCCCAAAAAACTCTGCAGTGTTGGCCAGCGGATATTCGCCATGGCAGTTTGATTTGGCACACGGGATCCCTGAATTCATGACCGGATAGCGTGATCGTCTTTGGCTATGAGAGGCGCCGAGCGTTGTGCGACGACCACGTTACTGTGCGTTGTCCTGGCTGCCGGGCGCTCGGGCCGGGGCTGCCGCTCCGGGCGGCGCGGCGCCTGCCTCCTTGACTGGAAGAGGAGCGTACCAAGTGATCAACCGCTTTCCAACCAGCTCGCCGCCGAGCATCCCGAGCAGGCCCACAAGCGCCACGACCGGCGGCGCGGGGGACCTTACGCCCAGGGCGCCGTAGAGCACGCCCACGACGATCCCGACCAGGCCGGAAAGGACGTACGCCTTCACGGCGCTTCCGGGTGCATCAGGCCGAAGCCTGGGCAATGCGGTCGTAGCTCGCGCTCATCAGCTCAACCGGGTTGCCCCAGGGGTCCTGGCAGAACGTCATCCAGAAGCCGGAGCCGGGCGACGCCTCCAGCACCTTCGTGCGGTGGCGCCCTCCGTTCGCCGTGATGGTTGCCGCCAGGGCCGCGACGTCAGGAGCGGTCAGGCACACATGCCAGAGGCCGGGACGCCAGTACTCCCAGTCGTCCCGGAACGGCAGCATCTGCGGCTCGATGAACTCGAACATCTCAAACCCGATGCCGTTGGCAGTGGTAAGGTAGGCGACCCGCCCGCGCCGGAAGCCGGGGCCGTTCATCTGGGCGAAGCGGACCCCGGCGGACCCCACGCCTGCCGCTACCTCGGCGATGAGATGCACCACCTCGAATCCGAGCACGGATACATACCAGGCCACGGCTGCATTGAGGTCCGGCACGTTGATGCCAACGTGGTTCATGACATGCGGCGCGCCAGTCACGCCGCTCCTCTCATCCCGGTGCGCAACACGTAATCGCTGCGCAACGGCTCGAATACCTGCATGGTGCGCGGCTTGCGCAGCAGGGCGGGCAGGCGCGCCTCGTACTCCGCGCGGTAGGACCGCTTCATCTGCACGGCGAAGAAGTCTTCGCGGTCGAGCCAGGTCTCGTGCAGCATGAACAGCGCCGGGTCATCGGCGCTGCGATGCAGCACGGTGTTCACGAAGGTTGGCTTGTGCCGCATCGCGTCGTTCACCGGGCCGACAAGGGCAAGGTACTCCTCCTCGCATCCCGGCTTGACGTGGAGGGTGGCAAGCAGGACGAACGGCTCGGGGTCCATTGGCGGTCCTTTCAGAAGAAGATCAGCAGCCGGGCGACGGCGTTGACGCCCTCGGGCCGGTTGCGCGCGCCGAACTCGCGGTAAAGGTTGGCGATGACCCGCGCCGAACCAGCGTTCCACAGCAGCCCAGGGCCGAGGCCGAACGTCTGCTGCTGCAGCCCGGCCACCGCCCTGCCGCCCAGCCGCGTGTCCGTCACCTGCCGCAGCACGTAGCCCGAGAGGCCCAGCCGCAACTTCGGCGTCACGGCGTAGGACGCGGCGTAATTGGCTGCGAATTGGCCGCCGGGCTGCACGCTACCGACGCCGAGCGCGGGTGGCGGCGCGGTGTTGCGGCTGCTCCAGCCATAGATCAGGCGGATGCTGACCTCCCACTTGTCCAGCGGCTGCCAGGTCAGCGCGTAGTAGGGCGAGACCTGCCAAACGTTCGTACCCGCGTTGATCAGCCGCGACGTTCTGTAACTGCCAGACGGGACCACGCCCTGCACCGCGAGGCGGGACGCGAACGGCTTGCCGAGCAAGGAGCCGCCGGACCATTGGATGAACGGCGAGATGGTCACGTCCCCCCACGCCGCCCTGGGTCGTTGCCGGCTGGTTCGGCACGGTCAGGTGCGTCGCGGAGAACGGGAATAGCAGCTCGATGCCCGGGTTGCCGCCCAGCAGGGAGGCCTTCGAGGTGTAGACCGGGTGCAGCGTGACGTTGGCGCTCCACTGCTTGTTCGTTCCCGGCACTGCCCGACCCGCGGCATCGGTCGCGTAACTGGCGACGGTGCCCAGGCCGATGGTTTCGAGCAGGAAACCCGGTGCGCCCTCGCCGTCGAGGAAGCTGGTCTGCCCGAGGTCGAGCGGCGGTTGCGCGACCCGCGGCTGCGCCGGAGCCTCGCCGGCCAGGGCGCCGCAGCACAGCGCGGATGTTGCCAGGATCAGGACGGGCCTAACCATTCATCGCGCCTGATCGGCAATAACAGGCACGGAAACACCCGCCTCGCGGAACGCGGCCCATGTGGTCTCTCCGGCGATCCGCCCCGCCTCCTCGGGCGGCATCGCGTTCGCCTCCAAGCTGAACACCTCCTGCCCGATCGCCCGTAGGTGCCCCTTGGCCGCGACCGCGCGGATCAGGTCAGCGACGGGCAACTCGCCCTGCCCGGGCCAGCGGCGGTGCTCCATCGTGTCCCCGATCAGCGTCGGGCCGACCTGCCGAAGGGGCGCGTCGCTGATCTGCATGGTGCGCAGGCAATGACCGGGGATGCCGGCCAATGCCTCAAGCGTCTGCCCGGCCTTGAAGAAGTGCCAGGAGTCCACGAGGATGCCGCTGTTCGGCTGCGCCGCGCCGCCAACGACCTCCTACGCCGCCTCAACGGTCGGGCAGCCGAAGAACGGCATCGGCTCCAGGTCCACCCAAATGCCCAGCCGCGCCGCTCGCACACACAGGTCGCCGAAGCCGTCCACCAATTGCTGCAACGGCACCGCGCCTGGGCGGTAGGCGGCAGTGGCCAGGATTTGCCGCAAACCAAGCTCGGCGCAGATGCCAAGACCGTGCTCGACCGGCGTGGTCCAGCGCTCGTTCATCTCCGCGTCGAAGTCGCCGGGGTCGAGCTGGAACGGCGCCCAACTCGTGAGCGTGTCGAGGTGGCACAGCGGGGTGCCTGCGTTCTGCGCCATCCGGATGATCGCGCTGGCGCTCAGGCCCCGGCCGCGCGCCTCGGCGTAGGTGGTGGCCGCGATGGCCAGCGAGGTGAAGCCCCCGACCGCAGCCGCTTGCACGTGCGCTTCGAATGGGTGCTTGCGGACGGGGGCGGGCCAGAACACGAGGTCGAGATTGGGCATGGGCAAGCACCTCCTGCGTCGGTCAATCGCGTCACTTCCGGTCAAGGAACCCCGTCACGGCCTGGTTGAGCGGCCCGGCGCACTCCTCCGGCAGCCAATGGCCGCAGCCGGGCAGGGACAAACCTTCGACATTCGTGGCGTATTCCCGCAGCTGGTCCGCTTGCGCCGTGCCGAAGCCGCCATGGCCGCCGCCACCGATGGCCAGGACCGGCACTGTGATCTTGGTGGCCGCCAAGGGCGCGTTGCGGCGCGCGGTTTCGTTCAGCGCCCGGTAGTACTCGAAGGAGGCGTTGAGGCTCCCCGGCTTGGCGTAAGAGCGCGCGTAGAGATCCAGCAGCTCCGGCGTGAAGGCGTCCTTGTTCGTGGCGTGGACCTTGATGAAGTGCTCCAGGAAGAACCGTTCCTTGCCGGTGATCAGCGTCTCGGCCAGGCGGTCGCCCGCGGCGAAGAAGCTGAAGTGCCACATCAGCGACTCGCCCTCCGGCGTGAAGGCCGGATATCGGTAGATGCTCTGGTCAGGGATCGGCGCCTCCATGTAGACGATGCGCCTGATGTCCGACTGATGCTGGACGACCATTGGGTAGGTGTTCCAGATGCCGATGTCGTGGGCGACGAGGTCGAACGGGGCAGCGGGGCTGAAGCTCTGTGCGAACTTGTGGAGGATCTCCGCCACGTCCTGCCCGGCGTAGGACCGCGGCGGCCCGGACAAGCCGAGGCCCGGCAGGTCGGGGACCACCACGGTGTGGGTGCGCGCCAGCAGCGGCATAAGCTGGTGCCACTCGTACCAGGTTTGCCCGAAGCCATGCACCAGCAGCACGACCGGCCCCTGGCCGCCGGTGACATAGTGCAGCCTGACTCCGTCGATGTCATGGAAGGCACCGCTGAAGCCGGCGGGCAAGGGGAACTCCTCCGCTGGTGCCGGCTGGGCAACGACGGCCGCCGCGCCGGCCGTGGCGAGGAGGAGGGCGAAGGCCAGGCGCTTCAAGCTTGTCATCGTGTCATCTCCTGGCTGGTGCCGGCTGATGCGGGGCGGGTAAGCGCCGCCGCTTCGGAGTGGGATGCCAGCATGGGACAATCTGTCTCTGGATATCTGAACTGTTCGGTTCATAAGTTGGAGGGCCGCTGCCGCTTGTCAACGACTTCCGGACCGGCCATTTCAGAACGACTGGAGGGGGCAGGACATCATGCCAAGAACGGGCCGCCCGCGCGGCTTTGACAGGGACGTGGCCGTGCAACAGGCGATGCGGCTGTTCTGGGAGCACGGCTACGAGTCCACCTCGTTGGCCCAGCTCAAGACAGCGATGGGCGATATTTCGGCGGCGAGCTTCTACGCCGCGTTCGGGTCCAAGGAGGCCCTGTTCCGCGAGGCCGTGGACTGTTATCTGGCCACCCACGGCCAGGTCATGGCGCCGCTCTTTAATCCCGCTATCCCGCCGCGCACGGCAGTAGAGCAGTGCCTACGCGCCTCCGCCCGGATGCAGACGGACGCGTCGCACCCGCTCGGCTGCCTTGTCGTCATGTCCACCGGCACATGCTCACCTGAGAACAGCCATCTACAAGCGGCGCTGGCGGCTGAGCGCGACCGCAACCGCGCCGGACTGCGCGCCTGTGTGCAGCGCGCGATGGACATGGGCGAGCTGCAGCCTGGCACGGACGCGCTAGGGTTGGCGACGGTGCTCGATGCCTTTCTCACCGGCTTGTCCGTGGAAGCACGCGACCAGGTGCCTGGGGCGCCCTTGGATGCGGCCGTTACCGAGCTGATGCGGCTATGGGACGAGCACGCCGCGAACAAAGAGCAGTCAGATCACAACGCTCCAAACCTTGCGGCCGTGACCTAACGGCCAGTGCGCCGCGGCAGCGGCGGCTGGCTAGCCACATCAATCCGATGGTGCCGCCCCGTCAGCCGCCGATGTGTGAGGATCCCGCACAAATCCTTGCCATGGCCCGATATGCGCTTGCCCGCGTCGTAGCCGCGGCATCCCCCCTTCTGCCGTGCGAACGGATTGGCTATCCACAATGCCGGCGCTCGGGTCGGGATCGCGCCCATCTTGTTCGCGCGCAGCTCAGCAGAGCGCATCGTGCGTTCGATGCCAAACGCCTTCGGGGCGCCATCGCCCAAAGTACCAGCACACCGTTCCCCAGGGTGGAGACTCGGTCGGCAGTAGCCGCCACGGGCAGCCGATGCGAAGTAGGCATAGCACTGCATTTATAACGCGCCTGACACTGACTGACCGCCGCCGACTTGCGCCTCGAGCCGCAGGAATGTGCGCCTGCAGCAGGGAGAACTGCGCGTCGCTCAGGTCCGTGGCGTTCATCGGGACCAGCTCGTTGCTTTGGCCTCCGCAACCACGTCGCCGAACGCTGTTGCGACGGCGCGCTCGACATGCAGCGCGGTGGTGTCGAACATCGGGAAGTCGGGCCGGTCGTTCTGCGACACCCGCGCCGGATCGTGCTGGACGTGGACGACACGTTCGACGCCGTGCACGGCGAGCAGCAACTGCGCCTGTTCAACGCGCATCAGGACGAATACGGCTTCCAGCCCATCGTGGTGTTCGACGGCGAGGGCCGCTTCGTCACCGCCGTGCTGCGTCCGGCCAAGCGGCCATCTGGGCGCGAGATCCGTTCCTTCCTGCGCCGCCTGGTGCGCCAGCTGCGCGCCAACTGGCCTCGGGTCGAGGTCCTGCTGCGGGCTGACAGCCACTACTGCGGTCCCGAGGTGCTGCGCTGGTGCCGAGCGAACCGCGTCGACTACCTGCTTGGTGTCGCGCCCACCAGCACGCTGCGCCGTCATATCGAGCGCCTGGAGGCCAGCACCGCCGCACGCTTCGCCGCCTCGAACGGCAGCGCCAAGCTGCGCCGCTTCGCCGAGTTCCACGACGGCGCCGCAAGCTGGGATCGGGTCGAGCGCATCATCGCCCGCGTCGAGGCCGGGCCTGACGGGACGGACACGCGCTTCATCGTCACCAGCCTGCAGGGCGGCTCGGCCCGCGCCCTCTACGAACGGCGGTATTGCGCGCGTGGCCAGGCGGAGATCTGCCAGGCATGATGCGTCTCAAGAGTGATTAAGGGTTGCAGGGTGGCCTACGCCATGCAGGCGGCGGTGGCGTAGACGGTCGATCTCGGCTTCATCGGCCTGGATCAGCCAAACGCTTTGAGTAAGCACCGGCACTTTGCGGGCGACGACCACCCCACGCTGGATCCAGCGGTGAACCGTGGCGTGGGGTGCGCCAAGCCGCGTTGCGAGTTCGTCAACGGTCACTTCTCCCGGCTCACGCCCTTGCAGCCGGGCTGCCCAGGACAGGCGAGAGCCAGCCGGTATGCCCAGGCGGCGCAGCAGGCTGCGCACCATCACGGCGTTGTAGGTTGCCCGGCGCTTGGGCGGCGTCCAGCCCTCCGCGTTCAAGGCCCCGGCGATTATCGGGGCCTTGTGGCCTTCGCTGTGCAGCGCCTGGACGCGCTGCAGCAGGGCGGCATGGTCGCTCCGTTGCGTCAGGCGGGCCACCGGCCGCCGCAGGTCATGCTGCGTCCGCACGCCGCCGACCCAGTGGCATTCCACGAGAACGATCTCGCTCTTGCCCTGCACCGCGACGACGACGCGGTCCAGCACCAAGCGTGCGATCGCCTGGCGGTCAGCGGCCGTGGTGGTGGAAGCCGTCCAGAGCGCCGGGATGTCCGACGCCAACCGCTCGATGGCAGCGCGTTCGTCGCTCGTCAGCGGCAAGGCCTGGCCTGCCAGGAACCGTTCATGCTCGGTCTTCAGGCGCACCTCATCGGCCAGCGCCGCCTCCCAGCGCTGTTCCAGAGTGCGCACCACGAGCCGGTTCTCCGGCTCTACGGCGTCATACTGGCGCTGGGCGCGCTCGACCTCGTAGCGCGCCCGTTCCAGCCGCTGCCGCCATTGCCGGTGCAGGGCCGTGCGCTCCAGTTCTAGGTCTTCCACCAGGTGCAGGCTGACCTCCAGCGCAGCCGGTGCGAGCGCTTGCAGCATCAGGTCGCCCACCAGCGCATCCAGCGCCCGTCCGCTGAGCGACTGACACAGGGGCGCGCCGTAGTTCATCGCCAGCCGCGAGCAGCTGTAACGCTGGAACCGGCCCCCATTCGGGTATTGCGCCGCCATGCGCTGACCGCATCGGCCGCACACCATCAAGCCCGCAAGGAGGGCCGGGCCGCCTCGGGGGATGCCGCGCTGTGCGCTGCGGTTCGCCACCACCTGCTCCAGGTTCCGCTCGTAGTCCTCCCAGCTGATGTAGGCAGGCAAGCGGTTCCTGATCAACACCGCCGGGTCAGCGGCTTTCTGGCCCGTGCCGGGGCGCCCGGGCTTCTGGCGGCATGGATCGACGCAGCGACGGCCGTAAGCATAGGCGCCGGCATACAGCGGGCTTTGCAGCATCTCCGACAGCGTGTAGCGGTTTGGCGCGTGCCACTCCAACTCGCCCTTCGCCGCTCCTGCTCGGACGCGATACGGCAGCTGGATGTCGTGGGCGACGACATGGGCAAGCACGCCGTTGATCGTGCGGCGGCGCTCGAAGGTGTCGAACACCAAGCGCACGGTCGCCTGCACCTGCTCGTCGCTGTCGAACACGATCTCGCCTGCGCAGCTGCGCACGTAGCCGCGCGGCAGGTTGAAGAACAGCTCGCCACGTTGCGCCTTGGCGCGGCGTCCCTCCAGCATGCGGGTCTTGAGCACGCGCAGCTCTGCCTCGCTTATCGTCCGTCCCCTTGAGCCCAAGCAGAAGCCTGTCGTTGAAGCCGCCCGCGTCGTATACGCCATCGGTGTCGGCGATGAGCGTATCAAACAGCGCGCAGATCTCGAGCAACTGGTGCCAGTCCCGGCACGACCGTGCCAAGCGCGACATCTCGACGCCCAGCACCAGCCCGACATGGCCCAGCCCGACCT
>CAXTCN010000137.1:0-12173 GCA_964242575.1 uncultured Acetobacteraceae bacterium | reverse complement strand
TCGTGCAGGCTGGCGGGAATGCCCTGCTGCTGCCGCAGGCGGGAGCGCCGCGTGTCCGCCGCCACCACCAGCCGTGCCCGCAGCGCCTGCCCGTCTGACAGCGTGGCCAAGGCCGCGCCGTCCTTGATGCGGACGGCGGCGACGGACTGCCCGGGCAGCAGCTCTGCGCCGTGCTGGTCCTGCACGACGCCATGCAGCGCCCGGCGCAGCCAGTGGTTGGGCACGAACCGGCCAACCGGGCCATCCCCCGCGGCGGTGGCCCCGAACTGCATGGCGTAGCGCGACGGCCCATTCAGCACCTGCATGCGCTGCAGCGGCGCGACCACGGCGTCCGGCACCCGCGCCCATGCGCCGAGCGCCTGCAGCAGGCCGACCGAGCGGTCCGTGAGCGCGATCTCCCGCCCATCATCAGCCGGGTCCGCCAGCGCCGCCGCGGGCTGCGGGTCCACCAGCGCGATCCGCAACCCGGCGCCGGCGAGCGACCCTGCGAACGCCAGCCCGACCGGCCCTGCGCCCGCGATTACCATGTCATAGTCCTGCACGGCCCGGCCACCCTCGTTGTTCCCCGCAGCATAGCTGGTGCGCCGGTGGGCAAGCGGGAGGCTGGCGGCGTGGCGGATTGGCGGGCTACCATGCCGCGAGTTGACCGCCACGCCGCTGCCGGGGTTCGTTCATGTTGGACTTGGCCAAGCCTGAACTCACCAAAGTCGCCCTGTTCAGCAAGGAGTACCCGCCGTACGTCTATGGCGGGGCGGGCGTGCACGTCGAGTACCTTAGCCTGGCGCTGGCGAAGCTCGTGCAGGTGGAGATCCGTTGCTTCGGCGACCAAGCCGTGAACGAAGGCGCGCTCGCAGTCCGGGGCTACCCGCAATGGAAGGAGACCGGCATCGGCAGCGACCCCCGTTTCATCGGCGCCATCGACGCGTTCGCACGCTCGTTGGTGATGGCGAAAGACCGCCTCGACGCCCAGCTCGTGCACTGCCACACCTGGTACACCGACATGGGCGGCGTCATCGCGTCCCAGCTCTGGGGCGTCCCTTATGTCCTGACCATCCACTCGCTGGAGCCGCTGCGCCCGTGGAAGGTCGAGCAACTGGGGAACGCCTACCACCTCAGCGCCTGGATGGAGCGCACCGCCATCGAGCAGGCCGACGCCATCATCGCTGTTTCACGTGAAACCAAGGCGGACGTGCTGCGCCTGTTCGACGTGAAGCCCGAGCGGGTCCACGTCATCCACAACGGCATCGACCCGTCGGAGTACCGCACCACGCCCGGCACCGACATACTCACGAAGCACGGCATCGACACAGCCCGGCCGTTCCTGCTGTTTGTCGGGCGCATCACCCGGCAAAAAGGCATCATTCATCTGGTCAACGCCATCCCGCACATCGACCCCACGCTGCAAATCGTGCTGTGCGCCGGCGCGCCCGACACGCCGGAGATCGGCCGCGAAATGGAGGAGGGCGTCGCCAAGTTCGCGGCCGGGCGGCCGGGCGTGATTTGGATACGGGACATGCTCCCTCGCCCGGAGGTCATCCAGCTCTACACCAATGCGGCGGTGTTCTGCTGCCCCTCGGTGTATGAGCCGTTCGGGATCATCAACCTTGAGGCCATGGCCTGCGAAACCGCCGTCGTCGCCTCCGCCGTGGGCGGCATCCCCGAAGTCGTGGCGCCGAACGAGACCGGATTGCTGGTCGATCCTGGCCTGGTGCCCGGCACGTTCGACCCGGCTGACCCGACCGCGTTCTCCAGGGGCCTGGCCGACGCCATCAACCAACTGGCGCGCGACCCGGCCCTGCGCGCGCGCTTCGGCAAGGCCGGGCGCGAGCGGGCCATCGCGCATTTCAGTTGGGACGCCATCGCGCGGGACACGGTGGCGCTTTACCGCACGGTAGTGGAGCAGCGAGCGGCCAGGTGACGCCGCCCGGGCTGTAGCGTTCATGCGGGTTCGAGCACCAGCTCCCGTTCAGCGGCGCGCAACGCGAGCGGCAGGCTGCCGAACTCATTGAGCAACGCGCGGTACTCCGCCGCAACCGGGTTGGGACGCCGCTCCATGTCGTAAAGGCCGCACCCGTTCACCACGCCGCGCTGCTCGCTGAGGCCTATGTCCCAATCCACCTGGTCCACCAGGCTGTACCAGGTAAAGCCCAGCACCGGCATCCCGTCCTGGCGCATCCGCAAGATGCTGATCCACTGCTTCCACAGCCAGCCCGGCGCAGCCTGCGCGTCGAACACGTTGGTTTCGGTGTGCATGAGCGGCTTGCCGTAGCGTTCCAGGTAGTCGCGGGCGACCAGGTACCAGCCCATCACGTCCTCGGTCGCGAAGCGCCGGCCGCAGGGCTTCACAATGTGCTCGTTGCGGCCGTAGTAGTCTGCGCCAACGATTTGGGTGCCGGCCGGCTCGCGTTGCATGAACCAAGCGTGCTCGGCTGCCGTCAGGCCATTGTCGGCCAGGTAGGCGGCGATCTCCCGGCACGGCCGCCTGGCGAACAGCAGGTCCAGCGCCAGGAAACGCTGCTTGTTCGCCAGCGTGACGCCGGCGGTGGGCAGCATCCGCGCCTCGTGCACCATCTCGGCGCTCTCGCTGTGCACGATCACCGCGTCCGGCCGCATCCGGACGATGGCGGAGCAGGCAAGCTTGCTGGCGGCCGAGAGGTGCTTCAACGCGGTGACGAAGGCGAGGTCGGTGCGGATTTGCTCGTTCCACAGCCCGTCCAGCGTGCTCATGCGGGCCGAGACGTAAATCTCGTTGATCGGCGTCCAAAAGCGGACCCAGGGGTAACGGGCGGCGACGGCCCCGGCGTACTCGGCGAAATGCACGGGCAGCGCCGGGTTCTGGAAGCTGCCGATCCAGTCCGGGACGCCGAAGTGCATCAGGTCCAGGATGGGCTCGATCCCCAGCCGGAGCATTTCGGCCATCACCGTGTCGGCGAAGCTCCAGTCGTAACGGCCCGGCCCCAGGTGCACGAGGTGATAGGGCAGGCCGTAGCGCAGGAAGCGCAGCCCCATCTCCCGCACCAGCACCAGGTCCTGGCGCCAGTGGCTGTAGTGCCCGCACTCCTCCAGTTGGTCCCGGCGAATCCGCCCGCCCTGGATGGTCGGGTTGGAGCACTCGATGCCGGTGGCGAACATGAACAGGTTCGGGAGCATCCGGCCGGCTGACGGCGGTGGCGGCGCGGTATACCAGTCGCCGGCTACGCGCTCGTCCAGAAAGCTAAGTACTGGAATGGCCTCGACCCCTAACTTACGGCTTCGCATGAGCCGTGTGAGCCGCAACAGTGTCACGACCGCTCGGGTGAGTGCCGATCGATGTTGCCATAAAGTGTCAGGCTCCGTGCGTTTTGTAACTAAATCGTAACGTGCGGCGCCGGTGCGAGGCAGGGGGGTTGAGCGCCGGGCCGCTCACGCAACCGTGGTTCACGCCTTGGTGCTTTACGCATTGGCGGGCGGAGCGCCATGCAGCCGCACGCACTCTCTGCCGTTGTGCCCAACGTGGTCAGCACACGCACCCGTGCCTTCAGCCATCCCCTGCCG
Organism: uncultured Acetobacteraceae bacterium; assembly: GCA_964242575.1. GTDB lineage: Bacteria > Pseudomonadota > Alphaproteobacteria > Acetobacterales > Acetobacteraceae > JANPPS01. The sequence continues at coordinate 8,639 of CAXTCN010000137.1, read as the reverse complement.
CCCGGCATCGCAGCGCGTGCCGCGAGTGGCTGGTTCGGCGGGATGCGGGTGGACCGGCGCTGGCCAAGGACCGCCCACGGTGCAACCAACGACAAGGAGGAGCCATGCCGCCCACCAACCCTGATCCCACCATGAAGCCCGGCGACGAAGTGCCGGAAGGCACGCCTGGCACGGGCGACGACGTCTGCCCTGACTGCAACGGCAAGGGCATGCTCGCCGGCAAGGCCTGTGCGGCCTGTGCCGGCACCGGGACCATCACCCGCGCCATTGGCGGCGGCTGATCCCCCATCGCGCATCACATCCTGAAGGAGCATTTCATGGCAGACGATCCTACCAGCAACCACCCCCAGCCCCCGCAGCAGTATGAACCGATCGATCCGCCGGGCCATACGACGGAGATGACGCAAAAGCCCGACCACGGCGAGGAGAGCTACAAGGGGTCCGGCCGCCTGGCCGGGCGCGCCGCGATCATCACCGGCGCCGACAGCGGCATCGGCCGGGCGATCGCCATCGCCTATGCGCGGGAAGGCGCGGACGTGCTGATTTCCTACTTGAACGAGACGGACGACGCCGAGGAAACCGCGCACTGGGTGCGGCAGGCCGGCCGCAAGCCGGTGCTGGTGCCCGGCGACATCGCGGAGCAGGGCCACTGCCGCGAGATCATCCAGCAGGCAGTGGCGGAGTTCGGCCGGCTGGACATCCTGGTCAACAACGCCGCCATGCAGCGCTCCCACCAGGACATCAGCGAGATCAGCGCCGAGGAGTGGGACAAGACTTTCCGCACCAACATCTACTCGCAATTCTACCTGTGCCAGGCCGCGGTGCCGCATATGCAGCCCGGCAGCGCGATCATCAACACGACCAGCATCAACGCCAAGAACCCGTCGCCGCAGCTGCTTGCTTACGCGACCACCAAGGGCGCCAGCGCCAACTTCACCGCCGGCCTGGCTGGGATGCTCGCCGAGAAGGGCATCCGGGTGAACGCCGTGGCGCCCGGCCCGATCTGGACGCCGCTGATCCCGTCCACCATGCCGGAGGAGAAGGTCAAGACGTTCGGCGAGGACACGCCGCTGGGCCGCGCGGGACAGCCCGCCGAACTGGCCGGCGCGTACGTGCTGCTGGCGTCGGACGAGGCCAGCTACATCACCGGCGCGATCATTCCCGTCACCGGGGGGCGGCCTATGCTGTAGGGCTTCAGCGGGCTTTCAACGGGATCTGCCGCCGGGCCGCCTTGGCGGCCAGCGCCGTGTCGTGCGTGACCAGCAGCACGGCGCAGCCCCGCTCGGCGGACACCTCCCGCAGCACGGCGATGGTGTCCTGCTGGGTCACCGGGTCGAGGCGGGAGGTCGGCTCGTCGGCGAACAGGAACACCGGGTCGGGCAGCAGCGCGCGGGCTAGGGCGATGCGCTGCAACTCGCCGCCCGAGACCTGGTCCGGGGGCCGGTCCAACAGCGGGTCCGCCACGCGCAAGCGGTCCAGCAGGGCCATGACGCGCGGCCAAGGCGTCCGGTGCAGCGCCGCCGTTTCCGTGAGCGCGGCGCGCAAGGGGCGGCGCGGCGCGAAGGCGGCGACCGGGTCCTGGTACAGCTTCTGGAACCGGATGGCGGCAAGGCCCGCGCCGCGGCGCACCCGCCCGGACTGGATGCGCCGCAGGCCGAGCAACGCGTTGCCCAGGGTTGTCTTGCCGCAGCCGCTTGGCCCCGTGACGGCCACCCACTCCCCGGCGCCGATGCGGAAGTCCACCCCGGACAACACCGTCCGGCCGCCCAGCGCCACCGTGACGCCCTCGGCTTCCAGCACCGGGCCGCCCGGCGCCGCCGGGATTGAGGCAGTCCACATCGACGGGTCGGCCGCGAGCAGCCGTCGGGTGTAGGCGTGCTGCGGCGCGGACAGCACGCGGGCGGCCGGGCCGTGCTCCACGACGGCGCCCTCCAGCATGACCGCGACCTCGCCGCCCAGCGCGCGGGCCAGCGCGATGTCGTGGGTGATGCAAAGCAGCGCGCCGCCGGCGTCCAACGCCCGAAGCAGCAGCGCGGCCACGGCGTCGCGCAGGCTGGCGTCCAGGCCCTTGGTCGGCTCGTCCGCGAGCATGAGCGTGGCGCCCCCGGCGCGTGCCGCCGCCAAGGCCACGCGCTGCGCCATGCCGCCGGACAACTGGTGCGGGTAACGACCGCCTGCCGTGCCGAGGCCGAGCGCCCGCAAGTCCGCGTCCGCCCGGGTCCCGGCCTGGCCTGGCGGCAGTCCGCCCACTAAGTTGTGCGTCTCCCGCACCTGCCGGGCCGCCCGCATGGTCGGGTCCAGCGCCAGCCAGGGTTCCTGCGGCAACAGCGCCATTGTCCGTCCCCACAGGCGCCGGCGCGCCGTGCGGTCCCCAGCGTCGGTCTCCTGGCCGTCCACGGCGATCCGGCCCGACGCGGCCAACTCCGGCGCCAGCGTCCCCATCGCAGCCTCCGCCACCAGGGTCTTGCCGGAGCCTGTCTCACCCAAGACCGTGAGCGGCACGCCCGGCTCGACGCGGAGCGACACGCCGCGCAGCAGTGCGCCGCCGCCGGGCGCGGACACGCGCAGGCCCTCGATTCGAAGCGCCGTCACCGGGCGGTCCGCCTGGCCAGCAGTTGCAGCCCCAGCACCAGCATGAACAGGCACGCAGCCGGTGCCAGCAGAGCCACCGGCGCCTCGTCGTAGTGGGGCAGCAACTCCGTCATCATCAGCCCCCACTCGGCGGTGGGCGGACGCAGGCCGACGCCGATGAACCCCAGCGCGCCGATGGCCAGCACTGCGTTGGCGAGGCCGAACGCCCCCAGGGTCCCGAACAACGGACCAAGCTCCGGCAGGACGTGGCGGCGCAGCACATGGCCCCAGCCGAAGCCCAGCAGGCGCGCGGCCTCCACCGCGGACGACGCCAGGACCGCCGCGCCGGCCGCCCGCGACACCCGGAACCACTCGACCCAGGCCGCGAGCGACAGGCCGAGCGCCAATGACCAGTATGCGCCCGGCGCCAGCGCCGCCAGCAGCAGCACCAGCAACAGGCCCGGCAGCGCCAGCACCGCGTCCGCCAGCGACGCCAGCACCCGGTCCGGCCACCCTCCGCTCCAGGCGGCCAGCAGGCCCAGCCCGATGCCGGCCGCCGCCGCCGCGCCCACCGACAAGACGCTGAGCGCCAGGGACAACCGCGCGGCGTGCGCCAGGCGCGACAGCACGGAGCGGCCCAGGTGGTCGGTGCCCAGCCAGAACTCAGCGGAGGGCGGCTGCAGGATGCGGGACAGGTCTTGCCGGGCCGGGCCGACCTCGACCCACAACGGCCCAAGCAGGGCGAACAGCGCGACGACGCCGACCAGCAGCAGGCCGAGCGTGCGAACGGGCCGCACCGGAACACGGCGCAGCCCCCTCATGCCGTGCGCCGGCGCGGGTCCAGTGCCAGCACCAACAGGTCCGTCACGGCGTTCAGCGTCACGAACGCCAGGGCTAGCACCAGCGCGGCGCCCTGCACCACCGGCACGTCGCGGGCCAGCACGGCATGCACGAGCGCATGGCCCAGGCCGGGTCGCCCGAACAGGATTTCGATGACGACCACGCCTTCCACCAACAGCGCGAGCTGCACGCCGAGGTAGGCGGCCACGGGGACGCTGGCGTTGCGCAGCACGTGCCGCCGCACCGCCTGCGCCTCCGACAGGCCCTTGAGGCGGGCGAAAGCGTAGTGCGGCATGGCGATTGCCGCGACCACGGAGTCCCGCGCCACGCGCGACGACATGGCGGCCAAGCCCAGCGCCAAGGTGAGCGCCGGCAGCACCAGCGCGGCGGCGTCGTCCCCGGACGCCGGCAGCCAGTTGAGCCACGACGCCAAGGGCAGCATCAACCCGATGCCGACCGCGAACACCGGCAGCGCGCGCAAGGCAGCGGCCAGCACGAGACCCAGCCGGTCCGCCGTGCCGCCGGGCCGCAACCCGGCCAGCAGCCCGAGCGCCAGTCCGGCCAGCGCTGCCGGCAGCAGGGCCGCGAACGACAGCGCCAGCGTGTGCCCCAGCTCATGCGCGATCTCATGCGCGACGCGGTCGCCGCTCACCAGCGAAACACCCAGGTCGCCCTGAGCCAGCCGCCCCAGCCAAGCAATGAACTGGACCAGCGCCGGCCGGTCCAGGCCCAGCTCGGCCCGCACCGACGCGGCCGCGGCGGCGTCCACCAGGTCATAGCCGTAGCGCCCTGCGGCGATGCGGTAGGCCATGTCGCTGGGCAGGCTGCGAACCAGCAGAAAGCACAGCGCGCCGACCAGGATTGAAACCAGCACCGCCTGCAACGCGCGCCGCAGCAGCGTGCGGGCTACTCCGCCCATTTCATGCCGGAGATGCGGTAGGACAGCTCCAACGGGTCCACCGACACGTTGGCGACGCGCCGGCTGATGGCGACGCTGTGGTCGTACCAGGCCAGGGGGACCAGCGGCAACTCGTCCGCCAGGATCGTGGCGGCCCTCGCGCGCTGGGCGGCGCGCTCGGCTGGGTCGGACGTGCGGCCCAGGCGGTCCAGCGCGTCGGTCAGGGCGGCGCTGGACCAGCCCATGGCGCCCCAATCGCCGCCGGCCGGCGAGAAGTCCTGCCGGAGCGTGCCGATCGGGTCCGGCACCAGCGACAGGCTGCGGGCGAACAGCGCCATCTCCAGCGTGCCGTCGCGGTGCCCGGCCGGGATTTCGCTGCTGTTCACCACGGACACCTGCAGCTCGATCCCGGCGTCCCGCAACTGCTCCTGCAGGGCAGCCGCCACCACCGGCAGCTCCGGACGGTCCGAGAAGGTGCGCAGCGTCACGCGGAACGGCCGGCCATCGCGCTGCAGCGTGCCGCCGGCGCCGGGCGTCCATCCGGCCTCAGCGAGCAGGCGCCGCGCTTCCGCCGGATCGCGGCCCGGCAAGGCCAGCGCCGGCAGGTGCCACTCGGACAACGATGGCGGGAACAACTGCGTCGCCGCCGCGTCCGGGTTGCGCAGGATGGCGCGGGCGATGCCGGCACGGTCAATCAGCAGGCTGACGGCCCGGCGCGCCCGCACGTCATGGAACTGCGGCAGGCCAGCGTTCAGCTTCAACACCTGCACCCGCGGGATCGGCATGACGCGCAGCTCGACCCGGCGGTTGCGGCGCAGCCGGTCCTGGCTGGCGGGGTCCAGCGTGAACACGAGGTCCGCCTGGCCGCTTTCGGCCATCATGGCGCGCGTCTCGGCGCGCGGCACCACCTGGTAGGTCGCGTGCTCGACCGCTGGAACCGGCCCGCCCCAGCCGGCGTGCCGCGCCATCTCGAAGCGGAGCGGCGGCTCGATGCTCGTGATGCGGTAGGGACCGGAGCCGAGCACCTGCCGCACCGCTCCGCCCCCGTCGAACGCAGCCGGGGCCAGCACCTGCGTGCTGCTGTGCGCGAGATAGGCCGGGAGCGGCGCGAACGGCTCCGACAGGCGCAGCTCGACCGTGCCGACATCGGGCGCGCCGATGTCCGTGATGGGCGCCGTGCCGAACGGGCCGGGCTGCGCCTTGGCCCGGCGGAGCGACGCCGCGGCTTCGGCGGTGACGGGCGTGCCGTCATGGAACGTCGCGCCGGGGCGCAGGGTGAAGCGCCATGCCAGGCCGTCGGCCGAGACGGACCAGGCGATGGCGAGGCCGGGCATGGGCAAGCCGCCGTCATCCGCGCCCAGCAGCGTCTCCGTCACCTGCATCCGGGTGAAAACGTAACCGGCGCGCGACGGGTCGAGCGACGTGATCTCCCAGGGGGAGACAACGCGCAACGGACCTTGCGCCAGCGCGGGAAACGTCGCGAGGAGCGCCAGCAGCGACATGGCTGCGGGCAAGACGGTACGGAGCATCGGCATATTCCTTGAGGCTCAGTGACGTTATAATATAACGTCCACCCTGAGAAGCCCGGTCCATGACAATTTATAAGCCCTCGCGGACTGCGCAGAATCGGATAAGTTGGCCACCATCTCGCCGAGCAGCGCGGCGATGCCCTGCCGCGCCATCCAAAGGAGACTGGCATGACTGCGAATGCCCTGATCGTCGGCGTGGGCCAGGGACTGTCGGCCTCATTCGCCCGGTTGCTCGCGCGGGAGGGCTACCGCGTCGCGCTGGCGGCGCGCAGGCCCGAGGCGGCGCAGGTGCTGGCAGCCGAGTTGGGTGGCAGCGCGCACCTTTGCGACGCCTCCGACCCTGAACAGGTGGCCGCGCTGTTCAGCCAGGCGCCGGAGGCCGAGGTGGTGCTTTACAACGCAAGCGGCCGGGTGCGCGGGCCGGTGGTGGACCTTGATCCGGAGGCCGTGCGGAGGGCCATCGAGGTCACGGCGTTCGGCGCCTTCCTGGTGGCGCAGCAGGCGGCGCGGCAGATGCTGGCCGCGGGCCGCGGCACCGTTCTCCTGACCGGCGCATCAGCCGGGGTGAAGGGCTTCGCCCGTTCCGCCCCGTTCGCGATGGGCAAGTTCGCCCTGCGCGGCTTGGCGCAAAGCCTGTCGCGCGAGCTGCACCCGCAGGGCGTGCACGTCGCCCACGTGGTGGTGGACGGCAGCATCGGCCCGCCCGGAAGCGGAGATGACCGGCAGCTTGACCCGGACGCCATCGCGGCGGCGATGCTGGCCCTGGTGCGGCAGGAACGCAACTGCTGGACCGACGAGCTGGTGGTCCGGCCCTGGGTGGAAAGCTTCTGAGCCGTATCCGGAGCGCCGCCGTCGAGCAGGGCCGTCTCACGCTCCGCGCTGCCAACCGGCGCGGGCAAAGCCGTGCTCCGCTCCATATACAACCGGCAAACGAACGGGAGACACGGCATGGGTGCGGAGCTGAGCCAGGCGTGGGACGAAAGAATCGGCAGGCTCCTCACCAAACTGCCAAAATGGCTGCGGTCCCTCGTGGAGTGGCTGCGGGTGCCCTCTCACTGGTGGATCAGGCTGCCTGCAGCCCTGTTGTTCATCCTCGGCGGCGTGTTGTCCGTTCTTCCGGTTTTGGGGTTATGGATGCTTCCCTTGGGTTTCGCGCTGCTCGCCGAGGATGTCCCTGGGATGAAAACCCCGCTGGAGAAAATTGCCCGCTGGTCCGTGAGGACATTCCGGCGCTTGCGTGGAGGCGCCTGATAGTATCTGAAATCAGGGCGTATCCAGGAAGCGGCTGATCCATCCGCCCACCCGGGCGCAATCGTTCGGCTGGCCGTAGGACGCGACGGCGGGGCCGGCCAGCGGCCCGTAGCGGTCCCGCCGCGCCTCGATCAGCGCCGTGCCGAAGGCGGGCGTGAACTCCGGGTGGAACTGGAACGAGATGGCGTCGCCGTAATCCAGCCCGGCATACGGCGTGAATGCGCTGGCCGCCGTCACCCGTGCGCCGGGCGGACAGGCCACCACCTGGTCCTGGTGCGAGGCGGGCACATCCACATGGGCCGCGCCGTCCGTCCAGGGAACCTGGTGCGTGACGCCGTAGCGTTGCAGGCCGATGCCCCAGCCCTTGGGCGACTTGACCACGCTGCCACCGAACGCCTGCGCCATCGCCTGGTGCCCAAAGCAGATGCCCACGAGCTTCGCCCGTCCGCGCGCGTCCCGCAAAAAGCCGAGCAGGGGCGCGATCCAGGGCAGGTCGTCATACACCCCGGCCGGCGACCCGGTCAGCACGTAGGCGTCGCACGCCGTGGCGCTCGGCGGCAGCGCCCCGGCCGTCACGTCGAAGATGACGGTGTCCCGTCCCGGGCCGAGCAGCCGCTGCACCATCGCGCCATACGTGCCGTGCTGCAGGGCAAGCGCATCCGGCGGCGCGCCGCATTGGAGGATGCCTACCGTCATGTGCCCGTCCCTACCCGTGTTTGATGCATGTTGCGGACATCAGAACGCCAGCCTGACCTTCTGCTGCCCGGCCGCGTCGAAGTTCTTCGGCCGCAGCCAGGCTTCGTAGCCAACTTTCAGCCGCGGCCAGTCCGCGTCCACCATCGCAAACCAGGCGGTGTCCCGGTTCCGGCCCTTGGCGACCATGTGCTGGCGGAACACGCCCTCGAAAGTGAAACCGAAACGCTCAGCGGCGCGCTTCGACGGCTCGTTGAGGTTACTGCACTTCCATTCGAACCGCCGGTAGCCCAGCGTGTCGAAGGCGTAGTGGGCGAACAGGTACAACGCCTCGGTGGTGGCGCGGGTGCGCGCGATGGCCGGCCCCCACAGGATATGGCCGACCTCGATCACGCCATGCGCAGGCTCGATCCGCATGAGGGACTGGCGGCCCTCCGCCCGCCCGGTCCGCTGGTCGATCACGGCGAAGAACATGGGATCGGCCGAGGCGGAGGCGTTCTCGAGCCATGGCTCGAAGGCCGCCATGTCGGCCGGCGGCTCCTCGAACAAGTAGCGGAACCGGTCGTCGCCGCCGGGCTGCTGCGCCGAGGCCAGAAGGTCCGGGCCATGCCGCGCCGGGTCAAGAGGCTCCAGCCGGGTGTAGCGGCCTTCCAGGACAGCACGGTCCGGGCGCGCCACGCCGTTCCAAGTCGAGAGGTCCATCCTAATCCTAGCTGCTACAGGCCGGGGTTTCCGCGCAGCATCTATAGGCGCGGCATGGTTGAAGGCAACGGCCCGGGCCGCCGGGGAACTTCTAATCCGGCGCGCTAGCAGTCTGTCGGAGTGGAGTGTTGGGCCATTGGGTCGGCGACGGTGTC